>NZ_JALGBR010000002.1:0-353866 GCF_022808535.1 Acinetobacter sp. NIPH1876
TCGCTTCAATCATCGGCATAGTAATTTATACCTCGATTTGCTGAAACTACTCCGCAATGATCCTCTTTAACTTCCTAAGCCCCTTTCTAAATATATTCTTTTTATTATTTGTTAAAATAACTTGCTCTATCCGTCTTAGATGGTAAAGCATTTTTATAACCATCGAGTGAAAATCATAGTTTAGTGATCATATAAAACTGATATTCAAAGACCTAAAAATATAGATATTAAAAAGGATAAGTAAAATGGTCAAACTTAAGAATGAGAATTTCCTTTATATTGGCCTATTTGTTTTGCTTTGGGGTAGCGCTGCTATTTTTACCAAATGGGGACTTCATCATGGTGCTGCAATTCCTTTTCTGTTTTTTCGCTTTTTGATTGCTACCGCATTAATTTTATCCTTCTGTGTGATTTCAAAACAGCCTTTTTACCCACAAAACACCTCTTTTAAATATGTCATATTGACGGGTTGCTTTTTAATTACGGGTTATACCCTATTTTATTTTTTATCCCTTGAATTTGGAATTTCACCAGGGCTCCTTTCCACCATCCTTGCATTACAGCCCATTTTGACTTTTTTTATTACCGAAAAGAGTTTTTCCAAAGTGAAGCTTACTGGACTACTGCTTAGTTTTTTTGGAATTATTTGTTTGGTTTATAACAATATGTTTGTCAATAAATTATCTTTATGGGCAACGCTTGCTTCAATTATGTGCCTGACATGTATTACGGCAGGTGTGATTCTACAAAGAAAAATTTCTGAAAAACCATGGCACGTTTTACCACTACAATATGCAATTTCTTTGATTTTCATGATCTTAATCATCCCTTTTCAATCATTTAATTTTGAGATGAATTGGGGCTTTTGGATTCCAGTTTTATATCAAGGCATCATTGTTTCTGTGATTGCTCAACTAATTTTTTATAAATTACTACAATCAGGCAATCTGGTGAATACAACAAGCTTATTCTATCTTGTGCCCCTTGTGACTTTAATACTCGACTTTATGATTTTTAATACCCAACTTTCTACTTTCGACTATATTGGAATTACAGCAATCTTGAGTGGTGTTTATTTAGTGTATAGAAAAGCAGTTAAACCAAGTTGCACAACATAATATCAAAACTACAACTGCAAAGAATACAATGAGTAAATATCCAACAGAACCAATTCCAGCTTTTTGTAGCCCACTCAAATAAAAAAACCCGCTTGCGCGGGTTTCCAAAATCAACTCAGCCGATTAAAGACGAACTAACTCCACCACTTTTTCAGCGGCTTCTTCAACCGTTTCAGCAGCAATCTCGGTATCTGTACCTTCAACAGTCGTAGTGATAATTACAACACCTGTTTCACGCAACAATGCAATTTGCTCAGCAGTTAAATTGGCTTTCGCAATCGCAACCACACCCTGCTGGATCAACAAGCTTTCTAAAGCTTGAGCTTTCTCGATCAACGATGCAGAAACACCAATCACCGCAGGCTTCTGACCTAAACGAGCTGCACGATCTTCTGCAGTCACAGGATTGCTATGCGCTGCCCATTCAACCGCAGCTTCAACCATACCCGCACCAACAGTTACGTTGCTTAGACGGTCAATAAAGATAAATGAACCGGTGTAACGGCTGTCTTGGTATTGATCAAAGACCACTGGCGCATCAAACTCAACTACAACATCCGCAATTGCATTCAACTCAAGCTCTTCAACTTGTGTGTGTTCCAACGTATTCACATTGACACGGAAGTTAATTGCCGTCACTTTCGCTGGAACAGTTTGAGTCCCAATTTTGACATTGTACAGTTTGCCTTTTACCAGCGGATGCTCATTCATCCAGACCACTGATGCACGCACACTACGTGAAATCAATGGTTGCTCGCCTGCACGGACCAAAACGTTACCACGAGAAATATCAATTTCATCGTTTAAGGTTAAAGTCACGGCCTGACCAGCAACGGCCTGTTCTAGATTGCCATCAAAAGTTACGATTTCTTTAACTGTTGATTTTTTACCAGATGGCAAGGCAATAATTTCATCACCAACATTCACTTGACCAAGCGCAATCGTACCTGCGAAACCACGGAAATCGAGGTTTGGTCGATTCACATATTGAACAGGGAAACGGAATTCACGTTTATTTGATTCACGTTTAATTTCCACTGACTCAAGAAGGCTCATCAAGGTTTGACCCTTGTACCATGGCGTACTTGCTGATGGATTAACAACGTTGTCGCCATTCAATGCCGAGATCGGTACGAACACAATATTTTCAGGGCGACGATCACCAAGTTGACTCACGAAAGCATCATATTCAACTTGAATTTCATTGAAACGTGCTTCAGAGAACTCAACCAAGTCCATCTTGTTAATCGCAACAACGATATTTTTAATACCGAGTAAGCTTGCGATAAATGAATGGCGACGAGTTTGAGTTTGCACACCATAACGTGCATCGATCAAGATAATCGCAAGATCGGCAGTGGATGCACCAGTCGCCATGTTACGCGTGTATTGTTCATGTCCTGGGGTATCAGCAATGATGAACTTACGCTTTTCTGTAGAGAAATAACGATAAGCCACATCAATGGTAATGCCCTGCTCACGTTCAGCCTGTAGACCATCAACCAGCAAAGCAAGATCAGGTGCATCACCTGTAGTACCCACTTTTTTACTATCACGTGTTACCGCTTGCAATTGATCTTCATAAATCAATTTTGAATCGTAAAGTAAACGACCAATTAAGGTACTTTTACCATCATCGACATTACCGCACGTCAAAAAGCGTAATAAATCTTTTTGCTCATGCTGTTTTAAATATCCCAAGATGTCTTGGCTAATAAGATCTGATTGATGAGACATTGCTCAAAACTCCACATATTCTTTAGAAATCGGTTTTAATCTCCCTAAATCCCTCTTTAAAAAGAGGGACTTGCTTAAGGAAATTAGAAATAACCTTCTTGCTTTTTCTTTTCCATCGAGCCAGCCTCATCATGGTCAATCATACGACCTTGACGCTCTGAGCTGGTTGCTAAAAGCATTTCTTGGATAATTTCAGGCAAGGTATCTGCTTCAGACTCAACTGCACCTGTTAACGGGTAACAACCAAGTGTACGGAAACGTACCGATTTCATTTGTGGAACTTCACCTTCTTTTAAGCGCATACGCTCATCATCGACCATGATTAACGTACCACTACGTTCAACCACAGGTCGAACTGCAGAGAAATAAAGAGGAACGAGTTGAATATTTTCGAGATAGATATATTGCCAGATATCTAACTCAGTCCAGTTAGACAATGGGAATACACGAATACTTTCGCCTTTGTTCACTTTACCGTTGTAAAGGTTCCAAAGTTCCGGACGCTGGTTTTTTGGATCCCAACGATGTTTATTATCACGGAATGAATACACACGCTCTTTGGCACGAGATTTTTCTTCATCACGGCGTGCACCACCAAAAGCAGCATCAAACTGATACTTATCCAAGGCTTGTTTTAAACCTTGGGTTTTCATGATGTCCGTATATTTTGAACTGCCGTGATCAAACGGGTTAATCCCCGCCTCACGACCTTCTACATTTTGATGCACGATCAGATCAAAGCCATGCGTTTTTGCCATGTTGTCACGGAAAGCAATCATGTCTTTAAACTTCCAACCCGTATCTACATGCAGTAGTGGGAATGGGAGTTTCGCTGGATAGAATGCTTTTAATGCCAAATGCAACATTACTGCCGAGTCTTTACCAATCGAGTAAAGCATCACAGGGTTTTCAAATTCAGCTGCAACTTCACGAATAATATGAATACTTTCTGCCTCAAGTTGCTTGAGGTGAGTTAATCTATTTTCAGTCATGTACAATTTCCTCCTTATCCATGCTATCCATAAAATCTATAAGTGGGATTAAACCACCACTTTGAAGACTGTGTGGAGGAACGAGTGCCATAACAACTCCAATTTTTCATGATATAGATATTCTTACTGGTGGCAAAAAACCACTCAATAGCGGTTATTCATTATAATAATTTAGATCCAGTTCTTTAGCTTGTTTTTTCATATCAATATGCAAAATTATGATATAAAAATAAGATTATGGAATATCAATACAATCTATTCCTCACCAAAAAATATAAAAAAAGAAGCCAAAAGGCTCCTTTTTTCAAAGGTTTAAAACCTATCAAAAACCGAACATTTTCCGTTCTAATGGAATTTCAACACCAACAGAAACACCACCATCACTGCCATTCAAATCAGAATCACTGACCCAACCATTCACTTTTAATGGAATTGTTGGTTTCAAGTAGTGTGTCCAAGTCAAATCAAGAGCTTTTATTGTATCTTGCTTTGGAAATGCCTCATTAATTCTTAAATCTAATGGATTCACCTTGGTATAAAGCAAACGACCATTTAAACGGTTCATTGTATCAAAACGAATATCACCACCAACCGAATACATTTGACCATCACCACCCATTGCATGGCCTAAAGAAAAACCATGTTGATAATAGCCATCTTTGTAAACATAATGATTATATGAAACACCATCTACTTTTCCATTACTACGCGTATCTGCCCATTCTGCATAGAGTTGATACGGCATATTTTTATAAGAAGAAGAGAAATCTATACCCGCTAAATACATCTTTTTAGCAGGGAGTCCACCGGCTTCATCTTCCCCCACATATTGTCCATAAACACCGACAGGGACTTGTAGTAATGGTTGTGTATTCAACCGAAAATCAAATCCTGCAATCTGATTTGACTTATCAGTATCATAATCAAGATTATCATTACCTTTAATGGCATTCCAAAGTGAGTCCAAACTTTCTGAACGGCCTTCACCGCCCCATTGCAATACACGTGATGCACCAAGTTCAAGATAAGACAAAGGTTGTGCCGTTACACGTAAACCAAGCAGTTTTGCATCAGGAACAGCCTTATAATCATCCAATTGCCCAGCAAATGCTTGATACTGCCAAGGACCAATCCAAGATAACCATTTGCTCTCAAATGCATTTTGTACAGCTCGTTGTGCTGTAACACCATACACAGGACGACTCGCATCACCGCGAATCAAACTTCCATCATGCCCAGGACCCCAATAGGTCGGAATCTGACCTGCAATCACCCATTGATTCCAAAGCTTACCAGCAAGATAAGAACCTTCTACATTGACATCATGCCCATTATCAACCAGTGGATCTTTCTCTCCATTCACACGAAGTTTTGCATCCCAATTTTCACCACCTGCATTAAACTCAGCAGCGACCTGATATTGTGATTTTTGGTTATCACCAAATGTTTGAGGAACAGTTTTAAGATCAGAGCCGGCATGTAAACCAAGTTTAACCGTTTCATTATCTGCTTTCAGTGCATTAGCAACTGAATTCACCACCTTTTGCTGAGCATTATTGCTCACTTTCGCTTGGGATAAAGCACGTTGAATTTCATCGCCACTCATTGGCCAAGTCGACGTACTAATTTGAATAACACCTTGTTGGTTCAGCCAATTTAAATCTGTACGTAAATTTGCATCGTTTAAGATGAGACCTTGTGCAAATGTTGCAGAGGAAAGCGAAGCAAATAATGCGACATAAAGGGATTTTTTTAGAAACATATCTAAACTGTTCTCAAATTTATTTATGTGCACATGATCGTTTTTTTACGATCTCTTTTCAATCATCAAATGCAATAATTATATTTTTTTAATCATGAATATAAAAAGCCACTTCATGGAAGTGGCTTTTTAATGAATGGTAAATTAATCTTTACGGCGCATATGCGGGAATAACAACACGTCACGAATACTCGCAGCATTGGCAAACAACATCACCAAACGGTCAATACCGATGCCTTGACCAGCTGTCGGTGGCAAGCCATATTCCAATGCTTCGATAAAGTCTGCATCGTAATGCATTGCTTCATCATCACCTGCATCTTTTTCTGCAACCTGCGCTTGGAAGCGCTCAGCCTGATCAATCGGGTCATTTAACTCAGAGAAACCATTTGCCAACTCACGACCACCGATAAAGAACTCAAAACGATCGGTAATATGTGGATTATCATCATTACGACGAGCAAGTGGTGAAGTTTCAGCTGGATATTCAGTAATGAACGTCGGCTGACGCAGTTTAGTTTCTACAGTTTCTTCAAACACAATCGTTTGTAATTTGCCTAAACCAAAACCAGGTTTTACCTGCTCTTTTAAAACTTCTTTGGTAAATTTGGCCAAGAATTCACGGTCATTCACATTTTCAGGTGTGAAGTCTGGATTGTTCTCAAGAATTGCATCAAACATTGAGATTTTCTTGAATGGCCCTTTGAAGCTATAAACTTCGTCACCATAAGGCACATCGGTAGACCCCAAGATATCAACTGCCAATTTTTCAAGCATGTTTTCAGTCAATACCATCAAGTCTTTATAATCAGCATAGGCTTGATAGAACTCGATCATCGTGAATTCAGGGTTGTGGCGTGTTGAAACCCCTTCGTTACGGAAGTTACGGTTAATTTCAAACACACGCTCAAAACCACCCACTACAAGGCGTTTTAAATAGAGTTCCGGTGCAACACGTAAATACAGTTCCATGTCCAAAGCATTATGATGTGTTACGAATGGCTTAGCAGATGCGCCACCCGGAATCACATGCATCATTGGCGTTTCCACCTCCATGAAGCGTTCATTGGTCAAGAATGCACGAATACCTGCAACTACTTGGGCACGAATTTCGAAAGTTTTACGTGTTTCTTCATTTACGATCAAATCTAAATAACGTTTACGATATTTAGCTTCTGTATCGGTTAAACCATGGAATTTATCTGGAAGTGGACGAAGTGATTTGGTCAGTAATTCAAAACCTTCAAGGTGCACATATAAGTCACCTTTACCCGAACGACCAATATAACCTTCAGCAGCGATGATATCGCCAAGGTCTAAACTTTTAATGGTTTCTAAAATATCAGCTGGCAGACCTTTACGATCCACATAAAGTTGAATACGACCCGTCATATCTTGGATCACCATAAATGATCCACGGTTCAACATCACACGACCAGCAACTTTTACATAAACTTTTTCAGCGCCTTCAATTTGCGCCTTGTCTTGATCTTTAAACTGTTCTTGCAAATCAGCTGCATAGTGCTCACGTTTAAACGTGTTTGGCCACGGGCTCTTACCCGTTTGTTTTGCAGTCTCTTGGATTTGCTTTAATTTGGCATGACGCTGTGCGATTAAATCGTTTTCGGAAAGTGTTTGTTCAGAAGTCGATTGAGCGTTTTGTTGCGTCATCTCTGCCTCGATTAAGTAAAAAATGAAGTGACATAGGATAGCAGATCACAACTCATTTTCGTATTGTTTCAACCAGACAATTCAAAAAAATCAAGATTGATCAGTTTTTGAATCAAGATAACGCAGCAATTTTCCGCTCAACAATCGATTCGCTGTCGCTTATTTCTCCGCTAAATGCTTGACCATAGCAAGTCCCTGATCAAAGCCTTTATTCATAAATTCTGCATGTTCTGGTTGAATATCGACCTCTACATGCAATTGCGTTTCACCATTAAAATCAAACAGCATATATTTTTCCAAAGCACCTGCCCAAGACTTCACAGCCTCACTTTCCAGATCCTCCTTACCGTTCTCAATCATCCCAAGATGCTTAAAAACAATCTCTTTAGGCTCATCGATACTTTCAATGGTAGAGATCATGCCATTGCCTTTGCCATCTCCAAAATAGGTTTTACCACCCACTTTCCAATCCGTAGTCATGGTTGAATCGCATGCAAAGAATTTTGTCCATGCTTGATAACTTTCTGGAGTCCAAAGAACCTCCCAAACTTTTTCAGGGGTCGCATAAATTTTTATATTATAAGATAAGGTTTCCATGTTTTATTCTCCTTGATCATTGTTTTCATCATCATATCTTGATTCTGAATGTTTGTTTTTTATACACACTATATTTATACATTTCGGCTTTTTTTAATTGTATAAGCGTTATATCCCTAAAAAAAATTAGAGTAATTGCTCAAATAACAAGACTTTCAGATAGAATTGCCATATCACTTTTTGAATAAATGATTAAACTCTTGCATTTACTTTACTTAAATGTCGTTCTGCGTAAAAATCTAACTCCCGATTAGCATAAGTTAGTTCCTATTGCAGCGATCATAGCGACATTACGGAATAGTTTTACTGAAAGGCAACTTGAACATACCTATCAGTTTGGAGAGTCACATGAAAAAATATCAATGTATCGTTTGTGGTTGGATTTACGACGAAGCAGAAGGTTGGCCACAAGACGGCATTGCAGCAGGGACCAAATGGGAAGATATCCCAGATGATTGGACTTGCCCAGATTGCGGCGTTTCAAAAGCTGATTTTGAAATGGTTGAAATCTAAATAGATCAAGAAGGCCGTGACAATGATCATGGTCTTTTTTTTGCTATCGTTTGTTTTTAAATAAGAAAATATTGGAGAATAGAATGCATCCTATCGTTATCATCGGATCGGGCATGGCAGGTTACACCGTAGCGCGAGAGTTTCGTAAACTAAGTCCTGAACAAGAACTGGTTATGATCTGTGCAGATGATGCGGTAAATTATGCAAAACCAACATTATCTAATGCCTTTGCAGGGAATAAAGCACCAGAACAAATTGCTTTAGGCGATGCGACAAAGATGGCAACCCAATTGAATATGCGCATTGATGCAGACACATGGGTGAAAGCAATCAATGCCGAAAACCATGAACTTACATTAGAAAAAAATGGGCAAACCATTACCCAACCTTATTCAAAATTAGTACTGGCTGTCGGTGCAAACCCTATCCGCTTAGCGATTGCCGGTGATGGCAGTGATGACATCCATGTTGTGAACTCATTGGTCGACTATCGTATCTTCCGTGAAAACCTTGCAAACCGTAAAGACAAACGCGTGGTTATTCTTGGTGCAGGTTTAATTGGCTGTGAATTTGCCAATGACTTATTGCATAGCCAATATGATGTTACTGTAATTGACTTAGCCCCTCAGCCACTCGGTCGTTTATTACCAAACCATGTCGCTGAAGCCTTTAAGGCCAACTTAGAACAAGCAGGCATTAAATTTGCACTCTCCACCACCGTGGAAAAAGTAACCAAGATTAATAATGGTGAAGACTACGAAGTCACCTTAGCCAATGGTAAAACACTGGTCGCTGATATTGTTCTTTCTGCAATTGGCTTACAACCGAATATCTCTTTAGCGAAAGCAGCAGACATTCAAACCAGTCGTGGCATTATTACCAACACGCTTTTGGAAACCAATCAAGCGGATATCTATGCCGTCGGTGACTGTGCAGAAGTGAATGGCACGTTATTGCCATATGTGATGCCAATTATGCAGCAAGCACGTGCTTTAGCAAAAACGCTCAGTGGTCAAAGCACAGCGGTACACTACCCTGCTATGCCTGTTGCAGTAAAAACACCCGCTGCGCCATTGACGGTTTTACCTGCACCGCTTAATGTGGATGTGAACTGGGAAACCGAAGAGTTTGATGATGGTATGCTTGCCAAAGCAGCTGATGGTGAAGGAACCTTAAGGGGTTTTGTACTGTTAGGTGCAACTGCGGGCAAACAACGTTTAACCCTCACCAAGCTGGTTCCAGACTTGATTCCAGCGCAAGTTTAAGGTTTAAATACGAGAGTTTGTTGAGAAAAGAATTTCCTTCAAACTCTCTAAGCAATAAGAAGAATTCAATTTGGAACGAAGATCATGAACAGTGCCCTCCAATTTAACGTGTCACCATATGCTTCTTTTATGCAGGAAACCAAAGTTACTTTGGGCAATGGCATTGAACTACATGTTGAAATGGGCGGAAATCCTGAGCATCCAACCATCTTATTGATCATGGGCCTAGGTGCACAAATGCTGTTTTGGCCTGATTTCTTCTGTAAAGCCTTAATCGATCAAGGTTTCCGTGTAGTTCGCTTTGATAATCGCGATATCGGTTTATCTTCTAAAATTCGTAATAAGGGCAAACGACTCAATACCATGAAACTGATGAGTCGTTTCATGTTTGGACTTCGCAATGAAGGTGCACCTTATACCTTATATGATATGGCCGATGATGTAGCAATGTTGATTGATCAACTTGGCATCGAGAAATCCTATATTATTGGTGCCTCAATGGGCGGAATGATTTCACAGATTGTTGCTGCGAAATATCCAGAAAAAGTAGAAAAAATAGGTTTGTTATTTACCAGTAATAATCAGCCGTTTTTACCTCCGCCTTTTCCAAAGCAGCTTTTTAGCTTATTGGGTAAACCTGAAGGGCATGATGAAGAAACAATTATTAATCATAGTTTAAATGTTTTCCGTATTATCGGTTCACCTGGTTATGTCAATCCAGTCGAATCAATTCAAACCATTCGCAAATTATATCGACGTAGTTTCTATCCAGCGGGTGTACTTCAACAATTTTTAGCAATATTATGTACAGGTTCTTTGTTACCATTGAACAAAACGATTACTCAGCCGACATTGGTTGTACACGGATCAAAAGATCGCCTGTTACCACCAAGTCACGGGAAAGCTGTTGCAAAAGCAATTTCGGGTGCTAAGTTTGAATTAATTCAAGGAATGGGGCATGATATTCCTGCACATTTCATTCCGCAACTTAGTGGTTTGTTTACTCACCACTTTAGATCATCACACTAGGACACTATGGCTGCATTACCCTCATTAAGACAGCTATCATATTTAGTTACGTTGTCAGAAACTTTACATTTTACTGAAGCAGCGCGTCGTTCCTTTGTTACCCAGTCAACATTGTCTGGTGGCATCATGGAATTGGAGCGTTTATTAGGTGGGGTCTTAGTTGAGCGTGATCGTCAAAACGTCCGTTTAACCCCATTAGGTGAGCAAGTGGTGGCGCGAGCGCGAGTGTTGCTTGCCGATGCCCAAGACCTGATGCGTTTAAGCCGAGAGATGAGTGAACCATTAACAGGTGATTTACATCTCGGTATTATTCCAACCATTGCACCTTTTATTCTGACTCAACTCTTAGATGAAGTTCATCAGCAATTGCCAAAAATCCAGCTACACTTACATGAAGCACAAAGTGAGAAGATTGTAGAGAAGTTGGAACATGGTAATTTAGACATGATTGTACTTGCACTTCCGTTTGATACGCGCAGTTTAAAAGTTGCTGAAATTGCCAAAGAACACTTATTCCTTGTGTATAACAAGAAAGATACCAATGCAGCCAATGCAAATTCTCTCGATGATTTGGATCTATCTCGTTTAATGCTGCTTGAGGAAGGTCATTGCTTACGCGACCATGCTTTAAGTGCCTGCCCTGTTGGTGAGCGCAAAAATGATCATCGCTTAAAAGCAAGTTCATTACCAACGCTGGTTGAAATGGTATCGTCTGATTTAGGCTTTACTCTTTTACCTGAGATCGCGCTTAAAAACAGTATGATTCATTTCAATCAAGATATTGATGTGAAAGCGATTGAAGCTGCACCAAGCCGTACATTGGCTTTAGTGACCCGTAAAAGCACACCATTACAAAGTGAGTTTGATGTGATCTTGCAGATTCTGCAAAAAATCACGGCTCATTTATCGTAATAAAAAAAGCCTGTAATTCAGATCGAATTACAGGCTTTTCAATACAATTAAAATAATTATTAAATATCCAATAAATTCACTTGTTCAACTTGTACATCACTCATACGTAGACCTTGATCAAGTAATTCATCGAAATATGATTCCACCACTTTGGCTTGATCAGCCGTATTTTCAACTTTATACATATTCTGACGGAACTCGTTACTTGAGCGTAAGCCTTTGGTATACCAAGCAATATGCTTACGGGCAATACGACAGCCTGAGTATTCACCATAGAAATCATACAGCTCAGCCAGATGCCCCAATAATACTGCTTTGACTTCTGCAATATCAGGCGCAGCAAGATGCTCACCTGTTTTTAAGTAATGAGCAATTTCTCTGAATATCCAAGGTCGGCCTTGGGCTGCACGCCCAATCATAATGGCATCTGCACCCGTATAATCCAGTACATATTTGGCTTTTTCGGGACTATCAATATCACCGTTGGCAATCAATGGGATATCAATCAATTCTTTAACCTGCTTAATCAGCTCATAACGTGCAGTATTCAAATACATATCTTCACGGGTACGACCATGCAAGGCTAAGGCTGCAATTCCAGATTCTTCAGCACGTTTGGCCACACGTAAAATATTTTCATGGCCATTTAAAAAACCTAATCGGGTTTTTAAAGTGACTGGTACATCCACTGCAGAAACTACGGCATCGAGAATACGCGCAACGAGATCTTCGTCTTGTAATAAAGCCGAACCTGCAAGTTTGTTACATACTTTCTTAGCTGGGCAACCCATATTGATATCAACAATCTGCGCACCATTCGCCACTTGATAACGTGCTGCTTCAGCCAGTTGCTCTGGATCCGAACCTGCGATTTGTGCAGAGATTGGTGCAAGCTCACCATCAAAATTAGCCCGATAAAGACTCTTTTTACTCATACGTAGTGTCTTGTCTGCAGTCATCATTTCACTGACCGCATGCCCTGCACCAAAGTATTTGCACAGCGTTCTAAAAGGACGGTCCGTAACGCCAGCCATCGGAGCAACGATCAAATTATTTGACAGTTGATATGAACCAATATACATATATTTTCTTACAATTTCTGATCAACATAGTATACTTCATTCGCCCGTTCGGCTCATCTTTTTGTGCGGTGTTGTCTTCATTATGAACCAATCGTTTTCGACTCGTCCTCTATTCAAAACATTTAGCCTCTTGGCAATCAGCATAAGCTTAGTGGCTTGTGGTGATAATGCTTGGTGGTCAAATAATAAAGAACCCGAAATGAAGGCAGAACAAATTACCAAAGTACTGCCACCGCGTGTGAATGATCGCCAGTCTTGGTCGCAAGATATCTTCGATATCATGCAACAACTTAGTATTCCTAAAACCAAGCAAAATGTATGCAGCATTGTGGCCGTAGTCGATCAGGAATCTAACTTTGTCGCTGACCCTGCTGTACCAGGCTTAGGCGAGAAAGCAGTTCAGGAAATCAATACGCGCCTCAAAGAGAAGTTTGAAGCGAAACTAGGTGAAACCATTGGCGGCACTGTGGCAGGTTATTTTGAGGATGTGCTCAAAAACCAACCTTCACCAGAAAATAACTATATGAGCCAAATGCGCAAAGTCAGAACTGAGCGTGAACTCGATTTGCTTTATCGTGAAATTTTTGACTATATGTCGAAGCATTATCATGTCAGTGCCCTAACAGGCGCAGCGAAATTGGTTGGACAAGATATTGGCGAAAAAATGAACCCGATCACGACACTGGGTTCTATGCAAGTGCATATTAATTATGCCAAAGAACATAAACGTCAAAGCGGAAATATTGCTGAACTACGTAATGATCTCTATACCCAATACGGTGGCCTATATTATGGTATCCATCGTTTGATGGAATATTCTGCCGATTATGACAAAGCCATCTATCGTTTTGCCGATTACAACTCAGGCATGTATTCAAGCCGCAATGCAGCTTTTCAAAAGATGCTTGAAGTCATACAAGGTAAAGACCTTGATTTAGATGGTGACCTGTTACTTTATAATAAAGATGGGAATGTACAATCTGTACTGAGCCAATCTGAAAAAGAAGTGATCTCAGCGTTTACCAACAATAAAATTCTGGTTACTCCGCGTCAAATTCGTGCGGATTTAAAGAAAGAAAAAGAGAAGAAGTTCGAAGATACACAAACTTATTTAGCCGTTCAAAAGTTGTATCAAAGTAAAACCAATAAAGAACCTATTTATGCAATTATGCCTGAAGTCGTTATTTCGGGCCCTAAACTGAGCCGTGACTACAATACCAATTGGTTTGCCAGTCGAGTTAATGGACGATATGAAACATGCATGCAAAGAGCGAAACGCATAAAACTCTAAATCTTGCTTTATTTGATTTCGATGGAACACTCTATCCAAGAGACAGTTTCACAGGGTTTATTTTCTTTGCACTATCAAAACGCCATATTGTCAAAAGAGGCTTGAAAATCCTGCCATGGATTCAAGCCTATTATTTACGCCTCTACCCTGCGCATGCCATGCGACCACGTTTATTCCAGAGTATGTTTAAAGACATTTCTGTAGATGTGGTTGAGCAACTTGCTCACGAATATGCACAGAAACTCACTAAAAAATTAGATCCCGATTTATTCCAGCAGCTTCAACTACATCAGCAACGTGGTGATCACATTGTTCTAGTATCAGCATCGATTGATCTTTATTTGGCTCCAATTTGTGAAGTTCTCAATATTGAATTACTGTGCACCCAAACTGAAACTAAAGATGGACGTTTAACGGGTCGCTACAGTTCAGAAGATTGCAATTGTGAGCAAAAGAAATTGCGCATTTTACAAAGCTACAATTTAGCAAATTATCAAACGATTTATGCCTATGGCAATAGTGAAGAAGATCTAGAAATGCTCTCTTTAGCAGACCATCCTTATATGATGGGAGTAGAGCAAGCTCTTCCCTCCTTAGAGCTGAAACAATTGAACCAAGCAGACATAAAAAAGCCCGCTTAATGCGAGCTTTTTTATTTTTAAACAATTTAGTAGATTGCCATATGATCACGATGGATCATTTCTAGCGATCGTGCTTCACCTAAAACCTGATAGACTTTTTCTGATGATAAACCTTTAATCATTTCGGCAGAACGTGAACTAAAATTCACACGACCTACTGCGACACGACCACCGTTTTTATCAACACATTCAACTACATCACCACGATCAAAATGTCCTTCAATCGCTCTGACTCCGACAGGCAATAAACTACGATGTTTGAGCTTAATCGCTTCAACAGCACCATCGTCAATCACTAAACGACCCGCAGTTTGTAAATGCGCTGCCAACCATTGCTGATGTGCTGTCACACGATCATTGTCAGTGGTAAATAAGGTACCCAACATCTCACCCGCCATTAGGCGAGCCAGCACATTTTCGCTTTCCCCACTGGCAATCAAGGTAGGACAACCCGACTTTGCCGCTAGACGCGCAGCGCGAACCTTGGTGACCATACCACCACGACCAAGTACACCACCGCCACCCGCCATTTCAAACAAACGATCATCGAGTGCTCGAACAGCAGAGAACAATTTTGCATTTGGATTGCTACGTGGATCTGAATCAAACATACCTTGTTGATCCGTTAAGATAATCAACAATTCTGCCTGTACCTGACCCGCAACCATCGCTGCCAAAGTATCGTTATCACCAAACCGAATTTCATCAGTAGAGACGGTGTCATTTTCGTTAATGACTGGAATGACATGCCAATCAATCAAGTTCTGCAAAGCATCACAAGAGTTGAGATAACGACGACGATCAGCGAGATCATCATGCGTGAGTAACACTTGTGCAGTTTGGATACCATGTTGATCCAGTACGCTTGACCATGTATGGATTAAACCCATTTGGCCAATAGCAGCACAAGCTTGTAGACTGGGTAGATCAGTGGGTCGACTCGCAAGTTTCATGCGTACCATCCCTTCTGCAACTGCACCTGAGGACACAAGAATAATCTCATGTCCAGCATTGTGTAGATCTGCAATTTGTTTCGCCCAGTGCGAAATTGCATTTAAATCTAGACCTTGCCCATTTGCAGTGAGTAAAGATGATCCGATTTTAACAACGATTCGTTTACACGCATTGAGCTGACGTTGCCCATCGACCACTTCTATCATTTTTCCCTCGGTTTACTAGTCACGAATGTAGACGCTTTCTACATCGCCTTCGTCTTCATCGTCATCAAAGTCTTCATCATCGTCCAAACCAGCTTCACGCTGTGCTTTACGCATGGCACGATATGCTTCTTTCGCTGCGATGGTTTGTTCACGTGTCTCAGCTTCAAGCTGCTCACGGAATGCTTTCACTTCTGCTGCATACTCAGGATCTTCAACTTCGCGCTCACGTTGTTGTTCGATTTGATCCATTAAGTAATACACAACTTCTTTGGTTCCTTCCGACATAAGACCAGAAGTTTTAAATACAGGACCTTTCCACTGCAATTCATCGAGAATGTGCTGACACCATTCTTCTCTTGATTCTTCTGCAATTTGATCCAGTTTATTTAACACCAAGACCACTGGCAGTTTTGCCAATGTCGGAGAGAATTTTTCTAACTCACCTAAAATCGCTCTTGCATTATGAGCTGGATCAGAACCATCAATTGGCTGAACATCAACAATATGCAAAAGAATACGCGTACGCGCCAAATGCTTAAGGAAACGAATTCCTAGACCAGCACCTTCAGCAGCCCCTTCGATTAATCCTGGAATATCTGCCATCACAAATGAACGATGACGATCCGCATCAACCACACCGAGGTTTGGTACCATCGTGGTAAACGGATAATCTGCAACTTTTGGTTTTGCTGCGCTGACTGCACGAATGAACGTTGACTTACCTGCATTTGGCATACCGAGTAAGCCAACATCTGCAAGTACTTTCAACTCTAAACGCACTTCACGATATTCACCTTTGATCCCGTGCGTACACTTACGTGGTGAACGGTTAGTCGATGATTTAAAGTGAGTATTACCTAAACCACCATCACCACCATGGGCAACTTTTACACGCTGACCATCAGCGACCAAGTCACCAATAATGTCACCAGATTCAGTATCTACAATGGTTGTACCGACTGGCACTTTCAAAATAACGTCTTCGCCGCCACGACCAGAACAGTTCGCACCCGAACCATTTTTACCACGCTCTGCACGATAGCGACGCGTATAACGGTAATCTACCAATGTGCTGGTATCATCATCAGCTTGAATATATACACTTCCGCCACGTCCCCCATCACCGCCATCTGGGCCACCAAAAGGGACAAATTTTTCACGGCGAAAACTGGCTACGCCATTGCCACCGTCGCCAGCCTCTACGGTAATGACTGCTTCATCAACAAAGCGCATGTGCCAATCCTCAAATTCTTAAAAGCGGACTATTTTGCCACATTTTAAGAAAATTCTCGAATAGAAAAATCAGCAAATTGATTTTTTTAAATTTATTATTCGTTCAATATTCAATTTCATTATCCAAGTCAACGAACTATAGAGATTTTTTAGCTAATTATGGTCTCACATTCTTCAAAGGCAGTTCCATTTGCATATCTAAATTGGCTTTGGTCTGTTGCACCGAGTTATACATGATTGCATCAAAGGAAGAAATCTTACTCATATTAATTGCATCATTCATATAAAAGCTCGGTTTAAATTGATGCTTCACCGGCAAATCTACAGTTTCATCAAAAGCAAAATATACAGGTCCATCAAAAACAATTTTCACAGGAACGGTATAAGTACGTTTCAATTGAAATGGGATATCCAAATTTACTGGAATATTCAAACTCAAAGGAAACTTGGGCAATAATTTATTCTGATAGATCAAATCGGTACTGGTTTCAATCGGTACGACTTCATCTACTTTCAGCGTGGTTTCATAGTTGATATCAACCGTAATCGGTGTTTCGACTTCAAAACTTAAATCAGCCAAATATTTGCCTTTTAAAGGCAATTGTAGAGTCCGATCAATGTCCAATACCGTATTGAGTTGACCTTCCGACTTCACTCTTAGGTGATCACCTACTTGGATCTTGGTGCCCAAGGATTCAGGCAAACGAATATCTGCCTGTTGCGCAGAAACAATCAAAGATGCCTGAATATTTAAATAAAACCAAAATAGGATCGCCACCAAAGTCGTGACAATCACAAAGCTAATCAGCAGGCTTTTCAGTGTTTTGGGCATCTCCATTACTCACCTGCTTTTATATCGTGTTGAGCTGCTTGTACTTCGACAGGCTGAGCTTTGACACGATCCAAATACATCGTGGATAACGGAATCTTTAATTCACCCTGTGCAATTTTGACAGGTAAGGTATTTTTAACATCGACAGTAGCATTAAGCTCAGAAGTGATCGGTACATTCAAATTGCCTTGAATTGGAATGTTCGCATTCAGCTGTGCTTTCAAAGGAATATGCAAATTTTCCTTAAGTTCAGTACGAACGGGCGCATCAAACTTCAAATGTACTTTTTGCTGTAGCGGTACTTGAATATCAATCGGCACATCCAGTTGTAAAGGAATTGAACCTTTCAATGGTAAGGTGACGTCCTTACCTAAAATTTTAACCTGTACCTTGGTATCAATCGGTAGGCTTTGATTAACCTTAATCGTTTCCTTTACAGGAATCGTGGTACTGATTGGAACTAAATTATCAAAATAAACCCGTGGCGTCAGGGTTTGAGTCAGAGGAACATTCAGCTGTTCATTAATTGGAATCTTGGCATCGACACGACCATTCACATCCACATTGAGCGCATCTTTAACCTTCACACGAACCTGCAAAGGCTCTTGTAAGTCGATGGCGACATCTTGATTCTTTAATGGAATATAAATATTAAAATGCTTAAATACCCACATCGCGATATACACACCACACAAGTTGGCAACCACAATTAAAGCAAATACCACTAATAAACGTCTGAACTGCAACAATGAACGATTCCTTATTAATTATTTCCCTTTTCCATTATTCTCATCGATTTTTATGTTTTATTCAGCATATATTCTGTACAGTCAATAAAAAAGCCCAGTTTATTAACTGGGCTTTTTATCATTCTGCAAACAAATTATGCATTTGTTTCAGCAGGGATTTTTGTATAGCTTACGCCACACATTTGTTCAGCGATACGTAATACTTGGCAGCTATAACCCACTTCGTTATCGTACCAAACATAAGCAGTTAAACGTGTGCCTGAAGCAATTGTTGCTTGCGCATCAAATACACCAGCTGTACGTGAACCAATAAAGTCACTTGATACAACTTCAGTTGAGTTGGTATAACCAATTTGACCTTGTAAACTAGAGTTGATTGAGATTTGACGAATGTATTCGTTCACTTCTTCACGATCAACTTCTTTCTCTAAGTTAAGGTTCAAGATTGCAAGAGATACGTTTGGTGTTGGTACGCGTACAGAGTTACCTGTCAACTTACCTTTAAGACCTGGTAACGCTTTTGCAACTGCTTTTGCAGCACCAGTTTCAGTAATGACCATGTTCAATGTTGCGGCACGGCCACGACGGTCAGCTTTATGATAGTTATCAATTAAGTTTTGGTCGTTTGTGAACGAGTGAACTGTTTCAACATGACCATTCAATACTTTGTATTTGTCATCTAAAACTTTTAATACAGGTGTAATTGCGTTAGTTGTACAGCTTGCAGCAGAGATGATTTTGTCTTCATCTAAGATGTCAGAGTTGTTCACACCAAATACAACGTTCTTCATCTCACCTTTACTTGGTGCAGTTAATACCACACGTGCAACACCTGCACATTTCAAGTGTTGGCTCAGGCCTTCAGCATCACGCCACTTACCTGTGTTGTCGATAAGAAGTGCATTTTCAATACCGTAAGCAGTGTAATCCACTTCGCTTGGGCTTGATGCATAGATCACTTTAATGAATTGACCATTTGCAATGATTGCTTCGTTTTCTTCATCTACAGAAATCGTACCGTCAAAAGTACCGTGAATAGAGTCACGACGTAATAGAGAAGCACGTTTCGCCAAGTCACCATCAGATGATTTACGAACAACAATTGCTTTAAGGCTTAAACCACGACCCAAACCAGATTGGCTGATGATTAAACGTGCTAGGATACGGCCGATACGACCAAAACCATAAAGAACAACATCTTTAGGCGCAGCAGCAGTCACGTTACCTTGGATTGGAGCAACCGCTTGAGCAACGAAAGCATCAACATCGCCACCTTGGTTTTTATATTCAACAGCGAGTTTACCGATATCAACTTCAGCTGAACCGATGTTCTCAACTTTCATTAACGCTTCCAAAATTGGGAAGGTATTTACAACAGAAAGTTCAACATCAAGCATACGTGTACGGCGATGCGTTTTTAAAATTTGAATAACTGAACGGTTAATTAAAGAACGGCCGTAAACAGAAACAACAATATTTTTCTCACGGTACAATTGACCAATTAAAGTAATCATACGTTCCGCGATTTCTTCACGGTTTTTCCAACGACCTTGGTGTTCTGCGTGTAGGGCAATGATAGTGTCTTTGCTCACTGATACGTCCTCTAATTTATATATACTGGGCGTGAATTTTTAAAACGCCATAATTGTAATAGAATTATCATCAAGATTGAATCAAAAGCTGCTAAACGAGCTAAGATTTTGTCCTAATTGACTATAAATTCATAAAATACCTATAATTATTTTTGTGAATTTTGGTAGAAATCCATTTTCATCATCAAAATAGCTGCAACTTAGTGCACTTACATAACAGTTTTATTGATAGTTCAGCGTAATAGATAAGCACTTTTAGCTTTTATCATCCAAATTCACCCGTTGCGAATACTGTTTTAAGTTCAATTCTAGATGTTGCTTGCGCTTCCTCTGTTGATACAAATGTATTGCCCCTTCAATCACCAGTACCAACACAGCCAACCAAATTGGGATATAGGTTAACCATTCATCTGCCCCGATTTTTTCTCCAATCAGCAAAGAGACCAAGGCCAACAAAACAGGTTCCAAATAGCCCAGTAAACCGAAAATAATTAAAGGTAAATAGCGACTCGCAAGAATATAACTACCTAGCCCAATGGCACTGAGCAAACCTAGCCCAATCACCACCAAGATCAAACTCGGATATTCTAAAAACTTGAGATAAGGTGTATCCCCTGTTTGGGTAAAGAAAATCGCAACAGGAAGAATCAGTAAAAGATCCCACCAGAACCCACCTAAATTATCAGTTTGAATCTTTTTGCGAAGAATAAAATAAGCTGCGTAGCCCAAAGCAACAAAGGCAGTTTCCCAAGCAATACTGCCTAAACGCCATACCTCATGTCCGACACCAAATGCTGCGAGTAATACCGCAACGTACTGCAACTTTGAAAGCTTTTCACCATATAGGATACTTCCAGCCAACACCAAAACCAGAGGTAATAGGAAATAACCCAATGAGACCTGTAGCCCACGACCATGCATAGGTGCCCACAAAAACAGCCATAACTGCGCTGATGTCAGTACCGATGTAATGATTAAAAGTAGTAATAACGAGGGCTGCGCGACAATTCTTTTAAAGACGTGTTTGATATGACTTAAATCACCACTGAACCACATAAATAGCGTTAAAACGGGCAAGGTCGCAATGATGCGCCAACCAAAGGTTTGTTCACTATCAAATGCACCAAGCAATTGGGTATAAAAATACAAAACCCCAAAAGTAACTGAAGCCAAAACTGAATAAGCAATTCCTTTAAACATTTTAGGCCTCTAATTTTAGGGAATCTTCCAAAATACGTGATTTATCCACTATTTAAAATTAAAAAAACCATGCAAGCATGGTTCTTATTCAGTATATCGTATTTATTTAATGATGTTCAGGATAAATCACATCACCAACATCATAACCTAATGATTTAGCATAATTTAAATATTCATGAATAATTTCTTTTTTGGGATTAGGTATCCGTGAAAGTACCCATAAATATTTACGGCGCGGTTCTCCAACCAGTACCGTTTGATAATCAGCATCGAGTTTTAAAATCCAGTAATCACCCCGGATCACAGGGACCCAACGCACGACCTCTGGCAAGAAACTTACTCGCAATTTAGTATTAAATGGTGCATTGGCAACAAAAGCTTCACCCACACTTTGCTGTACGTTGCCTTCACTGTCATAACACTTGTTATCAACAACAATATTGCCATTTTCATTTAAGGTATAAGTCGCGGTGACGTTATAAGCGCATTTACGCTCAAAAAACATTGGTTTTCGCGCGACTTCGTACCAAACTCCCAAATACTTATCGAGTTCAACTTTATCGACTGTCGATAACGGTTTTGCTTGTGCATAAGCAATCGTTCCAACAGCCAACCCAGTTAAGACAGCCCCACCAATCGCAATCTTTGCAAGGCGCCAACTCGCTTTCGGGAAATTTTTAATAAAAGGCATGAGAAATCCTCAAAACAGTAATTTGTTATCAATAGTCATATAGTTAGCAATTTAAAATAGCTTACTTTGTGAACAAAAACTGTTGCGATATGTATCCCTTTTGAGGATTTCTCTGTTTGATTATGACTGCAACATATGTGCTTTGAGACGAACAATCTCATCACGTAATCTTGCAGCTTGTTCAAACTGGAGCTCTTTCGAGGCTTTTAACATTTCCTTTTCCAGTTTGCCAATATGCTTTGCAAACAGTTTTGGGTCTGATAACAAATGCTGTTCATCTGCACTGATTGCCTGTGCTTGCTCAAGCACTTTTTCATCAATTTCATCATCACTGAGTACTTCACCCGTATCGATTTCCTTGATGGTTTGGCGCACCGCACTACGTGGTGTAATACCATGTAATTCATTAAATTCAATTTGTTTATTACGACGGCGATCTGTTTCATCCATCGCTTTACGCATTGAATCAGTAATACGATCAGCATATAAAATCGCTTTACCTTTGACATTACGTGCTGCACGACCAATGGTTTGAATCAATGAACGTTCTGAACGCAAGAAACCTTCTTTATCGGCATCTAAGATTGCAACCAAAGATACTTCTGGCATATCCAGACCTTCACGCAGCAAGTTAATCCCAACCAATACATCATGCACGCCCGTACGTAGTTCGTGAATAATTTTGACACGCTCAACCGTATCGATATCTGAGTGCAGATAAGCCACTTTAACGCCATATTCTTTAAGATATGAGGTTAAATCCTCAGCCATACGTTTGGTCAAGGTTGTAACCAATACTCGCTCGTTGAGTTGTTTACGAATATTAATTTCAGAGAGCACATCATCCACTTGGGTTAATACCGGACGCACTTCAATTTCAGGATCAATCAAACCTGTTGGACGTACCACTTGCTCAACAATTTGCTCTGACTTTTCCAACTCATAATGTGCAGGCGTTGCGCTGACAAAGACCGTGGTTGGAACAATCCGCTCCCATTCTTCAAATTTCATTGGACGGTTATCCAAAGCACTTGGTAAACGGAAACCATAATTCACCAAGTTTTCTTTACGTGAACGGTCACCTTTATACATCGCCCCAATTTGTGGAACGGTCACATGTGATTCATCAATGATCAGCAAGGCATCTTCAGGGATATAATCAAACAAGGTTGGCGGCGCTTCGCCTGCCCCACGACCAGAAAGGTGACGTGAATAGTTTTCAATACCGTTGGTATAACCCAACTGCTGCATCATCTCTAAGTCATAACGCGTACGCTGTTCAATCCGCTGCGCTTCTAATAATTTGTCATGCTCTTTGAAAAATTTGAGCTGATCTTTCAACTCATCTCTAATGGTGTCAATAGCACGAGTTAAATGATCTTTCGGGGTCACATAATGACTCTTTGGATAAATGGTCACACGCGGCACTTTACGCACCAATTTTCCAGTCAAAGGATCAAACCAACGAATCGAATCGACTTCATCGTCAAATAATTCGACCCGTATCGCGTCTTTATCCGATTCCGCAGGGAAAATATCAATAATTTCACCACGGATACGATAGGTACCACGTAAGAACTCCAGTTCATTGCGGGTATATTGCATCTCTACTAGGCGACGAATGATCTCATCGCGACTAACACGATCGCCTTGTACGATATGCAACAGCATTTGCATATAGGCATTTGGATCACCCAAACCATAAATTGCAGAAACTGAAGCGACAATAATGGCATCACGACGTTCTAACAACGCACGTGTCGCAGAAAGACGCATTTGGTCGATGTGATCGTTGATTGCAGAATCTTTTTCAATAAAGGTATCTGACGAAGGCACATACGCTTCGGGCTGATAGTAATCGTAATAACTGACGAAATACTCAACTGCATTATTCGGGAAAAAAGCTTTAAATTCACCATACAACTGAGCCGCAAGGGTCTTGTTATGTGCCATGACAATTGTTGGACGTTGCGTCTGAGCAATCACATTGGCCATGGTATAGGTTTTACCCGACCCTGTTACCCCAAGCAGTAATTGATTACGAAAACCTTGGTCAATACCACTAACCAATTTCTCGATTGCCTGAGGTTGATCTCCCGCAGGTTGATAATTGGTGACTAACTCAAAAGGTTGGTTTTCGCTCATATAGAGATACTCAACTGATTGGATGGCTATTTTCACTTTCTAATGGGGGCAACAAACTGCTTTTTAAAGTCTAACGATACTTTTGAATTGTTATGCAATTTCCAACACAGTCAAATCAAGAGATTGCCCTAGTCTTTAAAAAAGCGCGCAATTTATACTTATAAACCTAAAAAACTTAACAGAATGGGGTTAAATTTCAATCTCGTTTTGATATTAGTTGTTAACTACAACTCCTAGACAATACATCACAGTATCAAAGACTCTGCCAAGAAAGCCATGATATATATTTTAGTGCTTAGCAATACTTGAATCTAATCGTCATTGGAATAGCGTCACTCAGAAACATGTCTTGAATAAATTAATCTCAAGCAAGACTTGACCCGCTACGCAATCAACTGCAACATGGACTTATACTCGATTTCAATGATAAGAATATGACTTACCAATATCACGATGAAACAATCGTAACGGAACTCCCAGAAGATACGGTCTTTGTTTTTGGTAGTAATTTAGCAGGGATACATGACAGCGGTGCGGCCCGTGTCGCGGCACAACATTTTGCGGCAGTCAAAGGTGTTGGTCGTGGCTGGGCTGGACAAACATTCGCAATTCCAACACTGAATGAACACTTACAACAAATGCCATTGGCTCAGATAGAGCATTATGTCGAGGACTTTAAAGTCTACGCAAAACACCACCCTAAAATGAAATACTTTTTAACGGCATTAGGCTGCGGTATTGCAGGTTATAAAGTATCTGAAATCGCCCCATTATTTAAAGGCATTCACTCCAATGTGATTTTTCCAGAATCTTTTCGCCCCTATATCGAAGAAGATGCTGTTTCACAATTTCCAGACCTAACTGCTGATGCGGTACATGCTTTTATTTCAGATAAGGTCATTTTCTATTTCGATCATGGCTACGAGTCTTTCGAAGAAGCACTCGATCAAACTCAGTTAACTGCAGCTGAAAAAGCCATTGCTTTAGTTGTTTTAAATGAAGAGCTGTACCCACGTGATCGTTATGGTCGCGGTCGTGAACATGAAATCAACGACATTTTAGGCAAGCTCAATGGCAAAATTTTCAACTTCCATAACAATGCTGAAGGTGCAATGACCTTTGTGAGTGTAATTATTGCCTTGATGGAACTATATGATATTGATGAGTATGATTTTCTCAAACTATGGCGTGGTGAACTAAAAATACAACACCCATTAAACCGCCATTAATAAGAAAAAAAGCCAATCAGATTGATTGGCTTTTTTATTAACGCTTACCCATCGAACGACGTGTACCGCGTGGTGGCATCCAAGTGCGATCAGCATATTGTTCAGGTTTTGGACGAACCTGATTATGCGTTGCATCCTCAGCATCATCCTGAGCAGATGGCATTGGAAAAGGCAATTTCACCAAAGCTTTTTTGGCTTTAGGTTGTTGGGTTCTCATTGGAATTCTCTCGAAATCTAGATTTCTAGCCGCATATTGTAATAGATTTTTGCGCTTTTGATAAAAATAAAATATGTAAAAAAACACAATGATTCTAATGCTTAAAATTTAGTAACTTTTTATGCGATTCTGGCAAGTTTCAGCCACAAAGAAGTCGATTTAGGCTAAGATAACCTGCTTTTTATTTTTTAATCCCATAAGAAGGAATAATGCCGTGGACGTACGTCTCTCTGATCGTGTCAATGCCATCAAACCGTCCCCTACACTTGCAGTGACCAATAAAGCCGCTGAGCTTAAAGCTGCTGGTAAAAACGTGATTGGTTTAGGTGCAGGCGAACCAGACTTTGATACCCCTCAACACATCAAAGATGCTGCAATTGAAGCGATTAATAAAGGCTTTACAAAATATACAGCTGTAGACGGTACTCCAAGCTTAAAAAAAGCAATTATTGCGAAATTCAAACGCGATAATAATTTAGATTATCAAGCCAACCAGATTCTGGTGTCTTGTGGCGGTAAGCAAAGTTTCTTTAACTTGGCACTTGCTTTGTTAAACAAAGGTGATGAAGTGATCATCCCTGCACCTTTCTGGGTAAGCTATCCAGATATGGTGATTATTGCTGAAGGCACACCCGTAATCGTGAAATGTGGTGAAGAACAACGCTTCAAAATCACACCAGAACAGTTAGAAGCGGCAATCACACCAAATACTCGTCTAGTGGTATTAAACAGCCCTTCAAATCCAACAGGTATGATCTACACCAAAGCTGAGTTAGAGGCTTTGGCAGAAGTATTACGTCGTCATCCACAAGTATTTGTTGCATCTGATGACATGTATGAACCAATTCGTTGGGAAGATGAGTTCTACAATATCGCGACTGTTGCACCAGACTTATATGACCGTACCATTGTTTTAAATGGCGTATCTAAAGCCTATGCAATGACAGGCTGGCGTATCGGTTATGCAGCAGGCCCTGCAAAAATCATTGGTGCGATGAAAAAGATCCAATCACAATCGACTTCAAACCCAACTTCAATTTCGCAAGTTGCAGCTGAAGCTGCATTGAATGGCCCACAAGATGTACTTGAGCCAATGATTGAAGCGTTTAAACGTCGTCATGACCTCGTTGTGAGTGGCTTGAATGACATCAAAGGGATTTCTTGTCTTCCTGCTGATGGTGCTTTCTATGCCTATGCCAACATCCGTCCATTGATTCGTGCCAAAGGCTTAAAATCTTGCACAGAATTCTCTGAATGGTTACTGGAAGAAACAGGTGTTGCTGTTGTTCCTGGTGATGCATTTGGTTTAGGCGGTTTTATGCGTATCTCTTATGCGACTGCTGACGAGGTTTTAGTTGATGCTTTAGCACGTATTAAAAAAGCAGCTGATTCAATTGAAGGCGTTGATGCCGCAATTGCGTCGATTGCAGCAGAAAAAGCTGCGAAATAATTTTTCTGCAATAAAAAAGAAGCTTCTCAATGAAGCTTCTTTTTTATCTCTTAAATCAAAATCTTCAATACAATTAGAATTTCCTACAAGCTACACTATTCCGCAGATTCACCACTAAAAAGTGCAACGACCTCCGCTTCAGTCATCTTCTTGGTCGAATTTTGAAAAGCATAAAACTCAGGCTTACAATCAATATAGATTTCTAGATCGAGATTTAGATCTTTTGGTGACTCATTCAATGCAAATGCATTGATATTGCAATAATTCTGATCTTTAGTCCGCCAAAATAAATTGGTACCGCAGGCATTACAGAATCCTCGCTCGCCCCAAGCCGATGAGTTATAAACAGAGAGATGATCTTGTTTTAAAAATTTTAAGCTGCCCTGTTTAACATCAATCGTCATAATCACACCACTGGTCTGTCGACGACAAATCGAACAGTGACAGGCATGTACATCATGATTACTTAATTCGACTTCAAATGTGGTTTCACCACAAACACACTGTCCTTTCATTATAAATTTACCTTTTATTCAAAATTGTTATTTATGAATTATCCTTAGCATAAAACAAAGCAAGCATGCTGCAATCAATAATTTGTAAAACATGATATGGATCGATGAACTGTATTGACAGTCTCTGATGGAAAGACTACGTTATACACAAGTTCCTTTTTAGAACTATATAGGAAAAAATATGAAACACCCGAAAGAAATGAATGGACTTGAGTTTTTAACCGCGATGTGTGAAGGGAAAATTCCACCTGCCAGTATTAGTGAAACCATTCCGATGCAACCCGTAGAAGTTGCAGAAGGATTTATCAAATTTGAAGTTCAAGCAGATCAACGCCACCTTAACCCGCTGGGTGGAGTACATGGTGGTTTTGCTGCAACCGTACTTGATTCAGTGACAGGCTGTGCTGTTCATACGCTTTTAGAAGCAGGCGTCGGTTATGGCACCATTGATCTAAATATTAAAATGTGTCGCCCTATTCCTAAGAATCAAAAACTCACAGCGATAGGCAGCATGATCAATATCAGTAAAAATTTAGGTATTTCTGAAGGTAAGATTGTCGATGCAGATGGCAAACTTTATGCCCATGCAACCGCAACCTGCATGATCATTCGCCCATAAGCATAGATTAAGCAAATGGGCTATTTCATCATAGCCCTATGCAATGGCCTTATTCGCTTGAAAGTTTTTTGGTCGAATACATAAATGACTAAATACTGCGTATTGCCAAATGCTTTTCACTTGTACTGAAACAACCTTTTGCTCTGCCACAGACCAAGCCAAAGCAGTGTTTGCACCTAAAAATAATTCACCACCAAGTTGAAATAAATATAAAGGTGCGTGCTCGTCGACAGTTGATGTATTTTTTTGTGTGAGTAGATCTTTTGCCGTTTGAATTTTCCACTTATTACCAAACCATAATTGCAGTAAATCACCCAGATACAAGGCTTGTTGCTTAAACGGAAAAGTATTTATAAATGAATGTTCAACTGGCGTGTAATACTGCGCAGCATCTTGAATAATTTCGAGATAATGTTCTTGATAAAAAGACAAATTTGAAAAAATAGATTGAATATTTAGAATAGTCATTTCGACCTCCAGTTTAGCCATTTTAGTGCTGGCAAGTAGGGTTAAATCCACACTGTTTAGATAAATATCTAAACGCTCTTTCTAATTCGAATCTAGCAATAGCCTGTTCAAAGTTCAAGTTATTTTTCCTACTTTATCGTAATTGTGCAAATAAAAAGCATACGATGCAAAAATGAAAGAAACATGACAGTTTTATCTTGACCAATTTTAAAAGCTGCCTATAATGGCACTCAGATTCTCCCATAGCTCAGTCGGTAGAGCGACGGACTGTTAATCCGCAGGTCCCTGGTTCGAGCCCAGGTGGGAGAGCCAAGATTCTAAAAAGCCCAGATCATTGATCTGGGCTTTTTATTTTAAATAAACAAAA
Source organism: Acinetobacter sp. NIPH1876 (assembly GCF_022808535.1). NCBI lineage: Bacteria > Pseudomonadati > Pseudomonadota > Gammaproteobacteria > Moraxellales > Moraxellaceae > Acinetobacter > Acinetobacter sp. NIPH1876. The sequence continues at coordinate 29,078 of NZ_JALGBR010000002.1, forward strand.
TACCCTTATAACGACAATTACGATTATTTTGTTCATTTCATGTTGAGTATCGTATAAATTTCGACCTACCATATTATTTTAACTATAAGATAAAAATTAATGATGTTGTTAAGGAAAACACATAATGAAAAAACTTCTATTCTGTTTAATCGTCTTTTGTAGTCCAGCAATGGCCGCCCAAACCACTTGGTATGCTGGTTCCTCTTATAAAGGCACGGTGACTGTACCAATTGAAAGTGGTCCCAATGTCGTCTGGAAATGTAATGGTCGTGTCTGTAGCATGTCTGGCCCTTGGGGCAATGCACTCTCCTTAGATTCTTGTCAGAGTCTGGTCTTACGTATCGGTAAGATTAATTATTATAAAAACTCAGCAGGCGCAATCTGGAATGCCCGCTCCACTGAATTGGCACAATGTAATCAAGTTGCACGTTAATACTCAACATTTTTGTTAAGCGATTATTATTCATACTGATTTTACTTGACGGACTGCCATTTAGGCCCTAAAATTCGCTCCAGATTCTCCCATAGCTCAGTCGGTAGAGCGACGGACTGTTAATCCGCAGGTCCCTGGTTCGAGCCCAGGTGGGAGAGCCAAGATTCTAAAAACCCACTCTTAATTGAGTGGGTTTTTTATTTGCTCTTTGATAAATACATGTTTGAATCGAATCACTTCTTATTTCTAACGATTGGTTTTATTAGTACAGCTATCTTGCTTTTTAGCTGTATACGCCCTTTCTTTCCCAAACAAAAATTCTTTGCTCGACCTGTCATCACATCATTTGAATCAAGAATGTTTGTACGATTACAACAGGCCTTTCCACAGCATCATGTACTTGCGCAGGTAGCCTTTAGTGCATTGATTACTAGTGATCACTATAAGATCCGCAGTAAGTTTAATCGCAAGGTGACAGACTTTGTGGTTTTAGATCAGCAGATGAATGTTTTGGCGATTATTGAGTTAGATGACCCGAGTCATTTAGGCAAAGAATTAGAAGATCAAAAGCGCGATCAGATGTTACAAGAAGCAGGCTATCAAGTACAACGTTATACGGAGATTCCATCTATAAAACAGCTACAGATGGATCTCCGATAGTCAGCTAATTTAAGAAAAATTATTCCGCCTTTGTCGCTTGTTCAGCATTTTTCTGCTGTTCAAATTTCTTTGCCATTTCAGCGCGTTGCTGGTCATATTTTTTCTTGGTTTGCGCATCACTTTTCGCAGCAACAAAGGCCATACCTACAATAAAAATTGGAATTAACAATCCCAAACTCATTAATAACCAAGGGATTGATTTTTTCTCAACAGGTGGCTGGCTCATAAGTGATTTAAACTCAAATTGCATGGCTTTAAACTGTGCAACAATATAACAAAAAAGAGCCCCTATAAAGAGACTCTTTTTAAAAGTAAATTTCTTCTAAATAAGCAAAGAAATCTTAGAATTTACCAGTACAGTGAGGGCTTTGGCTGGCATCCTTCTGCGCATCCGTCAATACGATACCTGTACCTGCTGACATATTGGCTTGGATAAAGCCATAAGCATCCGCATTTTTACATACAATCGCTTGAGTATGACTCGCTCCAACAACTGGCACGAATGTGACTTTAGTACCCAATGCAATCAATCCTTTTTGCAAGGAATCTGTCACTGGATAAGGCACTGCCATATCTAATGTCCCCTGAATAATCATTACTGGACTGTTTATTTTCTTGGTCGCAGGTTGATTATCTGATAGGAATTTTTTCACTGTTGGATTTTCTTGGAAGTTACCCGCTAAGCCCGGATAGTCCAAAACAGTTTTAGTGGTATCTTTGCTGATAAAGTCACGAATATCTGCTGCAAACTTATTATGCAAATCATCTAAACAGATGCCATTTTCACCTGTCGTACCTTCGGCGAATTCAGCAATTGAGCGAGAACGTTCCTGAAAAATTTCCCGATAATTAAATTTAGAATCATAAGCAGTAATACCAACAGTGGTATATGCAGCATAAGCAAGCAGCTCTGCATAGACTTCAACCGCTGTACCTACTGGTGCAAGACCAGCCTGTTCTTGCTTAAGAATATTTGCAATTGCCTGTGGTGCAACAACAGAGATGATATAACCAAGGCTCGATGCAGGAGCGCCCGCAACCGCACCTTTGTAATTTGCATCATTATTTGCAAATTCAGCAGTACCCAATGAAGCATGACCACCTTGAGACTGACCAATAGACATCCATTGTCCATTGAGTTTCGCCCCATAATGATCTTTTGCTGCTTTTACCGCTGCAATCGCAGATTTAGCTTCACTACCCAAGTTTAGATATGGATGAATTCCTGGAGTCCCCAAACCTTCATAATCTGGCGCAATCACCACATAACCCGCCGCCAATAAAGTATCAGCGAGGATTTTAAAGCGAGGATTCACAGTATTATTACTTGGTGCACAGCTATCACCTACCCCAACCGTACCATGCTCCCAGACCACCACTCTATAACCATCAGCTGGCTGAGCAACTTTAGGGAACATCACCAATGCGGTTGCTTTGGCAGTGCGACCTTGAACATTCTCTATGTTATAAGTCATTACCTTGAGTGATGAGGCATTATCCACTTTATCCTTAGAATAAGTCGTTTCAGACAGATAGGTTTTATTCGAATCTACCCCGGTATAATCATCATCATTGTCATTACACGCTGTTAAAAATAATGCAGAAATCGAGAAAGTAACTGCTAAAGCAATGTTTGACCGTTTCATAAAATATCCTTTTAGTCCTTATCTTATTTTTGTGCATGAATCTACATGCCGTATTATTAAGGCATAAAAAAAGTGCCCTGCATAGGACACTTTTCAACTATTTAGTCAGATTAAAATATTAATTCTAAAAAAATTCCAAGAAAAATAATCAGTCCTACCCAACGATTGTGACGAAATGCCCAAAAACAAATTTGTGGATCACGATCTTTGGTTTTGAAAGCTTGATAGGCAAAATCTACCGCAACGATCAACAACGCAATCAATCCAAACGGTAACAACAGATTTTCTAAATATAAAGCCCCACCGATCAGCAACAAACTGAGAATCTGGAGTAACCCGATAATTTGTATATCGTAACGACCGAATAAAATCGCTGTCGATTTCACTCCAATTTTTAAATCATATTCTCGATCGGTAATCGCATACTGAGTGTCGTAAGCCACCGTCCATGCCAAATTACCAAAATATAAAAGCCAACAGGTTAAATCTAAGGGCTTCCCCATCGCGGTAAAAGACATGGGAATTCCCCATGAAAAAGCCATCCCTAAAACCACTTGTGGTAAGTGTGTATAGCGCTTCATAAAAGGGTAAACAAATGCCAGTACTAGACCTGCTAGGGCGCAATAAAACGTTGCAATCGGTAGAAAAAATAAAGTACACGCACTTGCTGCAACTAATCCCAAAAAAACATAAACCGCTTCGCGTGGACGAATGATGCCAGTGGCTAATGGGCGTGTTTTAGTACGCTCTACATGAGCATCGACTTTACGATCAGCGAAGTCATTAATCGCACAGCCCGCTGCACGCATAAAAATCGTGCCCAAAACCATCGCAATGAGAATCTGCAATGGCGGTAAACCACCAGCAGCAATCCATAGTGCCCACATGGTTGGCCAAAAGACCAGTTCTGTACCTACAGGCTTATCAAAACGGCATAGATAGTAATAGGCTTCTAAACGTTGCCGCCATGTTGTGTGTTGCACTGTTTCCATGATGAATCCTTAGAGTCAATGCTGTCGAATAAACTGTTCAAATGCGGGAAGAAATGTTTCTTGCACAATAAATTTGCAGCCATGCCAAGTATAGCAACTTTGTCTGGTCCAACCTTCTTCAAGATAAATAACCCGCCTTTCGCAGGCAGGATTGGTTCGTTGAAATAAAAACCAACCAATAGGCTTATTACGAATATGCCGAAATAATCGTGCTTTCTTATGTAAGCTTAAAATAGGAAAGATACTTTTTGCTTTTACCCAAGCTTCTGTTTCACTACCATAAAGATTGGTTTCACGTACCCATGCAATATGGTGTGCTGGCATTTGCATCCACTGGCTATCGTTAAAGGTGAGTCGTTGAAAATGCTCTTTTGTCCGTTCAACATGAAACTCCCCCTCACCCAGATCAGTCAATTGCTGAGTAAGAGAACCAGATGCATACAACCATTTTTTCATTTCAGTTGGGATCTCTCGTCCCTTAATTCTGTTTGGTCGTAAATTTCGCATGCTTGGCTCACTAAAAACATCGCGATTAGTGTACATGAATTTCTTTGGAAAAACGCATGACTTTCAATTGAATCAAAAACATAAAAAAAGCTCGCCGAAGCGAGCTTTTTCAATCTGTATGTATTACAGGCTGTAGTACATATCAAATTCAACTGGGTGAGTCGTCGTGTTAAGACGGCGCACATCTTCAGTTTTAAGTTCGATATATGCATCAAGCATTTCTTTAGTGAATACACCACCTTTCAACAGGAACTCATGATCCGCTTCAAGTGCAGCAATCGCCATTTCCAAGTTGTGAGCAACTGTTGGGATTTTTGCTTCTTCTTCAGGAGGAAGATCATACAAGTTTTTGTCAGCAGCTTCACCTGGGTGAATCTTGTTTTGAATACCATCAAGACCAGCCATTAACAATGCAGCAAAACCTAAGTATGGGTTCATTAATGGATCAGGGAAACGTGCTTCGATACGCTTGCCTTTAGGGCTAGAAACGTAAGGAATACGGATAGAAGCAGAACGGTTACGTGCTGAGTAAGCAAGCATAATTGGTGCTTCGTAGTGTGGAACCAAACGCTTATAAGAGTTTGTACCTGGGTTGGTAATCGCATTCAACGCACGCGCGTGCTTGATTACACCACCGATGAAGAACAATGCCATTTCTGATAAACCAGCATATTCGTCACCAGCAAACAAGTTCTTGCCATCTTTAGAGATTGACATGTGAACGTGCATACCAGAACCGTTATCACCAACCATTGGCTTAGGCATGAATGTCGCTGTTTTACCATATTGATGCGCAACGTTCCAAACTGCATATTTGAACTGTTGAACTTCGTCCGCTTTACGAACTAAGGTATTGAAGCTCACACCAATTTCTAATTGGCAAGATGCAACTTCATGGTGATGTACTTCTACACGACCAGGACCCATGATGTCTTCGATACGTGCACACATTTCAGCACGCATGTCTTGATGAGAGTCAACTGGAGGAACTGGGAAGTAACCGCCTTTAACACGTGGACGGTGACCTGAGTTACCTGCTTCGTAGTCTTTACCTGTAGACCAAGCAGCTTCTTCAGCAATCAATGTGTGGCGCGCGCCAGACATGTCGATGTCCCACTTCACTTCGTCAAAAACGAAGAATTCTGGTTCTGGACCGAAGAATGCTGTATCACCGATACCTGTAGATTTTAAATATTCTTCAGCACGACGAGCAATCGAACGTGGGTCACGCTCGTAACCTTGACCAGTTGAAGGCTCGATAACGTCACAAGTCACAACAACTGTAGGCTCAGCAAAGAACGGGTCAAGAAAACCTGTTTCAGCATCTGGACGTAAGATCATGTCAGAAGCTTCAATGCCTTTCCAACCTGCAATTGAAGAACCATCAAACATTTTACCGTCTTCAAATGTATCTTCATCAATGGTATCAGCTGGGTAAGTTACGTGCTGCTCTTTACCCTTAGTATCAGTAAAGCGAAAATCGACCCATTTTGCGCCACTTTCTTTGATGAGTTGAAGGACCTTGTTCGCCATGCTCATTTGCTCCAATGAAGTTTTTATGCACTTGTTAAGTGCGTGTTAGTTGTTGATGTATAATTAGCAATTATCATACCAACAATTTCAAAGCATACCTAAAACATTGAAATTCTTTGCAGAAAAAATGCTTTAGGCTCCCTGTCCTATGCCTACTATAATGTCTGCATTTAAAAATGCACCATATTTAAACATTCCTATTTTAGCTCGTCCCCAAAAAAGACATAATGAACCAAAATAGTGCAATACATATAACAAAGAACCAATGTAGTGCCAATTACGCTTTTATTATTCGCGTAAATTGGCTTTTTATATCATTCTTTTCAAGATCATTCCAATCAATTCATTTAGACTTTCGATTCACTTTCAGTTTTTTTTCTCAAGTGTTTCAATTACAAAAATTTATTATCAATTACTAACTCATTTCAACAAACAAAATTAGCCTTTTATTCAGCCTTCAATGCTTTCAAAATTTCCCACATTAATGATCCGTTTTGTTATGATGATTTCCCGTTATCGCTAGAATAATCTTTTCTCTATTCAAGATAGATGAAAAAACACAGCGCTAAGATTGGTTTATCTAATTCAATAGCACAATTAAGTGCATATCTTTCAAAAGGTTATAATCATGCTTCTAATGATTGAAAGGAAGCACTGATATCCGCTGACGTTCGTTGGTGTTCGCTTCATTTTACAACAACTACAATTCAAAAATATTTAATGTCCGTTGGCGTCCGTTCTTGTTCGGTGACATTCACAACTTTTGTGAGTAAGATTGTGAGTATTCATTTTTCTTTTCAAGTTACTCACAGATAGCTAATGCTCAACGACACCAAAATAAAACAACTCAAACCACAAGATAAAGCTTATCGTGTTGCTGATCAAGGCGGTCTGTGCATCGAAGTGCGCACGAATGGTTCTAAACTTTGGCGTTATAGATACCGTTTTTTAGGTACTGCAAAGATGATTAGTTTGGGTGAATACCCTCTTGTCACCTTGGCCCAAGCTCGCCAGAAGACATTGGAACAAAAACTACTTTTAGACCAAAATATAGATCCATCTCAAAACCGACAAGAAGAAAAAGCAAGAGCTCTTTTAAATCAGGCTTGTACATTGGAAAGTGTGGCAACAGAGTGGTATGACAAACGCAAAGATAAAAAATCAGTAAGCTATAAGCGATCTGTAGAAAAAGCTTTTGAAAAAGACATATTCCCTACCCTTGGTAAGAAGGATATTAAAAAGATTTCTGCATTTGATGTTTTACAGATGCAAGAAAAGACAATGAAACGTGTTTCTAAACAGGGGAATTATGGTACTGGTGAAAGCACAGCAATATTTAACAGGCAATTAGTCAGTCAGGTTATTGACTATGCAATTGCTACATCAAGATGTGAATATAATCCCGTATCAGCACTCAGAAACACTGTAGAACGACCACCAAAAATAACAGCCCGCCCTATGACTGAAGATGAAAAGGCGGTGTTTAATACTCGGCTATCTTCGTACAATGGTGCAACAACTACAAAGAATGCGATTAAAACTCTTATTTATTCAATGCTACGTACAGTTGAGGTGATTCGCCTACGTTGGGAGTGGGTAGATTTTGATATCGGTATAATCCGCATTCCTCCTGCCACTGCTGAACAAAGAAAAAAAGGGCAACGTAATATTAAAAAAGATCGGGAGCATTTAGTTCCTATATCTAAACAGCTAAAGCAAATTTTGCTTGATCAGTTTGAGCAAACAAAAAACAGTGACCTAGTATTTTCAAGTGTGTTTGATGTTACCAAGAAAATGAATAATACAACTGTGAACCGTGCGCTTGGGAATATGGGTTTTGACAGCTTAACAGCTCATGACTTTCGTGCTACTGCATCTACAATGCTTCATGGTCTTGGTTACCCTTCTGATCATGTGGAGATACAACTTGCCCATGTTGATAAGAATGTAGTTCGTGGCACTTATAACCACGCGAGCTACTTAGATGAGCGAAGAGCGATGATGCAAGACTGGGCTGATATTGTTGATAGTTGGGGTGAGAAATGAGGTACTTCTACATCAAGAAAGGCAAGCAGTACTTGCATATCCAGCAATCAATGTATGAAGAATATCAGGACTATTCAGATATAAACGGCATGATCACCCAACAGTACGTATTTTTAGATACCAAAGATGATGCAAAAAAGTTTTTAGAAAAAAGAGAAGCTGATAGATTTTTAGTGACACTTGGAAGAAAGCTGAAAGGCGTTGAGGTTGTGAGGGAGTGAATTAATACCGTTCGTCGGTAAAATCGTTAGGGTTATTGCTAATGTTGGTAACGTACGTTACCATTGATTCATAAACAGCAAATACTGAGATTCGAAATGAACTTAAACGCTAACTTAGAAAGCTTCCTAAACAGCCAATTTTTTGATGAAGATTTTGGAACATTTTCTGTCACATTGCCTATCAATGTTCGACAATATGTTGCTGATAAAGCGGCTGAGAAATCTAACAAGAGTAATATGCTTAGCACCGAAGATATAATAAACACATGGGGTGATGTTGAAAGTTTCCATGAATGGAAATCAGGTATTGTGAATCAAGCCAATGAATTAAATATTCAGTATCTTTCTGGAATGGTAAACGGCTTAATTATTTTTTACAATCAATATCAGTTAACAGTAAATGGCAAACGTGCCAAAGATTTAGAAAAAGTAGAAACCGCTGATTATGTTTCATATTTACTTGAAGTTGCTACAAACACTGATAGTGAGTAAGTAAATGGATGATAAGCAATCAAAGCAAGCCAAATATGCTGCAAAAAGAAATACAAAGCCTATCAAGGTTGATATGTATCTTGATGATCCTGTAGAAAAACACATGTTCGAAACTTGGCAAAAAGAGCCACATAAGAAGCAGCTTTTTATAAAACTTTATGCTGAACATCTAGCAAAAAAAGATAACACTTGAAAATTAAGTGTTATCTCACACACTGCAAGCAAACCGAGATACTGACATTTGTCTTTATTGAATGTGCTGTGCATCCTGAAAACAGAAGGCACAGCACTGTGACAATCGATGCCATGGTTGATCGTTGGCACATATAAGTTACTTCTTTAAGAAGAGTACTCGTTCTGCGGCGCGACGACGAACTAAGCCTTTCATTACTTTGCCCCCCCCTTTATTCCATCTTGGGAATTGGTCAGCAGCACCTGCATAATCTTTGGCATTCAGCTTCTTCAAGAGAGTTGACGATGCAAAATTGCCTGAACCAATGTTATAGACTAGGCTTACAAGAGCATCAAATTGATTCTGAGAAAGCGGAACTTTCACAAGGTTATTCACTGAAGCTTCGAATCGTTTTAAATCGTGTGCAAAGTAAGTCTTGGCTTGATCCAAAGTGCATGAATCCCCTTTCTTGACCTTCACGCCATTCGGGTAAACTGTGGTGCCTATGCCAATTGTCCAGACTCCAACACCATCATCATAGGCTTTGAGTTTCGTTCCCTCAAAACTTGCAATCAAATCAAGTCCAACATTACTGGTTGTTTTGCTCATGAATCAGCCCTCTTTTTGATGTAGCTTTCAATTACCCCTGCACCTGCAATACCTAGTGCTGAGCCAATGGCTAATAACGAAATCGGATGAATATTTGGTATTTGAAGTAGAACAATTCCTGCAACTGATGTAGTTGCTGAACCTAAAATTGCCCTACCTATAATCAATCGCGTTGTTAGTTTTTCATCACTCGAAAGTAGTTTCCCCACCCCAATAATTGCCCCAGACATAACCAACATGAACATGGTCCATAATGTCTTCTCGTGTTCTTGCATTCACTTTTCTCCAGATAATAAAAAAGCCCCAGTTGGGGCGATATTTAAGTTATTTAACTTAATGGGTATCTTGCTTTTGGTGGTGTAAAATTAGCTAAATATCTAGCCACACCTTTAGTAATCCTTACTTCATCAAAATGCCCATTTGTTTTAAGGTTTCCCTCCCTCTCTACACCGATATAAAGTACAGATCCAGATGGGTCTATATTGCCAGCGTATGTACCACTTGCTACAAGGTTACCGTCCAAGAACACCCTGACAGATGACCCTGAGCGACATAAAGCTACATGGTAATAAATGTTTGGTGTTAAGGTTGCGCTGCTAATAATGCTTAATGAATTATCTATTTCGACTAATATATTATTTGTATTGGCATTAAAAATTATATTCCACCCTTTCCAAGGTCCCGAACCTCCTTGCGCGCAACATAAAATGCCGCCATAATTTTGATGAGAGATAAACTTGAATCTCACTTCAGCAGTAAAGTCACCCGAGAAAGAAAAATCAGGTGAATATTCTGTCCTTACATAACCATTAATAACTTGCAATGCTTTTTTATCAAAAGCTTGATTATCTTCAACAATATTTGCATTAACTCCTGAAAAAATGTGACCTTTAGCATCTATAATTGGCTGTCCACCAATTGACTCTCTCATATTTGATACAAGTACAACACTGCTATAATTTGAATCACCAGATATTAGAATTATTTCATCACTTATTTTTTCTATTGAATCTCTCACTGTTCCGAATCTCACATAGTATGTTTTACCAATTACAGCAGTAGAATCAATGAAGTTATTACCATGGATTCCAGATGCTATTGGGGGCGGCATTGATGTCGGATTCATTGTGTCTTCAGATCTGTAATAATTTACAGTGTCATAAAAACCATCAATTGCATAAGAAAAGTCAATTTCAATACTCATACTTCTCTCACTGTATATTCAATATTATATGGAGCGCTAAAGAAGGTTGAAAGCTCAACAGTGTGCTGGAAATATTGAAAAGAATCATACCCATCCCTCAGAGTCTTAGCTTTCACTTCAATAGAGCGTGTTTCTACTTGCATGGCTGAAATAGCCAGTGTGTATGTGTTGGTGCCCGTTGCATTAACATTATGAGTGGCAATAACAATGCCATTTTCATCAAGCTCTTTTATAATCAGCATTGTTGCTGCACCACTTTCCAAAGCAACGCCACCATCTGTCCAACCAAGAATAGAGCCACCTGTTTGTTGCAATCGATTGCGATCAACCCATGTCACGACAAGATCAGTTTCAATCTCTTCTGGGTAGTAGTCAGAATTGATTTTTACATTTGCAGGCGGATAAGGACGATTAGGGCGTGCATTCATTTCAAGTGAAAGCACTGCGGCCTCCTCAATACCTAATATTCCACTTGGTGTAGTGGTTAATACCTTCGCATTGATTGCTTCACTCAAGACATATTGCTCCGGATCAAAAGCATTAAAAGCATCATAGAAGTAAAAAACCGCATCTTGAGAATGCGGTTTGGGAACGGTGTCTAATGCTGCCCGTTTGACAGATAAGATCTTTGTCGCTGTGTCATAGCTTTGATACATCATCAATTCTTCATCACAGAGTATCAATGTGCCAACCTCAGCTTGACTAATTGATGCAACATTCTTAACAGCAAATGATGCATCTAAATAGCTAATCTCTTGATCAAGAGTCGCCACAGGACAATAGTCAACAATTGAAGCTTGCTGATAACCAGTGCCATCATCAGTGTAAAGTAGAGCATTGATTGAATTGCTTTGAGGCTTTTTAGTTGCAACAACTAAATATCCCAAATCAGGGTTATTTGCCAATTCTGCATCAACTTGAGTCTGCCCAAATCTCTGTACAGCTTCAAAATAAGGCATTTCAAAAACTACACTTTGATTCTGTTGTGGTGGCAATACTACTGAAGTTGGAGGATCGACATTTATCGTTGGAAATGTAGTTGATGAATATGGAATAACCTCAACCCAGTCCAAAGTCACAGTATTATCACGGCCATCCCCTAGTCCGATTTTCATGATTCTAACAGGAACATCAACCATATTCTGATTTTGCCAAGTCAATTTCACAACATCATATTTATTGATCTTGCGAGCTTCATACTTTCCTGTTGTGAATGTGCCCTTACGAGTAGGGGTTGAAAGCTGTTTAAGCTTCCAGTTGCCAACCAATTCGGCATTTCGACGATTCATAAAATACGGAAAATCAAGTGTCTGTGCATTCACCTCAGATGACATTACAGAACCAATTTCATCAAGTGAAAAGGAAGAGTCCTTGATATTGTCACGATCATAGTAATTCACATTGACTGAGTTGATCACATCATCAACATTTGCAATTTCAATATTGAACGATTTGATATTACTTTTAGAAAACACTTGAGCGTCGCTTAAATTCAACAAATCATCTCTAAACAATACGATTTCATATTGCCCTGTTTGTCTATTTAGACGAATACCTGCTTCGATATGAAATAGCAGTTCATCAATTGCTTCTTTACATGATTTCTCAGTAAATGCGCCTGAAACTCCTAAATCCTCATCATAAATACGGTCTGCTGCATTTTTGAAATTTGAATCATTTATCATTGCCTCTGGCTTATTCATAGCTGTGTCATTGGTGATGATTTCACGGATTTGATGAATTGGATTTATATCAATACCCTTTACCATGAGCTTATCGTTACTATTGAATGGAGCTATTGCACAATCAATAACAACACGATGCTGGGTATTAGAACCACCTGGCACACCATCTATAATCCCAACCATTAGGTCCAATGTGGAATTTGTGCAACTTAAAATATATTCTCTACAAGTAATAAAAGCAGGCTCAGAAAATTCTCTAATTAGTTCAAAATCTCCTCCAGACCAAGAAAAGCTTGAAATCCCATCATCAGCAAGAATGATTAAACGGATATTTAAACCTATCAGGAAATCTGGAAATGAAGTTTTTACATATCCTACTTTTCCAATATGCCCAAATTGGGCATGAAAATCCCATAAATAACCTTCAATCAGCCCTGTTACTGGAACACCACCATTTGTAAACTTATGGAATAGATCGTCTTGGTTATCTGTCCCCCACCATTCATTTAATAAAGGTGGTAGATTATCTATTTTTTCTTGGTATTCTTTTGGAGAAAGCCCATTAACTTTCGCGCCAATTTCACATACAAAAATTTCATTTGAATCGTTATCAAGATAGCTCTTATACCATTGCTCACTTCCATCATCTTTGATACGTGTACGCTTAGGCCAATACAAGACCTCTTTAAGCATCCCAGACATTGAGACCAGTTGAAAACCTTGATCGGAATTATTACCGCGATAAACTAAGTGGGAAAGACCTGGGAACGAAGATACAAGCTCACTATCTTGTGCTGCTAAATACTCATTTTGACGCAAATGTTCTTCGCGGCCCGTATGAATATCAATGGTTCCAACCCAGCCGCCTTCTTGTTTATCACCACCAAAAAGGTCAGGCTTATTTACTGTCATCGATGTGTCGCCAAGTTTTAATTGAGCAATTTCTTCGGGTTTTGTGAAAATCCATCCGCGTTTATCAGGGTTGATATTTAAAATCTGCTCAATACAATTCCCAATAGCAACCTGCATTCCTGCGAAGTATTTAAAACCTACTGTTTGTTTACTGCTTCCGCCCATTTCTAGCTACCTCTACAACTTGCAGTGCCATTGCATCACCAGTATTGATGAATAACTCTTCATCCAACCCATTAACAAGAAAGTCCTGAAAATCCCAACCTCTCGCCAAAAAAAATGCCCGCGTTCCTCGCGAGCACATATTGGCTTTTCGTATATCCGACATGTAGATTTTCATTTCTTACCCCCTTTGGATTTAATCGCTTGGGTATCTTGATTCCCAATCCATGTAATGTTTCCATGTATATGTGGAGAACCAAAAATAGAAGAAAATGAAACACCTTCGTCAGCAAGTGACCCATCCATTTGAGATGGTTCTGCACTATTCTTTCTCTGCATTTTTCGCATGTTGTAATACGAATAAACAGCTGTAGCCACCGTAATTGCTAAGATGGCGTAGATAATCCATGGTGCAATAACCATTAGTTACCTCACTTAATTATTTGATCGTTTACTGGATTAGATGCTGGAATGTTTGGGAATCCCATAAAACGAAGATGATTGTCAAAGATTGTATGACATGGTCCTGCGCGAGTTTGATCACAACCAGGTGCAAGTTTAATCACATCACCGATCTGTAGCCCAAAATGCTGACGTTCCAAATTCACAGTATTTGATGTGCTAGATAAAACTGTTGTGAAAATTCCTCCGTTGTGAAGCACGCCCCGACTAAAATAGTTTGTTGGATATGACTTCACTTCTGTAACTGGGTTCCCCTCACCATCTAAAACAGGGTCTCCATTTTCATCTAGCACAGGTGTTGGGTTTACTGTGAAAGTAATTGTCAGATTATTGATTGCTGTAATCGTCACATCAACTGACCAGTCTTCAATCTTCAAACCACAAATACGATCGAAGATTTTATTTGAACAGGTCTTTTGAAACTTTCGAGTGAGAATACTCTTATTCTGCTGAGTCTCTGCTGTAGAGCTCACAAGCGTCATAGTGTTTTCATCATCATCAAACTTTGGCTGTGTGATGCGGCCAATGTGAATGACTAATGTCTCGCCTTTGTAGAGTTCCAGAATCGTGACAGTGACACTCTTGTAGTAGATCTTGTTGATGAATAAAGCCTGTAAGTCATCACCTTCTGCATTCAATATTTGCTGTGGATATGGAAAAGTAATCTCAGTATCACACTTGTCTATGTCTTCATCATCAATGTTGCCCCGACTCACAACCAACGGTAGATAAGTATGCCCGTTGTGATCAACTGCCTTTGCAGCGCTTGTGAAGTACCATGTTTTTTCGCCATGCTTGAACTCAAATAAGTCCTTTTTAGATTTGAATAGGTTCATCATGGTGATAACTCAACTATTGGAACTGTAGCCTCAACAATGTCAGCGCCTTTGAAATAGAACTCTACAGTATCGCTATTCAATCTATACAAGCCAAGATATGACACGCGCTCAATGCTCACTGGTGGCTGAGGTGTTATGTTCATCACGATGTTGGCACCACTAGCACTTGAAGATGTAACTGAATGAGCCGTCCAGACGCCATTGGCCTTGATTGCTATATTCTTTCGATCGCTCAGAAAATTGTCATTCTTCACTGTGATGCTAGAACTACCGCGCGAAACCAAATTGAAATTGTTTTGATAACTTGGCAACCAGAATTGATTTAAGCGACCACGTCTGCGATAGAACCATTTCTTGTAGTCTATGTATTCTTGCCGGTTCTTCATGATCACTCTGAAATTCTTATTGATCAGTGGATTGAACCAGTTCGTGAACTGCCAAAACTGCCCTATTTCACCATCTACAATGCTTTGGTGTTGTTCAAAGTTGATATCAAGGAAGTCACCATCTAGCAGCAAAGGAGTAAAGTAAATATCATCCCCTTTGTATTGCTGTGGATTGACAGCCATTGGATATTCAACACTGTCAGTTACTCTTAAAGCGATTGTCGGCTTGAACATTAGGCCATTGGCTTGTGATGTTGGATTGCCAGCAATGATGACCTTGCGCAATGGGATTATCTTCGCATCAGAAGCTGTTACAGCCTCATTTAAGCGATAACCACCAATGTGTACAGGTACATCTTCAATCACCTCATATCTGCCAATTTCGGTGACTTCTACAACCTTTAAAACTCCAACAGCCTGTATTAGGATCAAGGTGCCTACATTGATACCTAGATTGCTTGTATCGGTTTCAATAAAGTCATCTGATAGATTGCCAACCAGTTGAGATTCTAAAGGCTGCGGCACCAAATAATCTTTGCGCAACCAATAACACCTGACAAATGCAGCTGTTCAATTTCGATTACCATCGCATCAAACTGATTTTGCAGGTCCACATGCTGCTTAAATAAACTTTTTTGCCCGTTCTCTAACAGTATGTTTTCTTGTTTCAGCCCCTCCACCTCGGTCTGGCGGTAATCCCAAGCTGCATTGAAATAAAACTCGTAATTTGACTCGTTTTGTTCAATATCCCAAATTCCAAGTGCTACTTGTTTATCTTTGCCAATTCCCTGCAATTCTTTAGTTAAACTATCTTTGTGTTGCTTAAGAGTTTCTTCGAATAATTCACTTCTCATCACTTCACCTGCTCTAAGTTGATTTTCTTGCAATTTGGAGATGTGTCACAGTCTCTTAATTCTTCTAAGTCAATGCGGTGGCCTGCTGCGATTTCTTCGGGTTAAAGATGGACGACTAAGTTACTACCTAAATTCATATGTGAATGAGGTAGTCACAAGAGAATCAAAATCTGCTACATTAGCCGCTTAAGTAAAGCGGCTTTACTTTATTTATAACAGCCACTTCTCTTAAAGTGAGTAACAATGTGAGTAACACCACACAGCACTCAAACAAACATTTAATATAATCAATAGGTTGATTCTAAAATGCTTCTAATGATTGACAATTATGACTCATTTACTTACAACATCGTTCAATACTTTGGCGAGTTGAATCAAGAAGTAAAAGTTGTTCGTAATGATCAAGTGACATTAGAGGATATTGAGCGATGGCAGCCAAAATATCTGGTGATTGGCCCGGGTCCTTGCTCACCGAGTGAAGCGGGTATCTCTATTCCAGCCATCAATCACTTTGCTGGCAAAATTCCTTTGCTTGGCGTTTGCTTAGGTCATCAAGCGATTGGACAGGCTTTTGGTGGCAATATCATTCGCGCTAAAACAGTGATGCATGGCCGCCTATCCGATATGCACCATAGTGACAAAGGGATTTTTAGCAACTTGCCGTCGCCTTTTGCCGCTACACGTTACCATTCACTGGTGATTGAACAGGAAACTTTGCCTGAATGCTTAGAAGTTATCTGCTGGACCAATCAAACAGATGGTACGATTGAAGAAATTATGGGTGTCAAACATAAAACACTTCCTGTGGAAGGTGTGCAATTCCACCCTGAGTCTATTTTGAGTGAACACGGCCATCAAATTTTCAAAAACTTCTTGGATATTTATGCTTAATCTCAAGATTTAACAATACTAAGCATCTAAACAGCCTATTTTTATAAGTAGGCTGTTTTTATTTTGAACATATAAAAACAATATATAACTCATACATACTGCACAAATTTTCAGCATTAAAATTAATCTGAAAACTTACACTTAAAAACAAGTCATTCTTTTTCAATAATTAATCCACTTTTCACACGTTATAAAAAGTAAGTTCAATCCTCAATTTCTGTTTTGTCTGATTGCATTTTACTTTTTTAGATTAACTATAGTCATAGGAATGATTAAGTTTCAGGGCGGCTGGATGATAGAATCTAAGTCATTGTTCTTAGCATTCCCCCTGAATGATCTATCAGGATAACCTATTGTGAATACCTTGGTTTTATTGAATATTATTGTTTTCGTCCTGCTCATGGCAGGATTGTTTTTTAGCTACCGTAAAGATTGGAGTCTCTCCAAAAAAGTTCTGATCGGTATGATCGTAGGTATCTTTTTTGGTTTAGCCCTTAAAGCGGTCTATGGTGATAACCCTGTTATTGAACATTCAATTGCATGGAT
Organism: Acinetobacter sp. NIPH1876; assembly: GCF_022808535.1. NCBI lineage: Bacteria > Pseudomonadati > Pseudomonadota > Gammaproteobacteria > Moraxellales > Moraxellaceae > Acinetobacter > Acinetobacter sp. NIPH1876. The sequence continues at coordinate 46,330 of NZ_JALGBR010000002.1, forward strand.
TAACCTTGTTGGTAATGGTTATGTACAACTATTACAAATGGTGATCATGCCACTGATTTTCATTTCAATTTTAAGTGCAGTGGTGAAACTACATCAAACCACGTCTCTTGGAAAAATCAGTGTACTCGTGATTGGTATCTTGTTAGTGACCACGGCTATTGCAGCACTTGTCGGTGCTGGAATCACCAATTTATTCGGCTTAACGGCTGAAGGACTGGTACAAGGCACCAAAGAAGCAGCACGTCTGGCAACCATCCAAAGTCAATACATTGGGCAAGTGACAGATTTAGATGTTCCAAAGCTCTTGCTTTCACTATTCCCTCAAAACCCATTTGCTGATTTAACCGGTGTTCGTCCAACAGCGATCATCAGTGTGGTGATTTTCTCTGCATTTTTAGGTGTGGCAGCACTTAAACTGATGGATAAAGACACCGTCAATGGCGAAAGAATCAGACACGGGATTGAAGCGCTGCAAGCCTTGGTGATTAGTCTTGTCCGCTTAGTGATGCAATTTACGCCTTATGGTGTATTAGCATTGATGACTAAAATGGTGGCAACAGCAAATGTAGCCGACATCGTTAAATTAGGTGAGTTCCTCGTTGCATCTTATCTTGGACTTGCAATCATGTTCCTCGTACATGCGCTGATTTTGCTGTTTGTACGTGTCAATCCAATCGACTTTTTCAAGAAAGTTTTTCCTGTTTTAACTTTTGCATTTACCAGTCGTTCAAGTGCCGCGAGTATTCCACTCAATATTGAAGCACAAACCAAACAATTGGGTGTGCCTGAAGGTATCGCCAGCTTCTCGGCTTCCTTTGGTGCAACCATTGGTCAAAATGGTTGTGCTGGTTTATACCCTGCGATGCTGGCGGTTATGGTTGCGCCAACAGTGGGTATCAATCCACTTGATCCGTTATGGATTGCCCAATTGGTTGTGGTGGTGACTCTCAGTTCGATTGGTGTAGCTGGCGTTGGTGGCGGTGCAACCTTCGCTGCTTTAATCGTCCTCCCAGCCATGGGCTTACCGATTACTTTAGTTGCGCTATTGATTTCAATTGAGCCATTGATTGATATGGGCCGTACTGCTTTAAACGTCAACGGTTCGATGACTGCAGGCACAGCGACCAGTCAATTACTCGGTGTCAGAAATCCACAGCCCGATAATGATGCTTAAAACACACTGAAAATAAAAAAGCCAACGCATCATCGTTGGCTTTTTTATAACTGAATAAATTACAACTTCAACTGTTGCACGAGCGAACCATCTTGTTTCGCCACTAAGGATTCACACAGTTGAATCCGTTCCTTGGTTTGATTTAAACCACGCTCGACTCCGACCAACTCTTTTGTTCTCGGTGCAAAGAAGGCATTCAACTGCGTCGCTTCTTGTTGTGTACAAGCTGCACCACTAAACAATGCAGGGAAGCGTCCAGCAGAAGACTTACCTAAACGATCAAACACAGCATCGTGATTGGCCTTAAACCATGACCAAAGTCCGCCTTGTTCACCGCTATAGCTATTGATTGAGTTAATCACGGTACGTACTTCACCAACTTTCACACGTGGGTCTAAAACTAACTGACGTGCCTGCTGACGTGTTTCCACCTGATTTGCTGAGCCTAAGGCAGTAAGCATCGCCAAACGTTGGGTCGGTTGCGTGATGTGTTGTAACTCCCCCGCTAAACGATCAAAGGTAGGCTGCCCTTTTTCTTGTACTCGTACAGCTAAAATCGTTGGTAAAAGCTCGGGGGGTAATGTTGCAAAATTCAATTGCTTTTGAGCGAATAGAGCGTCGGATTGTTTTAACAATTGCTCACGCACTTCTGGCACCTGAATTTCCAATGCAAGAAATTGGGCTAACTCACTACGCCACAAACTATCCTCAGCAGACTCACCTGCTTTGCTCGCATAACCCAATTGATTTAATTTGGGTAGATATAAATTCGTGAGCACTTTTCTAAAATGCTCACGTTCTGCCTCAGTCTTCAGCACATGGCGCTGGATTGTACTGAGCTGCTGAAACAATGCCGTACTAATCTGTCGGCTATTCGAGTTCGCAAACTTCTTCGCCACATCCACCACCGCCAACAGGTTAATATCACCATGGTTAAATGCCGCTGAAACAGCATAGGCATAGGCCAATTGTTCAGTATTAGAGAGTTTTTCTGTAGCGGCAGTCAGACGAGCAAGTTCTGGTTCAGGCAAACTAAATTGGTAATAGCCTGCTGCATCTGCATTTGGAATATACCAACTGTTAATACGTGCACCTTTGAGTTCAATTTTAGCTTCCGCTTGATCGATTAACTCACATTGAACTTTACTTGCTGCATTGGGAACTTCATAACGTACGCATAACGGTACCCCCCAAAGACTGTTGGCATCGCCTTTAGAACCAACAGGTAAGTAACGCGTTTGCTTCACATTTAAAAAGACTTTATTGCCTTGTTGCTGCAATGAGGTACTCAGCAAAGGTACGCCCGGTTGATCAATAAAACTTTTCACCGCTTTGCTAAAACGCTCAGCTTGACCAGACTGTTCTGCAAGGGAACTAATTAAATCATTGGCTGTGGCATTACCATATTGATGCTTGTGAATATAATTACGCACCCCTTGTTTGAATTTGTCTTCGCCTAGATAGCTCTCAAACATATTTAAAACAGCTGCACCTTTTTGGTAGGTAATGCCATCAAAAGCCGTTTGAATATCGGCATTGCTTAAAATTGGCTGACGGATACGGCGTACACTGACCAAGCTATCACTTTTCATCGCCCCTGCAGTATCAACGACACGTTCAAGATCAGCGTTAAATTCAGGATGTAATTGTTGGGTAATCTTACTTTGCATCCACGTGGCAAAAGATTCATTCAACCACAGGTCATCCCACCACGGCATGGTCACCACATCCCCAAACCATTGATGTGCCAATTCATGCGCATTGACATTAAAAGAGCTTTGTACAAATGACACGGGAGAGTCTTTATCCAGTAGCATTAGATAGTCTCTAAATGTAATCAGTCCGGGATTTTCCATCGCACCCGCCGCAAAGTCAGGTGCAGCAAGCAAATCTAGCTTGTCGAATGGATATCCGAATGCAAAATAATCTTCTAATGTTTTTAAAATTGCGGGAGTTTCAGACAAGGCATGCTGCATTTTTTCAGCCTTAGCATCGGGTGCAAGACCTCGTAATTTGATCGCCTGTTTACGCCACTCAGTCGCACCAATATCAGGACCTTGTTGTACTTGCCAAGGACCAACCGCCAATGCCAGTAGATAGGTTGGTAGTGGTTTGGTCGGGGCAAAGCTTAAAGTTTTCCAACCCGATTTTTCGGTCTGTTCAGAGACTTGATTTGTATTGGCAAAACCTGAATATTTACTTGGTATGGTTAATCGAATATTAAAGGGTGTTTTAAAACGTGGCTCATCAAATGATGGAAAGGATTGACGTGCACTGATCGCCTCCATTTGAGTCATGACATAAGGTTTACCCTCAAACTCAATTTTATAAATACCGTCCAGTTGCTGATCATAATCGGCATTGAAATCCAATACTAAGCTGTACTGACCTGCTGGTAATGTCTGGGCAAATTTAATCAGACTGACACCATCAACTTCTGAAGCTTGCTCATATTTGGCCGTGGTTTTCTGTCCAGCTGCGGATAGGATGTTGGCCTCTTTTACCGATAAAGATTTGCCATGAATCCAAACATGATCGGTTGCTTGGGTCAGTTTTAAATGAATGGTGGTTTTACCGGTATAACTTTTTTGTGCAGGATCAATTTTAAAATCTAAATCATAAGATTCGGGTATGGCCCATTCAGGCAATTTGCCGATTGGAATTTGTTCATTGCTATTTGATGCAAAAATCTGGGTTGCAGATAATGAAAGTAATGTTGTAAGTAGCAATTGTTTTTTAAATGAAGGTTTGACCAACATAGGAGATCTGTCCTCTGTAGTTTTTAAAATAAAAAGACGCAGCAAATGGTGTACCACTTCGCTGCGTCCACACATCATTGTTAGAATTTATAATTAAACTCCAACCAACCCTGACGGCCGATTGGTGAATATGATCCTACTGGATAATATGGCCATCCGCCTGTGTCATCGTGTTTCACTTTGTCAAATAGGTTATTCACAATGATTGATGCAGAGGCCTTGGGTGAAATTTGATAAGTTCCACTCCAATTGACCAAATAAGTCGGGCTTAAGTAAGCTGTTTGATTACCGTTTGGAATCTTGCCGTAGCGATTGACTAATACGGTTGATGCCCAATCACCGAGACTCCAACGGAGACTGGTATTAAAGCGGTCTCGCCAATCTGGAATGGTTAAGTCTTTTAAATAGTTATCTTTCTCGCCATCTTTTGATTGTTGATATTCACGTTCAAGCACACGGCTATAATTCACCGTCCACAGGAAGTTACCTAAATTTTCTGTTTTCCAACGCCATTTGCTGGTGAAATCAATCCCACGAGTATGATCTGAGGCAGCATTGATCGGAACAATATTGATATTGTTGATCACATTTGGATCAACCACTGCATTTGTAGGATTGCGCTCTACTCGTGCCAACGCATCAACACATTGTGCCGAATTGATATCTTGTGCACCCAAACGACAATCAGCTTCTAAACGTAAAATCTTATCTTCACTTAAATTGGTTACCAGATTATCAATTTTGATATCCCAATAATCGACGGAAATATCAAACTTATTGCTTGGAGACCAAACAAAACCTGCACCATAAGATTTGCCTTCTTCTGGCTTTAAATCTTTGTTGCCCGTTAGTGTGTAGTTCGCACCAGGCGAATAATCTTTAAAGCTACATTTATCTAATGCTTGTCCCGTTTGGCTACAACGTAAATAATCGGTGGTACTTGGGAAATACCCTCTTTGTTTATTCAAAAACAGATAGTTCATATCTGGTGCACGAAAACTGGTTGCGTAGTTGCCTCGCACCAATAAGGTTGGATGTGGTCTAAATTCTAAGCCTGAACCAAATGTGAATTTATCAATACTACTATCTGACAAAGCATAACGGTCATAGCGTCCAGACAAGGTGAGGTTGAGCGGTTTAGCTAAAGGTAAGAATAATTCCGTACCTAATGCCTGACGGGTACGTGCCCCACCATATTCACCACTGGAAGTGGCATTATAGAAGTCCCCATTTTCCACCGCCTTATCGGGTTTGATTTTAAAACCTTGGCGTCCAATTTCTGCCACAGCAGCAAGCTTGGCCGTTCCTGCAGGCAATTCAAACACATCACCATTTGCACTCAGGGTTAAACTCTGTGCCCAAGACTTGTCGTTTTCCTCAGTTGTGCCTGAAATGCTTCTAAACTCACTAGCGGTCAGTGGCCGACTGATACGATCTAAATGCGGGGAATAAATTGGAATACCATCTTGATCTGTCCCCAATTGCCGACCTAAGAAATATTCATCAACATTCGAACGTACCAGCCCTTGTTTACGTAATTGACTGGTATAAATCGAGCCATTATAGGCTGCTTCATAACGCCAGCTACTGTCTCCAATATCGCCACGGATACCAAAGTTCAAATTGGAGGAGAGTTCTTTCCATTTTTTATTGGCTTGCTCGACACCACCGAGTTCTTCTGGTGCAAAACGTCGTGTCCAGATTTCATAATTTCCTGTGTCTTGATTGAGGAAATAGCCACTACTTGCGCCTAAAGAAGTCCATGTCGGGCCACGAGTATTGTTTTCAATTTGATTGGCACCAATCAAAACATCCGCGAATAATTGAGTTTTCTCATTCAGCTCATAATCTAAACCGAGATAACCATTTTGGCTGCGATTCTTGGTTTGAACCGTCCAATAGGTCGGTCTGGCTAAACCACTGGCACAATTATCGGTCCCCGCTTTTCCAATATTTTTTACTGAGCCTTTAAATAGATCATCAAATGCCTCACAGCCATTAATTGAAAGATATTGGCCTGTCTTGGCATTTTTACGTCCAACGATCGTGTCTGGCTTTTCCCCTCGAAGCGTTCGGCTCGACATGAAATCTCGGTCAGCCGCCCAAATTGGTTCGCGCCCACTCAGTTCAACACCATAAACCAGATTGAGCTTGTCCAATGTTTTACTGCCACTCAATTGTAGACGTAAATTTTCACCACCTTCTTTAGTGCCACCTGCCTTGATATTGAATTGTGTCCCATCAGTTTTCTTTTTCAGGATGATATTGACTACACCCGCAATCGCATCTGAACCATAAATCGCGGAAGCTCCACCATTTAAGATTTCAATGCGGTCAATAATCGCAGTCGGAATATTGGCTAAATTGACAAAATTCACAGCGCCGTCATAAGGCACTGGATAATCTGCAACTCGGTGTCCATTAATTAAGGTTAAGGTATGGTTCGGCCCTAAACCGCGCAAACTAATCGCATTGGCTGCGGGAGTAAAAGTATTGCCATAATCCGCGCCTTGTACAAAACCTGTGTTTTGCGTCAGGTTATTCAAGGCATCAAAGGCATTACTAAAACCGTGTTTCTCGATATCGGCTGCGGTAATCACGGTCACACTGGTTGGGCCATCTTTCTGGGCTTTGGATATACGTGAACCTGTCACCGCAACATGCACCACTTTATCCGATGTTGTCGTTGTTTGTGGCTGTTCTACATTTGTCTCCGCATGGCTCTCTAATGGATGAAGACATGCAATAAAGACAAAAACAAAACAACCTTTGTTTTTAACAGCCCCAAGATATTTCAAGTAATTTAGATACATATTTATGAATGAGTAAAATGAAGACCGCCCTAATATATCTACTTTTATTTAGTTGATTTATACACATTTTTTATAGGGATATGTGTGAATAAGATATACCAAATGGTTGATTATTTATCATAAAAACTAAAATAACTCCCCCATAAAATAAAACCTTTTTCATTCAATCACTCCCAGTCACAAATTTACCAATGCGCCTAAACGGGTTAAATTTTAAAAACTCTCTAGCCACAACCCAAATCTTGAGTTATTTTCTGCTAACATAGCCCTTTAGCGGGTGGGACACACACCACATAAAGCTGAGCTATCCTTCATCATCAACCACTTTCATCCAAATTTTTTAATCATTAAATGCTGTAACTCATGACTATGAATATCCAACAGGCACTCAATAACATTACCAAGAACATCCATCTGACCCAGCCACAAATGGAAGATGTCATGCGCAGTATCATGCAAGGTGAAGCCACTGATGCTCAAATCGGTGCGCTAATGATGGGCTTGCGCATGAAGGGTGAAAGTATTGATGAAATTACAGCCGCTGCACGTATTATGCGTGAATTCGCGATTAAAATTGATGTCAGTGATATTCCTCATCTGGTAGATATCGTGGGTACAGGTGGTGATGGTCAAAACTTATTTAATGTTTCAACCGCTTCAAGTTTTGTGATCGCTGCTGCGGGAGCAACTATTGCGAAACATGGTAACCGCGGTGTATCAAGTAAATCAGGTTCTTCTGACGTGCTGGAACAGATTGGCATTCAACTTGATTTAGACATGCAGCAAACAGAACGTTGTATCCGTGAAATGGGCGTAGGTTTCCTGTTTGCGCCAAATCACCATAAAGCCATGAAATATGCGGTAGCGCCACGTCGTGAATTGGGCATTCGTAGTATCTTTAATTTACTTGGTCCACTCACCAACCCTGCTGGCGTAAATCGTTTTGTAATTGGCGTATTCTCAGATGAACTTTGCCGTCCCATTGCTGAAGTATTAAAACAGCTTGGTGCCGAGCATGTACTGGTGGTGCATTCTAAAGATGGTTTAGACGAGATCAGTCTAGCTGCGCCAACCGCTGTGGCTGAGCTTAAAGATGGCGAAGTTACAGAATGGACGTTGAACCCCGAAGACGTTGGTATCGCCTCTCAAACACTCACCGGTTTAGTCGTCAATAGTTCAGAAGAAAGCTTAAAGCTAATCAAAGATGCTTTGAGTCGTGACAAATCAGACGTAGGCGAAAAAGCAGCAAATATGATTGCACTCAATGCAGGTGCAGGCATTTACGTCGCAGGTATTACCAAAACCTATAAACAAGCCGTTGAGCTGGCTCAAGATATTCTTTACGGCGGACAAGCCTTAGAAAAAATGAGTATCTTGGCTGAATTTACCAAAACATTGAAACAATATCAGGCAGACTAAGGACTTCTCATGATCGATATTCAAAATACCATTTTAGGTAAAATTGTTGACCGCAAACATGAGGAGCTTGCAGCACGTTTAAAACAACGTAGCTTGCATGATGTTGAGCAGTGGGCAAATGAAGCAACGCCTGTGCGAGGTTTTGCCAATGCTTTACAGCATAAACGCCCTGCTGTAATTGCAGAAATTAAAAAAGCATCACCTTCTAAAGGTGTGATCCGTGCAGACTTTAATCCTGCGGAAATTGCACAACAATATGAACAAGCAGGTGCAGCCTGTTTATCGGTATTGACCGATGTGGATTTCTTCCAAGGTGCAGACGAAAATATTGCGATTGCACGTCAGCATTGTGCCCTACCTGCTTTGCGTAAAGATTTCTTGATTGATCCTTATAATGTGGTTGAAGCACGTGCGCTACATGCTGATTGTATTTTATTGATCGTGGCATGTTTATCAGATCAACAACTGGAAGAAATGTCGAAAACAGCATTTGAACAACAGTTGGATGTATTGGTTGAGGTGCATGATGAATATGAATTGGAACGTGCGCTAAAACTTTCTGAGCAATGTATTTTGGGTGTGAACAACCGTAATCTTAAAACCTTTGATGTGGATTTAAATACCTCATTGCGTTTAAAGAAATTATTGCCTGCTTCCCGTATCTTAGTTACTGAAAGTGGTATTGCCATGCCTACTGATGTAGAGATGATGCAAGCCAATGACATTCATACTTTCCTTGTGGGTGAAAGCTTTATGAAACAGCCTCGCCCTGATCAAGCATTTCATGCATTGTTTGGGCAACCTGAGCAGATCTAAGCAAATCAGGTTCAAGGTAAAATTCTACCTTGAACCTTTAAAAAAGTTGCTAGAACTAAATATAGACTCTAAATAAAGAATAAAAATTAGAGTTCAAAATACTAAAAGATAAAAATCGATGAAACAATATGAGTAATTTTTTATTAATCTTGGGGCTGATCTTTTTAGTTAGCTTTCCTATTTATAGTCATCTATTTTTCTACGAAAAAATTCAGAGTTTTAAAGATCCAAGAGTCGCCTATTTCTTTACTTTAATTCCTGGGCTTATTCTTATTGGCATTGCCATGTATTTGTCCCCCGCAAAGACCTACATTAAAACTGAAGAGTGTGGCATCGTAAAACAATATAAAATGTTCCCCAAGAAACGAAGTCAAATCGAGCGCCTGACGATTGTCATGGACCAATCTGGCTATATTCGTTATTTTGACTTTGATCATACTCTGCCGCGTGTTCAAGTAAATGAGCATATATGCTTTGAACTTTATGATCGCTTTAAGAATAGGGGTTTAAACCAATCACGCATTATCAAAATCATTACTCTTCCTTAAGTAATAAACGCCATTAAACATTTAGTTTTTTAATACAAAGATCACAGTAGAAGTAAAAACTAAATTAATTTCTCACCTACACATTCAATTCTGTCTAATGATTTAAATTGCATTCCTTTTCCCTATGAATGCAATTCAGTTCAAATCATCACGGTTTCGGACTATAATTTTATATCTCTCGTATCTTGCCTATTTTTCTAAACTTATGAGTAAACACGATTCATCGCTTTCTAAAGACCAGTTTAACTTACTGAAAGCCTTTAAAAAGCAAATCTCTAATCCTCAAGCGAGTGCTATTGCAAAACAAGCAGAGTCACAAAAAGCTCCAGCCGTTGCAGAAGAGTTGGAAGATACTGAGCTTTTTAAAAAAGCCCTGCTTGGGGTAAAACCAATCGACAATCAAAATATTGCCGATACTCGCGTTGCACGCAGTAAAAAAGTCGATGCTCAAACCTTGGCAAAACGTGCTGCGGCAGAAGGTGGCGCAGAGCAAGAGCTTACAGAAATTTCCGATACCCAAGCAATCTTAAATCCTGTTGCCAGCCAAGCAACTTTAAGCTATCGCATTGCGACTTTACAGCACAAAGTATTTGAAGACTTAAAAGCAGGCAAAATTCGCTGGTTCGAGGCGGTTGACCTACATGGCTGTACCGTTGAGCAAGCACGTGCTGCGGTCTTACAAGTACTTCAAATGGCAAAAGATGAAAATCAAAATGTCGTTAAAATTGTGCACGGTAAAGGGCCCGAAGCAATTTTAAAAACCTATGTCAATGGTTGGCTCAGACAGCATCGTGATGTGCTTGCTTTCGTTAGTGCGCCAGAAAATCAAGGCGGTACAGGAGCGGTTTTAGTCCTGCTCAAACGTGCCGAAAAGAACCCTAAGTACAAACAGTAATCGGCATTTTTATCAAAATTAAGATTTCCAATCGTTTTCTGATACAATTGCCGTTTTTGTTCAACCCACCTAAGTGAACATTGTTATGTCTATGCAGCAATCGTACGCAAATATCTTAACTGCCGTTGGTGAAGACCTAAATCGCCCGGGCTTAAAAGATACGCCAATGCGTGCGGCTAAAGCTTTCTCTTTTTTAACTTCTGGCTATAGCAAAACGCTTGAAGAAGTTACAAATAGCGCGCTCTTCCCTTCCGATAACCATGAAATGGTATTGGTCAAAAATATTGAATTTTATTCACTTTGTGAACATCATCTACTGCCATTCTATGGTCGTGTGCACATTGCATATTTACCTGAAGGTCAAGTTTTAGGTTTATCAAAATTTGCGCGTATTACAGAAATGTTTGCACGTCGTCTACAAGTTCAAGAAAACTTGACGCAGCAAATTGCAGAAGCAGTTGCAGAAGTGACTCAAGCACGTGGTGTTGCAGTTGTAATTGACTCTGCGCATATGTGTATGATGATGCGTGGTGTAGGTAAACAAGAATCAACCACACGTACGGTTTCTTTTGTTGGTGATTTTAAAACCGACAAAGATGTACGTCGTGAATTCTTAAGTGCTGTTCCTGAAAACTATTAAGCTTTCTGAATAATGATTCTAGCCATTGATGTTCATTATAAAGAAAATTCAGCTTTCATTGCAGGTGTAATTTTTCCCGTATGGGAAAGTACAACTCCAAAACAGATTTATACAAAACACATTCATCCAATTGCTGAATATGAATCAGGTAATTTTTATAAACGAGAATTACCTTGTATTCTTGCGTTACTACATGACATTCATGATCCAATTGATTACATTATAATTGATGGATATGTCACCTTGGGTCATGAAGGTAATGCTGGTTTAGGCAGTCATCTCTGGCAAAACTTGATCCCCAAAATCCCAGTGATTGGTGTGGCGAAGAATTATTTCAAAGATACGCCTAAAGCATGTGAAATTATACGTGGTAAAAGTCTTAAACCGTTATATATCACAAGCATTGGCATCGATTTAGAACAAGCGAAACAATATATTATGAGGATGTCAGGACAACATCGTATTCCCAACTTGCTCAAATTAGTCGATCAAGAAAGTAGAGCGTTTTTCTAATGCCATCTGTTCAGTTAGCAGGTTTCGGCGATTTAATCGCAAATGAAGCAAGTATTGATTATCCTCGTCCCGATCGTTTGGTTCAAGGTAATCCCGAACGTTTAACCTATAGTTTATATGAACATCCACATATGGACTGTGGCATCTGGCAATGTGAAGTCGGTGCTTGGAATATTCAATTTTCTGAAAACAAACAAGAGTTTTTTCAGATCATTGAAGGAATTGTGCGTATTCACGATGCAAAAACCAATTCTTTTATTGAAGTGACTGCTGGAAATGCAGGGATTATTCCACCCGCATTTGTCGGTACATTTGAAGTGATTGAAGCAGTTAAAAAATACTATGTGATTGTTGAGATTTGAACTTATCTTTTCTAAAAAACTGAATGTGGTTCACTATTAAAATATTGAGCAATTCTTGTTTTAAATTCACAGGCCACTTTTTCAGGCAAATAAATTTTACGCACCTGTTGCTCTGAATAAAAAGAGGGTATCAAGCTGAGTGTAATATGCCTTTCAAAGTCTTTCCATCCTAGCAAACTCTTTAACCTAGTTAATGTCAAAGCTGGCTGTATTTTATAATTCGTATATAAATTCATCATAATCTCAGTAATATCATCATTTTCTCTTATTTCATCGATAATTACCTCAAAACAACGTAATTGTATTCTTAGCCATTCAGCATACCATGCCATAAAGCTATCAGCTCTTTTTATAAAAAATGAATTTTCTTCAAACTCATATATCATTCCTTTATGCATTCCATTCGTAATAATACAATATTCACTAATATAGCTTCCCCAGCCAATGCGCATAAAGCTCCTCACATTAGCATCAAGCCATTCACCATATTCTGGTGTTAAATCCATAGAATACAACTCAAAATCATCTAAAGTCGTGATACCTGTATCAGGTCCACAACACCCCATACCCAACTGCAATAAGAAACTCCTAAACTGAGTTGGAATTTGAATATTTAGTTGCTCTTCTAATTGAAACAACTTTTCTTCATCAACTGAATTAATAATATATTGGTTCAGACTAGCACCATCTACAACAAAACATTGGTCAAACTGTTTAAGTTTTTTTATTTTTTGAGCCACTTCAGACCACATTTTTATTTTCCTATAAAACAATCAACTTTAAAAAAAGTGTACATAACCCACACCGATTTTATTCCAGTCTTTATGATCCTGCTGTTCAAAATCCCAGTTTAAACGTAAAGCATGATTTGTATTCAAACTATATTGAAGTTGCATACCGACTCTTAAATTCCACTGACTCCGATCTTGCCAATACGGTAACTCAATCTGTACCACGCTGTTAATATTGTCTGTCCACAGATTCATACATCCTACCGTTGGCCCTACTCCAACACGCCAGCCTTTATCTAAATTTTTGCCACCTTGAATATGACTTTGCAATTGGGCATAACACAAATTTCGACGATCATAATCTGCCACGCTATAGCCAACTTGCATATTTAGATTCATCACACCATGTTGCTGATCCTCACTAAACTGCCCTTTCTCAACTGACTCCTGTTTCCAACCTAAATTAAAACCCCAAGTGAGTGGTGATTTAAATGGTTGAATCGGGTTATAGGAATTTACCGACAGTAGATCTAAATGTTCTAACTTAAGCTTGTCGTCGCGGTATTGCAGACTGCCATCTAAAAACAAAAGTTGTGTGCCTGCACGATAGCCACCTTGTGGATCAATTAAATCGTGATAAGCCTGACGATGCCCAAGTTCAATAAACTTCTGTCCTTGTACTTCACCCACATTTACCGACAAGTTACGGGCATGGTGCCCTTCTACAGGCTGCTTTTTCGGACGTATCGGTTCTTGACGTTGTTTATCAATCTCGATTTGACTACGCTGAGCAAGTAACTGACGTAATTGAGGTTGGGCAAAATCCGCATCTACCTTATGGCTAATATATTGTAGATATAAATCGTCATAAGCCATTTCTAAAATCTTGGCCTGATCTTGTGGCTGATATGCTTTTAAAATGGGTTGAGTCTGATCTGTCTCGGTAAAAGCAACCTGATGAGCGACTTTGGCTAAAGCTGTGCCATGCTGCTTGGCTTGAGCAAGTAATTGGGTTTCCAAAGCTGGTCGATACACGACTTCTTTTACTAAATTTTGTTGATCGACAGCCTTCAAGGTTTCAATTGGAATGGCAGCATAGTTAAACTGCTGTTTTAAGTTTAAATTTGGACGTACTAAATCAATTAAGCCAAGTAAACGGTAGGCACAGTTATCGCTAACAAAATAATAAGGGAAACTCACATGCTGCATTTCCCAAATATGCTCAACTAGAAACCGAGTTTCCTCTGGGGTTAAATTCAGCTCATACTCCCACAGGTCACGACTTTCAAAATCACCGTATTCTTTTACTTTACGATAATACGGCATTAAAGAATATTCACCTGGATATTGCCCTGTTAAACCTTTCCATGCATAAGACCAGTTATCATCACCTTTCACTGTGGCAGCATAGTTCACTGCATAGGACACTAGATTGAGTTGCTTCTGATCCTTTGGATCTAAACGCAATAGCGTATGTCCAAACATCGAACTTGGATTACCCATAAAATCTGTTGCATAAATCAAAGTCGCTTTATACGGTTTGATTTGATTGATCCAGTCCTCAAATTCCGTACAATTTACTTTTGGCAGCTGTTGATCACTAAGGTTGAGCTGTTGCATCAACCAGCGGCTACGCGCGGGAAATTTACAACGGATGGATTGGTTATCTGGAGCTTCTACAAATAAGGCTTTAATGTCAGCTTGTAATTCATTCTTTAAATTTGTTTTACCATCTTTTGCGTAAAAATAACCCGCATAAGTAACTTCACTATTTTGTTTTTGGTCGGCATACATCAAGCGCTGCCATGTGATGTGCTGATCTAATTGTTTTTGTTTCGCGATGTCCAAATAAGTTTGAAAATCTGATTCAACCATCGCGTGGGCAAAGTGACACATCAAAGACGCAAGTACAAAAGTAGCTAATTTCATTCAATCGCAATTTTTAAGAATAATGATCGTAGGTATAAGAAAACCCTGTCATCAAGACAGGGTTTTAACATGTAGCAAATTAAACGTATGCTTTAAGCACTGCATCTTTTGCCATCACACTTTGTAAAGCGTCTAGCACTTGAAGCGAGTTTGCATTTTTACTTGAATAAATTTCAGCAAAATTTGCTTTAGACACAGCAAAGAAACGTGCTTTGTCATTGGCTTTAATTTGCATTAATTCAGCAAGTACATTTAAGCTTTCGCCTTGGCCAACGGCCATATCACGCGCTAAAGATTCAGCATTTTCATTGGTAAAAGTCACCACTTGAGCTGTGACAGTACCACCTTGACGGCATCCTAAAGTACCAAAAGTAATACCTAATAATTGGTTGGTAAAAATACCATTGGTTGTCGCAGCAAGAATTTTAGGTGCAACACCTTTTTTACCTGCCCAAATTTGTGTACCAGCACCACAACCGACATCATTATCAGCCATTGCAACTGTTGAACCAGCGGTCAATAGAGCAGCTAATGCAATTTTTTTTAACATAGGAACGATCTCCAGTATCAATTATTCTTCAGTATTTGTTATCACTATTGTGTTGTGTAATTCTTCCTACACAAAAGTTAAAATAGCGAGCTTAGCGCGCTTTAGCAAATAAATTTTGAAATATATCTGAAATATTCATAACAAAAGGAAATTAGATGCTCATTTTAAACGATTTTCGAATGGCCTAATTTAACCGCCAAGCCCCATTTTTATCTCGCGTCCCCAAGATTTTTAATACCAACACTAAGCTCAGCAATAATAATAAATACCATGAACCTAATTTACCCCACCCCACCATATGCCATGCATCGACTTGACTTGGGTACAACCAAATTTTATAGAAGGTACTGATGTTCTCTGCAATCCAGATCAAGAAGGCAAGCAACAATAAAATCGGCAACATCGGCACCCTAAAACGATGCTGTTGCAATTGAAAATAAAGTTTTGTTTTCCAGAAAATCAAAATACTCCAAATAAATAATGCAACACGAATATCAGGAATAAAAAACTTGGTCATAAAGTTGAGATAAGACAACACTGCCAAACACAGCATATTGCCAAAATTCGGCAAATTCTCGAATGAAACGTTATAGAGCCGCAATGAGCGAGCAAAAAAACTCCCCACTGCTGAATACATAAACCCCGCAAACAATGGCACAGTAAGTAATTTCAATACCGCTGGTTGTGGGTACTGCCATGAGGCAATCGCTGGATGGGTCAAAAATATTTCCATTCCCATCGCCATGATATGGAATAAAGCAATGACTTTTGCTTCTGCCCATGACTCGAGCTTTAAATAGATCAGACAGACTTGAATGATCAAGGCATAAAACAGCAAATAGTCATAACGAAAGAAGCCCCAATATTCATGACTTCCCATCGGTGCGGTGACTGCAAATGCAATCAAAAGCAACAATCCAAATAAGGCAGCCGAAGCTGCCTTAAAGATAAAGTTGAGCGGTAATACAATCAACGGCACAAAACTGATCCTAGCGTGTTTATCTTGAAATGCTTAAAAATATCAACCTAAATATTTAGCACTGTATTCATGTACAGTATCTACAAAAATCTTAGGTTGTGCTGGATCGACCCATTGGGTAATACCATGACCTAAGTTTGCGATATAGCCTGTTTTTTCACCATTGGCATAAGCATCATCAATCATGGCTTTCACTGATTTTTCAATTGAAGCGGCTGAACCATAAAGCACAGCTGGATCTAAATTACCTTGTAATGCAGCTCGTCCTGCAACCACATCACGTGCAGTATAAAGCGGTGTGGTCCAATCTAAACCAAACGCATCAGCCCCTGTGGTGAGCATCGTTTCCAACCACTGACCACCACCTTTGGTAAACACAATAATCGGAATACGTTGACCATCTTTTTCACGTTGAAGACCTGCAATAATTTTGGTCATGTAGTTCAATGAAAATTCAACATATTCTCTATGCGCGAGCGCACCGCCCCAGCTATCAAAAATCTGAATCGCTTGTGCACCTGCATCAATTTGCGCATTCAAATAATCAATCACTGAATCAGCTAAATGATCTAGCAAAGCATGTAACACTTCTGGCTGTGCGTACATCATATTTTTAATGAAGCGAAACTCTTTACTTGATCCACCTTCAACCATATAAGTTGCTAAAGTCCACGGACTGCCAGAGAAACCAATCAAAGGAACTTGGCCATTTAAAGCAGAACGAATGGTCGAAACAGCATTCATGACATAAGCCAGATCAGATTTGGCATTGAGTTTTGGCAAGTTTGCCACATCTTGTTCAGTACGTACTGTTTTATGAAACTTCGGCCCTTCACCTGTTTCAAAATACAGACCTAAACCTAGAGCATCAGGTACCGTTAAAATATCTGAAAATAAAATTGCAGCATCCAGTTCATAACGGCGTAATGGCTGCAAGGTCACTTCACAAGCAAAGTCAGTATTTTTACATAGAGATAAGAAATCCCCTGCCTGCGCACGAGTTTCACGATATTCTGGTAAATAACGTCCTGCTTGACGCATCATCCATACAGGTGTGGTGTCTACAGGTTCACGTAATAAAGCTCGTAAAAAACGATCATTTTTCAACGTTGTCATTACCCATCTCTAAATTGTTTCATATAGCGCGCATCATAACAAAGTTAGCTTGGAATTTATAATTTCAATCGTACTCAAATTTATGAGCTGAAATAAATTTCGCTTTTACACAAAACTGCTACTGCAAGCTGCATTATTTTCTGTAATACTTGCAATATCTTATATCTCAATATGAATAATTCTTAAGGTTGAATTACATGTTTGTTCGCTCATTACTCGCTATGAGTTTAAGTTGTATTCTTGCTAATGTTGCTTTTGCTGCGCCAACAACTGAGCAACCATTAAATCCAAAACAAATTACAGGTTCGGTCCAAGATCCGATTGATCCCTTAGCCATTGACCGTTCGGCATCAAGTGTTGTTGCTGATCCTGCGTCAAGTGTTGCAGCTCCAGCGGTATCTGAACCTCAAGTCAATACGGGTGCGGCATCAGTCGTATCGCAAAAATTAGAAAATACACCGGATACCACCACGGCAACAACCGCTGCTCCAGCTGCTAAAATTTCATGGACTTTAGACAGCATGAATAATGCTGAATATCCTGAAGCTTTGCCAAAAGGACAACTTCCTGCCTACGCACGCGCACATGTCATGTTGAACAATGCACATGCATCACCAGGTGCGATTGATGGTTCAAACGGTAAAAATACACTAAAAGCGATTGCATCATTCCAGCAAATGAATGGTTTAACACCAACAGGTCAGTTAACCAAGGAAACTTGGGATGCATTGGTTGCTAAGCAGACTAAGCCAGCTTATGTTGAGTACACCATTACCGACGCAGACTTAAAAGGTCCATATGCTGACTCAATCCCTTCTGATTATGCACTACAAGCAAAAATGAAAGGTTTGTATTACACCCGCGTAACAGAGATGTTAGGTGAAAAATTCCATATGGATGAGAATTTCTTAAAGAAACTGAATCCAACTGCAACATTTAAAAAAGCGGGTGAAAAAATTATTGTGGCCAATGTCCGCAATGACTTACCTGAAGATATTCATTTGATCGTTGCACACAAAGGCGCAAGACAGCTTTATTTGTTCAATAGCCGTAATCAAATGATTGCATCATTTCCTGCAACAATTGGCAGTACTGATACGCCTTCTCCAGCAGGTACCTATAAAGTAGTCGGTGTTGCCAAAAACCCTTGGTATAGTTATTCACCATCTAACTTTGTGCAAGGTAAAAACCTTAAACCACTTTCTCTACCACCTGGTCCAAATGCACCAGTCGGTAATATTTGGATTGGTTTAAGCAAAAAATCATTTGGTATTCATGGTACACCAAACCCATCTTTAATCTCTAAGACTGCATCACACGGCTGTATCCGTTTAACCAACTGGGATGCCAATGACTTAGGTGCTAAAGTACGTTCAGGTGTTACTGTAAAATTCTTAGAATAATCTAGGCATTTTCTACAAAAACCGAATATCAGTGCTTGATATTCGGTTTTTTATTTCAAAATACTTTCTTCTATATTCGGTAAGGGCTGATAATAAATCTGATTGCGCCCAAGTTGTTTTGCTCGATACAAAGCTTTATCTGCTGTATGAATCAACATCTCTTGACTAATTTTCGGATTGCCGTTAAATACCGTAATCCCCAAACTAATAGTTACATGATTAGATACCAATGATTTATCATGTGGAATCATTAAGCGGTCAATGGCACGATAGATATTGGTCGCAACTGCATAAGCACCTTGTGCAGAGGTCTCAGGCAACAGTACAACAAACTCCTCCCCTCCATAACGAGCAATAAAATCCATATGTCGAATCGAGCTTTTAATGGTTTTCGCAATAGCTGAGATCACCTGATCCCCCATTTGATGCCCATAAAAATCATTGTAGTTTTTAAAATAATCAATATCGATAAATAAGACCGAAAGCGATTTGCGCTCTTTACAGGCTAAATCATAGTAATAGGTACACATCTCTTCAAAGGTACGTCGATTTGACACATCGGTCAGTTCGTCATGCTGACTCAGATGTAATAACTCAGATGCTTGTATCCGTAAAATCTGCTCATCAATTTCTGAAATTTTGGACTTTATAAATATTTTTCTTTCTTTTGAAGTCAACATCACACTAATCGAAAAACCCAGCAGTAAGCTTCCTATTAGTGTGCGCCCAATCATGAGAAAATCACTAGGGTTATCAAACCAATATAAAAGAAACAAAATCGAAATTGCGGCAAAGGTACCAATCCATAACATATGTAGTGGTCGAATGCCACTCAGGATAAAACCCAACATATACAGAAATGCAATGAGGACCATGGCCTGATTTTGCAGTACCAGATTTGAAACACTCATCATCAAAAATGAGGTGAATACAATGGTCAGGAACACTATCAGGCAAGCGGCAGGGTAAAATAAAGGATTGAGTTTTTTAAAGCGTGAAAAAGCCCAGAATAAGAACAGTGCAATCCCCACAACAATTAAGCTGAGAATACTGTAGATAAAATCGAGGGCAAAATATGTACTGCCACGAATCACGAGAAAATTAGATGGCAGGATCAACAGCACAAATATAGTATAGGTAATCACCCCCTGACCAAAGAACTGAATCGCATTGAGACGTGTTCTGTCTACATTAAATTTCCAGAATTCATTTTCTAATTTTTGCGGTAAAGTTTGATGGGTATTCTTAGATTTAGAATGTTGGGCAACAAGCTGCTCGAGGTCTTCTTTCGACCTCCGCAATTGATCAAGATCATAGCCGTTGTCCATCCCAGATACTCTTTTTATGCTGCACTATTTTTGTGCCGCATAAAAAATAACATAAATTATCATTTTGTCATGCGCTTTGCTTAACCACTTATCCGTAATTCTAGTTACCATTTTCACACTTTATGCATTATTATTTGTATTATTTTTAAGTTTGAAGTAGACCTTGAATACTCTTACACTTTTGCAACCTGATGATTGGCACGCACACCTGCGTGATGGTTTAGCTTTAAAACGTACTGTTCCTGATTTAGCCAAACAATTTGCCCGCGCAATTTGTATGCCCAATCTTGTCCCACCCGTTAAAACGGTAGAAGAAGCTTTAGCTTATCGCGAGCGTATTCTTGCCCATGTGCCTGAAGGCTTAAATTTTGATCCGCGCATGGTACTTTATTTTACCGATTACACTTCTCCTGACGAAGTGCGTAAAATTAAAGAGTCTGAATTCGTCAATGCGATCAAACTTTATCCTGCGGGTGCGACCACCAACTCGGATAATGGTGTTAGTGATATTCGCAAAGTGTATGCCGTGATTGAACAACTGGAAGAACATCAGGTTCCATTGTTACTGCATGGGGAAGTGACGCATAATCACGTCGATATTTTTGATCGTGAAAAAAGATTTTTAGATGAAGTGCTATCGCCTTTACTCAAACAGTTCCCAAAATTAAAAGTCGTGTTAGAACACATTACAACAAGTGATGCGGCGAATTTTGTACTCGAACAAGATCGTAATGTTGCAGCAACCATTACTCCGCAACATCTATTATTTAACCGTAACGACATGTTGGTTGGCGGCGTAAAACCGCATTTCTATTGCTTACCGATTTTAAAGCGTCAAACCCATCAAACAACATTGTTGGAAGTCGCAACCAGTGGTAATCCGAAATTTTTCTTAGGTACTGACAGTGCACCCCATTCACAAGATGCCAAAGAAAATGCCTGTGGATGTGCGGGTTGTTATAGCGCACCAAATGCCATTGAGCTGTATGCACAAGCCTTTGATCAAGTCGGAAAGCTAGAACGCTTAGAAGGCTTCGCAAGCTTATTCGGTGCTGACTTCTATGGTTTGCCACGTAATACCTCAACCATTACCTTAGTCAAAGAAGATATTACTATCGCAGAATCTTTAGACTATCTCGATGACCAAAAAATTATCCCACTTCATGCAGGCAAAACCTTGCATTGGAGAAAAGTGTGACCCAAGAAGAAAATAAAGCCCCTGTCATCGGACAGCGTTTTCGTGGATTCTTACCTGTTGTTGTCGATGTGGAAACAGCAGGTTTTAATTCGCAAACCGATGCCCTACTCGAAATTGCGTGTATTCCGATCATCTATGATGAACACGGGCAATTTATACCTGGCCCTTCATTCCAAGCACATATCAACCCTTTTGAAGGCGCGAATCTTGACCGCCGTTCATTAGATTTTATTGGTATTGATCCTTTCAATCCAATGCGTGTTGCAATGGCTGAAGATGAGCGCACTGCCTTGCGTCGTATTTTCAAATCATTGACTGAAGTTCGTAAAGCTCAGCATTGTACTCATGCTGTATTGGTTGGTCACAATGCACACTTTGATTTAGGTTTCTTACAAGCAGCAATTGCACGTACCGGAACAAAAAATCAAAATCCATTTCACAGTTTTTCGGTATTTGATACCGTGACACTCAGTGCGGTCATGTTTGGCCAAACCGTGTTGGCACGTGCTTGTATTCAGGCGGGAATCGAGTTTGATGGTAAAGAAGCACACTCTGCTTTATACGATACTCAGAAGACTGCTGAACTGTTTTGCTATATTTTGAACAAACTGTCTCCACACCTTCTTGACAGTTTGGTGACAGAACCCTAATATACACCCACCTCAAGAAGTCCCTATCGTCTAGAGGCCTAGGACATCGCCCTTTCACGGCGGTAACCGGGGTTCGAATCCCCGTAGGGACGCCAAATTTGAAAAAGCCACTGCATCTTAAGACAGTGGCTTTTTTATTTGCTTAGAATAATAAAAAGGGCTCCGAAGAGCCCTAAAATATATTATGCAGACTTACGTGAATTGACCCGACCTTTTACAACCGCTTTGATATTCCCTTTCGCATAATTTAAGAATACCAACAATGGTGATAATTTTGGATTCGGCTTTTTACCTTGTCCAATGGCTTTAAACTGCGCTGCATACCAAATGATTTCCATAATTGCCATTTTATCGACAAATGGAATTCCTGTTTTAATTTGATTGACTGCATAACGGACATCATGCCCTGCAATTAAACGATCTGTTAAATCAACTTCAACCGCCAATGGACGTGCAATACCAATAAAATCACATGCACCACTTTCCAGTGCAGCATTCATTCCTTCTACAGTACGGAAACCACCTGTTACCATCAATTTACAGGCAACATGTTGGCGAATTTTTTCTGCAAATTCCAAGAAATAAGCTTCACGCGCAATGGTACTGGCTTTACGTTTTTCTGCCTTAGCACCTGCCATTGCAGGGGCTTCATAGGTTCCCCCAGAAATTTCAATAATATCGATTCCCGCAGCATCAATCGCTTTGAAAACGGTAATGACATCTTCTTCTGTGATCCCACCACGTTGGAAATCTGCTGAGTTCAGTTTGACCGAAATGATAAAGTTTTCAGAAGTTGCATCGCGTACCGCCTGATAAGCATCAATCAAGAAACGCATACGATTCTCAATCGAACCACCCCATTGATCCGTGCGCTTATTGGTCAAAGGTGATAGAAACTGGCTAATCAGATAACCGTGTGCGCCATGCAACTGTACACCTTCAAAACCTGCCTTCTCACATACTGCTGCAGCTGTCGCAAAACGCTGGATAATATCTAAAATTTCTTCATGTTTAAGCTCGCGTGGCGTACCGAACATTGCTGCAAGCATTGGGCTAAAAGGCACAGCTGAAGGTGCAACCGTTTCCTTATTTAGACCTTTTGGACATTGGCGACCAGGATGTGACAACTGAATCAATTGCACCATGCCATGTTTTTTCCCCACAGCAGCCCATTGCTTGAGTTTTTCCAGATCACGCTCGGTTTCAATTGCAACCACACCCGGTTCATTTTTAGCGCCTACATTCACCATTACGTTTCCCGTAATGGCACAGCCCAAACTACCTTTTGCCCACGCTTCGTATAAACCAATCAATAGATCATTGGGTTGTCCTGCATCATTCGCGAGTGCTTCGCTCATTGCCCCTTTGATAATACGGTTTTTAAATGTGGTGTTGCGAATCTGGATACTGTCTGCAATCTGACTCATGGTCATCCTCTGCTACAATTAGAGTATTTGCTCTAATTTAATCTGATTATTGTTACTGTCAAGCATTCTTCCGATGAACTGACAATAGCATATGTCAATTTAATTACAATGCTAATATTCGCTAGCAGAAATAAGCTGACGGGTATATTCAGTCTGAGGCTGGCTAAATAAAAGTGCTGTGGCTTGATATTCCAAGGCTTTGCCTTGATGCATCACTAGGACTTTTTGGCACAGTGCTTTAATGACTTGTAAGTCATGACTGATAAAGATATAGCTGATGTGCTCTTGCTGCTGCAAACGACGTAACAATTGAATGATGGCCAACTGCGTAGTCCGATCCAAGGCGGAGGTTGGTTCATCCAGAATCAGTAGCTTTGGTTTTAGCACCAATGCTCTTGCAAGTGCCACACGTTGCCGCTGCCCACCAGAAAGCTGATGCGGATACTTATCTTTGTCCGTTAAAGATAATTCGACTTTTGCCAAAACAGCGTCAACTTCAGTTTGGCACTGTTGCTTTGAAATGGGTTGAAGATGAAGCCCTTCGGCAATGATCTGTTCAACTGACATACGAGGATTCAGGCTACTAAATGGATCCTGAAACACAATCTGAAAATCACGTCGAAGTGGTCGAAGCTGTTTTTGAGTCAACAGGTTTAAATCTTGTGCCTGAAAATGAATAGAACCTTCGCTACTGATCAGCCTTGCAATTGCAAAAGCCAAAGATGATTTACCTGAACCACTCTCTCCAACGATGCCTAAAGCCTCTCCCTGAGACAGACTCAACTGGATGGATTCTGCTGCAACTTTATAAGCTTTAATCCAATGAAATAATCCCTGCTGAATCGGATATTTTACTGTGACGTTATTTAATTCAAGCAAGGTTTGCGTCGGCTGTATCGCCAAAGCTTGTCCAAAATTATGATTGAGCAAATGCTGTGTATAGCTCGTTTCAGGATAGGTAAATATCTTCTGAACTTCACCCTGCTCTTCAACTTGTCCTTGATTCAGTACCACAACCTGATCTGCATAATGCTTAACTAAATTAAGGTCATGGCTAATCAAAATAATCGCCATCTTTCGTTGCTGCTGTACGCGTTTTAACAACGTTAAAATCTGTGCTTGTAATACCACATCTAAAGCCGTGGTTGGTTCATCCGCAATTAAAATCTCAGGCTCTAAAGCCAAAGCCATTGCCAACATGACTCGTTGCCTCTGCCCACCAGACAACTCATGTGGATAGCACTTCAGTATATGTGCTGCATCGTGGATCTCGACATCCTGCAACAACGCCACACACCGTTTTCGAATCTCAGTCTTGGCAATACCGAGTCGCATTAGACTCTCGCCTAGCATCTGCTCTACTTTGTGCAAAGGATTTAAAGCGGTCATCGGCTCCTGAAAAATCATAGCTATGCGTTTGCCACGTATCTGCTGTAACTGACTCTTGCTCAAAGCCAGCACATTTTCTCCATCGAGTTCCACTTTGCCTTGTACTGTAAAATGTTCAGGCAACACACCCAGCACAGCCAACAAACTAATGGTTTTACCAGAGCCACTCTCTCCAACAATCGCAACCGTCTGCTCTGGATATAAATCAAAGCTCAAATTTTCAAGCAAGCTTTGTCCTGTTTCACTACGAATACTCAGTTGTTGAACCGTTAATAACGGGGATTGATCAAGCGGTTTATCGTCTTGGGTCAAATGCATCACGTGCAGCCTCCCCGATATAAATCAATAACGAAAGTACAATCGCCAATGTAAAAAAGCCAGACAGCACCAACCACGGCGCATCTAGATTATTTTTACCCTGTAATAATAATTCACCCAATGATGCAGCATCAGGCGGTAGACCATAACCTAAAAAATCCAATGCAGTTAAGGCAATAATATTGGCGGTCAACATAAACGGAATCTGTGACAAACTTGAACTCATTGCATTCGGTAAAATGTGCTTAAAGATAATTTTATGATCCGTTACGCCCAACGCTTGCGCTGCACGGACATAATCAAAATTTCGCGCACGCAAGAACTCTGCACGTACGAGCCCAACCAACTGAGTCCAACCAAATAGCAACATGATCAAAAATAGCCAATAAATGCTGGGACTAAACATACTGACCAAGATCATGACAATGAACAACATTGGTAGACCACCCCAGACCTCCAAAATCCGCTGCCCAACTAAATCAACCCAGCCGCCATAGTAGCCCTGTATTGCGCCAACCATGATGCCAATCACCGCAGAACATAGGGTTAAAGCAAACCCAAATAAAAGAGAAACACGCAGGCCATACAAAATTCGGGCAAATACATCACGGCCTTGGTCATCAGTTCCAAGCCAATTTTGCGAACTTGGCGCTGAAGGCACAGGTACTGCCAATGATAAATTTGGTGTTTGATAAGCAAAAGTAACCAGTGGAGAAATCATCCAGCCATGTTTTTGAATCAATTGTTTTACGGCTGGGTCTTGATAATCTGTAGCAGTTTCAAAGGTGCCGCCAAAGGTCGTTTCTGGATAATCTTTCAAAATCGGGAAATAAAAAGACTGCTGATAGCGAACCAACAATGGTTTATCATTGGCAATCAATTCAGCAAATAAGGACAATACAAAGATCGTTAAAAATAAAATCAGACAGCGAAATCCCAATTTATTTTGCCTAAATCGATCAAAACGTGCACGCATCAAAGGGGACATTATTTTCCACCTCTTGATTCAAAATCAATGCGTGGGTCAATCACTTGATAGAGTACATCACCGATTAAACGCAATATCATCCCGAATAAGGTAAATAAAAATAAAGTACCAAAAATCAGAGGATAATCACGCTGAGTAATCGCTTCAAAACCTAATAGACCAATTCCATCTAAATTAAAAATGATTTCGATAAATAAATTACCGACAAAGAAAATGCCGACCAAAGCTTCTGGTAAAGCGGCCACAACCACTAAAATTGCATTGCGAAACACATGCCCATAAAGAATCTGATTGTCATTCAGTCCTTTTGACCTTGCAGTCAGTACATAGGGCTTTTGCAGTTCTTCAACAAATGAATACTTCGTCAGATAAGTTAACGCCGCAAAACTACCGAGCACCATACTCAAGATGGGCAAATACATATGCCACAAATAATCTTGTACTTTTGCCCAGAGGCTCAATTGGGCAAAGCTCTCTGAAACCAGACCTTGTAATGGAAACCATTGCAAATAACTGCCACCCGCAAAGAAAACAATCAACACAATAGCAAATACAAAGGATGGAATGGCATAACTTACGGCTAATAATAAGGAAGTAGATTGATCAAACAGCAAGCCATTATTTTTGGCCTTTTTGATACCTAGCGGGATTGCGATCAGATAGATCAGAAAGGTGCTCCACAAGCCCAAAGACAGCGTAACAGGCAGCTTTTCGTATAACAGTTGGGTCACAGGTTTATCTTTAAAAAAACTGTTCCCAAAATCTAGGCTTAAATAGCCTTTCAACATCAGCCAAAAGCGTTCAGTAGCAGGACGATCAAAACCATACTGGGCTTTGATTATTTCAATCATTTCAGGGCTTAAACCACGCGCACCCTCGTATTGTGCCAAGGTGGTCAAACCTGAGGGCGCATTATTGCCTACCCCTAAGCCTTGCGCATTTTGGATTTGCTGAATCGCTTGTTCGACTGGTCCGCCTGGGGCAATTTGCACAATACAAAAATTAATCAATAAAATGAAAAATAATGTCGGGATCATCAATAACATTCTTTTTAGAATATAGTGAACCATTGAAGTCGAACCCTTATTAATTTATTTACTAAGTTTTTATGAAATCTAACATGAGATAAAATACACGGAAACGTCATCCACAACCTGCGTGTTTTAAACAAGATAATGTTTTGCGAAAGAATAAAAGAGGCCCAATAACTAAACAGGTTTTGTGGATGACAATGCCTTTGGTTACTTTGGGCGAAACAAAAGTAACTCCAGCTGAAAGCTTATCTTGAAATTAAGATGAGAACTCGGTAAGACTCCGTTATATTAATCTAACGACTTCATCAAACGCTAGTCCAAACCATTCTAATTAATGCTTTTGTATAGACTGCTCCTGTTTCTTAGCCTTATTTGCATCGACCCACCAATACTCCCATCCTACAGAAAGTTTTGGTTTAACCGAAGGCTGCTGATAGATATCCCAGTAGGAAAACCAACGCTCAGGCTTTCCATAAGTCAAAATTTGGTAATATCCTGCACGCAATAAACGATCAAGCACACGCGTATACAACACCACCTCATCGCGTGTTTTTGCCGCCACAATTTTCGCGATCATCTGATCAATCGCAGGATTCTTAATCCCTGAATAATTATAATTACCCGCCTCATCTGCTGCTGCACTCCCCCAGAATTGGGCCTGTTCTTTTCCTGGAGTTAAAGTCTGTGGCAGTTTCAGCACCATCATATCAAAATCTTGATGACGAATCCGTTCCATATATTGCGGTACATCCACCTGCCGTAGTTGAACCTGAATACCTAAACGCTTCAAATTGCGCACAAAAGGCATTAATTCACGCTGTGGATTTTCTTGTTGCATCAATAATTCAATTCGAATGGCTTTACCTGTTCGATCATATAACTGCCCATTGCGAATTTGATAACCAGCATCTTTTAAGATCTGTTGTGCAGTCAATAAATTCTGCCGATTGAAACCACTGCCATCGGAAACAGGATAGCGCCAATCAGCCAAAATACCTTGTCGCATCACTGGATTGAATTGGGCCAAATATGGCTTTAATAGGTTTAGTTCAGCAGCACTCGGGCGACCAGTTGCAGCCAAATCAGTATTATCAAAGTAACTTTGTAAACGCTGATTTTGATTAAAGAACAGTGCCTTATTTTGCCACTCAAAATCATAAGCGTAGGTTAATGCCTGACGTAGATAAATATCATTGAGTGGCGCACGGCGGATATTAAACACCAAACTTTGGATATCTAGAGGAGTACCTAACTGCGTTTTATACTTTTTGACTAAACCTGATTTCACTGCTGGAAACTGATAGGCTGTGACCCAATTACGGATATTTTTTTCTTCGTATAAATTAAATTGTCGAGATTTAAACCCTTCAAAACTCACATCTAAATTTCGATAATACACATATTTCAGTCGATCAAAATTATAGCGGCCTTTGTTTACTGGCAAATCTTTGCCCCAATAGTTTGGACTGCGCTTATAGGTAATACTACGCCCTGCATCAATACGATCTACCACATAAGGGCCTGAACCGATAATCGGTTGAAGGGTGACACGACCAAAGTTCTTATTTTTCCAATCCAATTTTGAGTAGATCGGCAGGCTCGCCACAATCAGTGGCATTTCCACATTGTTCTTAGACTTAAAAATAAATTTGATTTGATGTTTAGATAATATTTCAGTTTTAGCCAAATCTGACAAATACATTTGAAAGCCCAGATTGGCTTTGGTCTGATAAGTATCGAAGGTAAATTTCACATCTTCAGCAGTTACAGGCTGACCATTATTAAATCGTGCTTGTGGATTCAAGTGAAAGGTCACCGATTGCAGCTGATCAGGATCATAACTGACCTTTTCTGCAAGCAGCGGATACATCACACGCGGCTCGTCCAGCGAACGATCCATCAAACTATCAAACAGATAATTAACGCCTTCGGTTGAACTGCCCTTGCCATTCATGCTGTTTAAATTATCAAATGTCCCTAAACTCGATTGGCTCAGCGTACCACCCTTCGGTGCATTCGGATTAGCATAAGGCATCACCTTCAACTGTGCATATTTAGGCTGTACATGCATCGCCAAATACGGCGTGGTTTGCATTGCCGCAAATGGAGACTGAGCAAAAAGGCTTAGTCCAGCATATAGACTAAGCCTTTTGATTAAACGTAAATGAATCATTTACAATTACAGATTAGGCACTTTAATCACGTCACCAATACGTAACTGGGTACTTGGCGTTAAATCATTCATTTCTGCCAGCGCACCTGTATCTAAACCATAACGACTTGCTAAACCAATCAGCGTATCACCACGTTTTACTTTGTATTCACTCACTGTTTTAGGGACTGAAATACTTTGACCACGTTGCAGGCTTGCATTGGCTTTTAGATCATTTAACTCAGCCAGTTCACGACCAGACATCCCAAAACGATTAGCAATACTGTTCAAAGACTCACCTGCTTTGACACTATATCTTTCAGTATTACGGCTTGGTGCTGATGTTTTTGGTGTTGTTTTACTATTCTCTACCTTTGCGGTTTCAGCTTTCGGTAAATCACCTGTCAATTTTAGCTTTTGCCCAATACGAACATTACTGCCGCGTGTTAAACCATTTAAACCAGCAACATAATCGAGCTGTAAATTATGACGACTCGCGATATTGCCTAAAGTATCACCAGATTTAACCGTATAAATATCAGGTGTAGTTTCTTCTCTCGATTTGGTCGTATTGCTCGCAGTGGTTTTTGTAGGCACATCACCCGTCAGTTTCAAACGTTGACCAACACGTACACCCGACGTTCTTTCCAAGCCATTCAGATCGGCAACATAGCTCAGTTGAAGATTGTACTTGGCTGCAATCGCATTCAAACTATCACCCGACTGCACCACATACTGATCAGGTACAGTTGAACCCGCAGGAATCTTGATGCTTTGACCCAAACGCACGCCGCTATTTGACTTCAAATTATTTAGCTCAGCCAACTCACTCAAGCTAATTTTCGACTTGGTTGCAATACTTGATAAAGTGTCGCCACGCTGTACGGTATAGTTTTCAGTTTTATAGTTAGTCGATGCACTTACATTTTCGTATTTTACGTTCGTCTTCGTTGGCTCAGGTGTTTCCTGAGTCTGAGAAACTTCGTGTAACGGCACATTAATTTTTTGTCCAACGAACAAGCTACTGCTCGCAGTTAAACCAGAGGTCAAATCAGCCAATTCCTGATTCGATAATGCATAACGATCCGCAATCAGCTTTAAATATTCGCCACGCTTCACCGTATATGATTTGGTTGCAACTTTTTGAGTCGTTGTTGCCTTACTGTCAGTCACACGTGCTGCCTGTTGCGTTGTACGGGCATTATTTTTTGGCTCAATCAATGTTAATTTTTGCCCAACGAACAAACCATCAGTCACAGACAAATTATTATAATCCGCCAACTGTTTTAGAGTTAAATCAAAGCGTGAAGCCAAGTTAGTTAAGCTATCACCCGACTGCACTACATAGCTCTCTGGCTTTTCAGCAGCTTTAGGTGCTTCTGGTTTGGCATCATATAAATATAAGCTTGCACCAACAAATAAGGTACCGTTTGGATCAATCTGGTTCCACTTGGCAACATCACGCCAGTTCACGCCATTTTTTTGCGCAATCACAGCTAAGGTATCGCCAGGCTGTACCACATAGGTGCTGCGCTTGCCTTTTGGTGCAACGACAACAACATCCGTATCGGTTTTAATGTATGGCTTGCCTTGGTTGCGTTTGGCGTCTTCACTGTTTGCAGTGGCAGTATCTTCAACCAAGTTTTTTGGATAAGAGAAGCCTCGGCTCACCTCTTGACCTTTTTCATCAGCAACCGATTGACTGGTTTGAATCGCAGTTAATTTAATTTTGCCATCGAATGGATCAACAATTTCTGTGCCTTTTGGTGCAATTGCCTTAATTTCTGCAACAACTTGATCTTTCTCAGCTTGAGTCGCTTGTGGCTCTAAGACTTGTGCAACCGTTTCTTTTTTGCCTTCTTCTTTTATTGCGGCACTAATTTGCTCACGTTCTTTTAAAGAAATTGGTGGTTCAGTCACCACAGGCTTCACATTTGCGGCAGGCGTGATTGCGACAGGAATACGTGGTGCGCTTGGAACATCAGCCCCTGCAGCAAATGAAGCCAACGCATCCGAACCTCTAGGCGTATTAACTTTACTGGTACTGATTGAGGAAGTTGTTGGACGTGTTGTATTACTTGCCGTTAAATTGGGTGGCGTTGCTGTCGATGCAGTAATACTTTGCCCACTATTGGTCGTTGTACGAATCGTCGTTGAGCTGCTCAGTGGATTGGTATTCATTGGCGGTGGGTTTTTATTGCTAGCCCAGAATCCACCAGAACTTGCCTTACCAGAACGTAATTTCGCATCGATTGAGGGACTTAAATCTGCTGGAATTAAAATCCGCATTGGACTCATTGGGTCAACCATTTCGCCACGATAAGCTGGATTCAGTGCATAGAGTTCAGCTCGACTTAAGCCCGTAATCGATGCAATCTGATTGAGTTCCATTGGACCAGCCAGACTTACTTCACGGAAGTGAGGACGGTTTGCAATTGGTGGTAAGCTCACACCATATGCACCTGGGTTTTTAATAATTTGAGCAACAGCCAAAAACCGTGGAACATAGTTCATGGTTTCTTGTGGAAGCTTCAATGACCAATAATCGGTTGGTAAACCTGCAGCGCGGTTACGGTTAATCGCCTGTTGAATACGACCCGGTCCCGCATTATATGCAGCTAATGCCAGTTCCCACGAACCAAACTGATTGTATAAGCTACCAAAGAATTCATACGCAGCACGTGTCGATTCGACTACATCACGACGTCCATCATAGAGGCTGGTCTGTTGCAAACCATAAATACGCCCTGTACTTGGGATGAACTGCCATAGACCTGCTGCTGCTGCACTACTGGTTGCTGCTGGGTCATACGAACTTTCGATAATCGGCAGTAATGCCAATTCTGTCGGCATACCACGACGTTCAGCTTCTTTTACGGTGTGATATAAATAGCGGCTGGCACGCGCACTTAAACGATCTAAATATGGTTGACGAGAAATAAACCAGCTACGTTGTGCTTCAATTCGTGAATCCCAATGGTTCAAGTCCATCTTGAATCCAACCGTCATTCGTTTCCACACATCACCATGTTTCAGTACCAATAAACGGTCGCCTTCCACAGCACGCATGTCGGTTGCAGACAATAAGTCTTCAAGTGAATCTAAACTGCTTGCATCTAAATAACCTGAGCCAGCTTGCTTTGAAGACGAGCTTTTACTTGATTGAGGTGTTGAAGAACAACCTGTGGTGATTCCCAACGCAACGAGAGCAGAAGTGAGTACAGTAATTTTGAATAATGATGTTGCAGATGCTTGCGACACCAATGTGCTCGATTTATACATAAAAACTTCCAGTCAACTCACGCTAGTTTATTTCTTAATTAGGGGCTATTGATGTTTCAACCATGCATACGTTATAGGCTAAACCATTCAAACAAGGCATGGGACAAAGACAATCATCGCTCTTTGTCAAGTTTCACAACGAAGTTTGGAAAAGTTTTAGCCATGACTTGAGCAAGTACAAAGCACTGCTTTGGTCACAGCACAAGGCAAAACTCTTCTGTCATCTGTGAAACGTCAACAGACTTAGCCATTGTAGTAAAGCATGTCACTTAGACAAGGCAATAATTTAACGTGATTTGCATGGAAATGTTACAAGAAATTAAAAAAGATGAGTTTTGTAACGTTCAGAAGCCAAATTTAGCTTTACAATAGCTGTTATTGTTATGGGGATGCTAAAATTCCCTGCTTATTTTAGCTCAAGTAAAAGTCTTATTCTTTTGTTCTATGTTTAAGTAACACTTGAATATTGGCTAACTTTTTGTGCGATTAAAATATTCAACTTCTTATTCTGCTTATTGTTCAGGTTCAAATATGTCACAAACAATCACACTTTACGTTGATGGCGCATGCAAGGGTAACCCAGGTCTTGGGGGTTGGGGCGCGTATGTCATTACCGAACAAGGTGAACACAAGCTGTTTGGTGGCGAACCTGAAACAACCAATAACCGTATGGAGCTTCAAGCTGCGATCGAAGGCGTTTCTTTTTGCCCGACCGATGCCCGTTTAATTATTTGGACAGACTCCAATTATGTCAAACAAGGCATTACTGAATGGATTCATGGCTGGAAAAAGAAAAACTGGAAAGATGTTAAAAATCCTGATTTATGGCAGAAACTGGATGCGGTCTGTGCCAACCGAGAGATCGAATGGAACTGGATTAAAGGCCATGCTGGACATGCAGGTAATGAAATGGCAGACCAATTGGCAAATTTAGGTGCAGAACAAACCGCTCAACAACTAAAATCGCCAACACAGGCTAACGCTGATACAAAAAAGCCTGAATCCGATTGGCTCTTAAATGACCCTTTCGGATTAGATATTGATATGGATAGCGATGAAATGATCGAAGAATCAGAACTTGAAGAAGTCTTGGATAATATGGGTGACAATACAGCATCAGATGAAGTGGTCGTCGAAGCCGCTCCATTAAATCAGCATCCAAATATTGTCATTACAGAAGCCAAAGTTCATCTACAGGGCCCTCGCCAGCTCATTCTTGATACGGAAACCACAGGTTTTTACTATCAAGATGGCGACCGTATTATTGAAGTCGGTGCAATTGAAATGATCAACCGTAAACTCACGGGTAGTTCAATTCATATCTATATCAATCCAGAAAAACCCGTCGGTGACTCTGAAAATGTGCATGGTATCAGCGATGACTTTTTAAAAGACAAACCGAAATATGCTGAAATTTCCGATACGCTTTTTGCCTTCTTAAAAGGCGCCGAAATTATCGCGCATAACGCGACCTTCGATATGAACTTCTTAGATATGGAGTTCAAACGTGCTGGCTTACCTTTATTGTCTGAGGTTTGTGAGGTTACCGATACCTTGGCACTGGCCAAGAATAAGCACCCTGGTCAAAAGAACTCATTGGATGCTTTGGTACGCCGTTATGAAATTCCAGCACGAGATCGTACTTTCCACGGTGCCTTACTCGATGCTGAAATCTTAGCCGATGTTTATCTTGCCATGACGGGTGGGCAAGTCTCATTTGATATGGACGCCCTTTCTCAAACAGAACAAAATCAAAATAAATCCACCCGCCTACGTGTCCAAGTTGACTTACCTGTGATTCAACCGTCTGAACATGAATTAAATGAACATGAGACCTGGGTCAAACAATTTGAACAAAAACATGGAGAGCCTTGCCTTTTCGCAAAATAAATTTTCCAGTCAATGTAATTTTTTGTATTTCAAGCCTCTAAAGTTAAGTTATATTAACCTTTAAAGATTTAGGCCTCCTAAAAAAGGAGGTCCATGGATATAACAACTTAGGAAAGGTGTAGGTCATATGTCTTACCAAACCTCGATTCATTTCGACCCAACGGCATTATTAATAATAAAAAATGAAATCGACAATTCGATTAAATTGGTAGAAACAGCAGTCAATACCCTTGCCGAAGAACAAGCACTACCTTTCGGGATTGATGATGCGCTGAACCAGTTTGAACAATGTACGCAAGTTCTCGCGTTAATTGATATGCCACATTTATCACAAATTACTCAATACTCTGCCGAGCTGATGCGCAAAATTATGGCGCAACCACAGCAAATCCAAACCAATGATGTTATTGCGCTCAGTGAAGGTACTACCATGCTGAAGCGTTATATCGAATTCATTTGTTTACGTGAAGTAAAAGTTCCTCAATTCCTACTCGATACACTGAACCGTTTAGAAAAAGCCCTAGGTAAACCACTGACCAAAGAAGGTCAAACGGTACAACCATTGCTTGAGTTCATTACCCCGAGTTTTAATTTGCCTCAGGCACCAAGCTTGGAACAATCACAATATATTCATCAACTTTATAAATTGTGTTTAAACAAGCTCATTAAGCAATCTGAAACCCCCCTTGATCTACAAGGGATCAAATTGGTCGGCGTTTATCTTGCAGGTTTAGCGGCGGGTCAACCAAGCCAACAATACTGGCAGTTGGTCAATGTAGGGTTAAGCCATATTGATGAGCTTTCAATTACCGAAGCACGCTTACGTACGTTGATTCAAATTGAAACCAATATCGGTAAATTCCTCGCTCAATCGGCCAGCTTTAAAAACAGCATTGCTGATCTTGCAGACATCCTATGTATTTGTATTAGCCAAGAAGATGATGTGTCACAGCATATTCGAGATCAACTCAATATTGGTGATGAGTTACTTAGCGATACGCAGCTACAAGTACTAAGCCGTCATTTATACGGCCCTGACTATGAAACGGTACACACCATCAGTCAGTTAATGACAGATGAGATGGCTCAAATCCGTAATGAGATTGAATACAACCATCAAAATATGTCAGCTGAAAAAACCCAAGAACTGCAACAAAAACTACATCAGCTTTCGAATGTTTTCAAAGTACTGAATCTTAATGAAGCAGCACGAGAGTTAACTCAGCAAGCGGAAAAATTAAGCCAACCAAATACATTAACTGATGCAACTTCGGTACAACAGTTAATGAACAGTATTTTGGCTTCAATGAATTCGATTGGGATTTTGGAACGTAATTACACGTCTAGTCGTTTACAGTTACGTGTTAATAACATGCAAATCTCGCTTGATCGTTTAGATGAAGCACATAAAGCGTTATTGACTGAAACCAAAACCTTGATTGATACTTTAACGCAAACCTTAAGTCTCTATGTACAAGATCCTACAGCACATAGCTTAGAAGCGTTACCCGTGTATCTGAAGGAACTTTCAGGCGCTGCTCTGTTCTTAGGTAGTTCAGCTCAACAAACTGCTTTATTAGGTGCAGCGCACTTTGCCCAATATCGTTTAGCGCAAAATCAACCTCTCGATGCCGAACAAATTAATTGCGTCTTAAACGTTGTCGCAGGTCTAGATTTACTGGTTGAGAACTTAAAGAACAAGCAACCTGTATTGCAATCTATGTTTGATGTGGCATTATCAAACAGTCAGCAATTACAAACCATAGCCGCATAATGACTCAACTATCACTTGCTTATATTTTTCAACACCAAAAACTGTTAGTCGACCAAAATCTACAACTGCCCCAAGTTGAGAAATTAGCAAGTGACCTCCCCATCCATCATAATGATCACGTCATCGCACGTGATCTGCTTGAAAATGAATCTATTCCTGAAGGCTATCAATTAGTTCCGATTCGGGAACTGATTCAGTCTTGGTCAAGTAGTGATTTCCTGCAAGCCAGTCGAGCAGTTCAATTACTTGAATGGCGACGTAACCATAAATTCTGTAGCCACTGTGGTCATGCGACTGAAATTCACCCTAAAGAATATGCCATGGTTTGCCCAAGTTGTGCTTACCATCAATATCCTCGCGTACAGCCTTGTATCATTACCATTATCACCAAAGGTAACGATGAGATTTTGCTTGCCAAATCAGCGCATAACAAAAGTAATATGCATGGCTTAATTGCTGGTTTTGTTGAAGTGGGTGAAACTTTAGAAGAAGCCGTGCAACGTGAAGCATTTGAAGAAGTTGGACTCAAACTTAAAAATATTCGTTATATGTCGAGCCAGCCTTGGCCATTTCCTAGTAATTTAATGATTGCCTTCCATGCTGAATATGATTCAGGTGATATCCAATTGCAGCTCGAGGAAATCAGTGAAGCAGCGTTTTTTAAATTTGATCAACTTCCAGAAATTCCGTTTAAAGGCAGTATTGCCCATAGCATGATCATGCAAATCATCGACAATAAAAAAGCATCTTAAACGATGCTTTTTTATTGATTAGGGGTCTAAGGCTTCATCCAAAAAGTGCAGGATCGTCCGTTTGGTTTTGAAATAATGGCTCATCAAACTGGCCAGTGTCGCCACAATGGTAATATGCCCTGTCTTTGGAATCACGGCGATATGACTATGATTGCCTTTTTCTCTGAGTGCTTTATCTAGATCAAAACTATTTTCCTTGCCCACCAACTGATCTTGTTCAGCCATCAACAAATAATGCTTAATTTGATTCGGCTCAATAAAGTAATACGGCATCACTTGTTGATACGATACTTTCTGATCAAAAGCATGTTCAGCTAAAGGATCACCCTTGTAGTCAAAGTGATATGGCCCAGCCATCCCCACAATTGCTCTAATATTTTCTTTGTATTTAAAATTTTGTGAATAGGCAGAATACACCACAGACATGACATTAAACGCACCCGCAGAATGTCCCATTAAAATGATGTTATCTGTCGAAATATTTAGCTTGCTCTGATTCTGATTTAAATAATGAATGGCTTGAGCAATATCATCAATAAAGGTCGGGAAGATATGTTCTGGTGCAAGATGGTAGTTAATCACTGCAACATCATAACCTTCACGGGCAAAAGTTTCCCCAATAAACAGATACTCACGTTTGTTACCATGCTGCCAAGAGCCACCATGTACAAATACGATAAGTGGCCTTTGCTTTTTAGGATTTTTAGTTCGATACAGATCCAAACGCTGTCTTGCTTTCAATCCATAGGCAAGATGCTCTTCTTTTTCAAAGGTATCTTTGGGTGTCAGGTAATTGATCGAATAACTGGCAAAATCATAAAGGCGAAACTCCTGATAGAGGTTTTTCGCCTTTATTACATTTTCTTGTACTTGTTGAATAAGTTGCTTCATAAATTAAGGATTAGTTGGAGTAATGGTCGCAGGTTCCGCCTGATCAGGATCAATTGCAACAGGTGTCTCAACTAAAGGCTGTGTAGTCACAGTGCCCACCATTGGTGCTGCTGCTGTTGAACTAGCAACAGTGCCTGAAGGTTGATCCGTGTTGTCGATGAGTGTCACAATTTTAGTCACATTTCCAACTTTTTGTAAGA
This sequence comes from Acinetobacter sp. NIPH1876, assembly GCF_022808535.1. Lineage (NCBI taxonomy): Bacteria > Pseudomonadati > Pseudomonadota > Gammaproteobacteria > Moraxellales > Moraxellaceae > Acinetobacter > Acinetobacter sp. NIPH1876. Next base: position 84,250 of record NZ_JALGBR010000002.1, read on the forward strand.
CGTCATCTAAATCTCTTGATTCAGCAGTATTTAAACGTCCCATCACGTACAACACACCATTTTCAGTATGCACTAATACTTTGCTGTCAGATACTACAGGGGCTTTCATCAACAAACCGCGGGTATTTGCAGTCACCGTTGCATCTTGCATGATGGTGTTATAACCGACCTTGTCACCTACCGTAATATAGTTATGTACGGCTTTTACATCTGACATCGAACGTAAGTTATCTTCTGCCAATTGTTTTAAATATGGATCAGGGACTTGTCCAGTCAATAAAACATTGCTGTGGAAACTTTCAATGTTGATACGAGACTGTTTAAAGCGGTGATCTAATTTGTACAAATTAATATTTGCAGTACGCTTGATCGAAGAATCAATAAAAATCTGCCCAAGACTGCGTTCACCACTGTTCGTTCCAACGGGTGAACTTCCTGTGCCACCAGAAATAAAACTAGCACATCCCGATAAACTTGCAGCGCAAAGCAACGTAATCGATAAACGTTTTAACACTTGGCAAGACTCCCTATCTACAAACAAATTTGTTCAATTTTCAATATTTAGCTTTAAATTAGACTTCTTAATTAATCTAAAGTAAATGCGTGTTCAATCCATTGCTGATCATACTGCAATTTTGAAAAATCTGGTTGTACTGTTTTTGCAATTTTCTGTGGAAAATCAAAACAAATCACATCAAAACGACAATCAAAGTCCTCATAATGTGGAGATTTCTGTAAAAACAATTGAGCTGTCTTAATAATTTTACGTTGCTGGGCGAGTGAAACCACCTCATAGGCTTTCGCATAACTTGCTTTCGATCTGGCTTTGACTTCGACAAAAACGAGTTCCTTTTCCCGTTCAACGATTAAGTCAATTTCCCCATAACGTGAATGATAATTCCGCGCTACACATAGATATTGTTGGGACTGTAAAAGAGCAAGTGCTTTCTGTTCAGCCCATTGCCCTAAATCATGTACTGATTGTGACATACCTGCCCGATCTTATTTTAATGCTTGAATACCCTTTTTCTGCTGTTGATAGCAATAAGGTTGGCGATAAACTTTCCCGTCTTTCACATCAATTGCCCCAGTTCGACCTTCAAAGGAAAAGTGTCGATCTGGACTATTTAAAAATTGCTGACTAATACTCCATGCATCACCACCAAAGGCCAATAAGCGTTGAAATGCCATATTTTCTGGTTGTTCTTTATATGCAGCGACTAGGTCTGCCCATTGTCCGTTATATAAAGCTGGTGTATCACAAAAACTGAGTCCCATCGGAATGCTCTTGTCTTGCTCAATACTCAACGCAGTAGCATAAATATTTTTTTCAGGTAAAGGACCTAGTTGCTCTAACCACTGTTGATCGCCCAACAATAACAGCCCTTCTTTACGCGCAAGTTTTTTAGGACGTTCATTGACCACATGAATATCTGAGCCAAATTCAGACATGAGTGCCATCATAAATAGTTCTGTTGCAGATTCAGTTCCAGCTTGACGTAATACCAATAGATTTTTAATTTTGTCTTTCTTCAATAATTGAGTTAATGCAACAGCATCATGCTGTTTTGCCAAACTAAATTGCCATACATTGGTGGTCTGGTTATTCACATCATTTAATGCAATTACAGGAATTGCTGGATTCAGTTGCATCACAGTTTCAATTTCAGGCCGTGCCAATGGCCCAACAATCAGTCGAGTCTTACTGTTGACCCTTTTCTTAAAAATCGTATCGATGTTATTTTTCGCTGAATCTACAAAAATGATTTTTTCTTTGCTGCCAGATGCTGTATAAGCGCTCAAGAAACCACGTTTGATGCTTTGACCAGCTCGCGCCATCGTACCAGATTCGGGTAGAATCACCAGTACGTCCGCATAAACTGGACTCACACATGCCGCCAAACATAGTAGCAGCCAATATTTTTTGTAATACATTAGGGAGTTACCTTTTATGAGTGCTCAATTATTTGTTGTAGCAACCCCGATTGGGCACTTAGATGACATGACCTTTCGTGCAATTGATATTTTAAAATCTGTATCGGTAGTTGCCGCAGAAGACACTCGTCAATCTGCTCAATTATTCAAACATTATAATATCTCAACTCCACTCACAGCGTGTCATGATCACAACGAAAGTAACAAAATTGATCAACTTCTCCAAAGAATGTTAAAAGGAGAAAATGTTGCATTAATCAGTGATGCTGGTACTCCACTGATTAGCGACCCAGGTTTTAAGCTGGTTCGTGCCGCTCAAGAACATGGCATTCGTGTCATTCCAGTACCGGGTGCTTGTGCAGCAATTGCGGCATTAAGTGCAGTGGGTTTACCGAGTGACCGCTTTAGCTTTGAGGGTTTTTTACCATCGAAAGCATCGCAACGAATCAGCCAGCTTGAAAAGCTCAAGGATGAAACCCAGACCTTGATTTTCTACGAAGCACCTCATCGTATTTTGGACAGCATCAAAAATATGGTGCAAGTCTTTGGTGAAGAGCGACCTGTTGGTTTTGCCCGCGAAATTACCAAAACTTTTGAAACCATCAAGAAGATGACTTTAAAAGAATTGGTTACTTTTATCGAAAATGATCACAACCAAGAAAAGGGTGAAATTGTGGTTGTGGTCGGTGGAGCATCTGCGGAAAAAGATATGGAGCAGGATAAACTGGATGCGTTGTTGAAACGTTTATTACAGGATTTATCGGTAAAAGCGGCGTCACAATTGGCTGCTGATTTGACGGGTATAAAAAAGAAAGTGGCGTACCAACGTGCTTTGGAACTCACCCAACAAGATCAATAAAACCTAAGAGGGAGATTTTTTAAATCTCCCCTTATCATCTCAATATGAAATAACAACAATGTGTTTTAGGCCTTAGTCATGATATTAACCTGATCTCGTTTTCTTTCCATTCTCGCCTGCTTAATCACTGCCAAACCAGAAGAAACACCTAAATACGCAATAATAAAGGCTACAAATAAATCAGGGAACATGGTTCCTGTGCCGAATACACCAACAGCTGCGATGATAATGGCGATATTAGCAATCGCATCATTCCGACTACATAACCATACCGAGCGCATATTTGCATCGCCATCACGGAATGCATAGAGCATCAATGCAGAGATAACATTGACAACCAATGCCAGTACACCAATCGCCCCCATAAGCATTGGTTCAGGTGTTACACCTAGCCACCATGACCAGAATACTTTAACAATCACAAAAATACCAAAGGCAGCCATGGTGATTCCTTTGACTAAGGCTGCGGTCGCTCGCCAGTACAAGGTCATGGACAATACAGCTAAAGAAATGGCATAGTTTGCTGCATCACCCGCAAAGTCCAAGGCATCCGCCCAGAGCGACACAGAACGTGCATGTGATCCTCCGATAATTTCGACAAAGAACATCAATGCATTTAAAACTAAAGCAATCCATAAAGCCTTTCTAAACTTTGGACTAATTTTTTGTGTTGGCGAACACGTTGTGTTGCATCCACATCCTGCCATGACTTTTCTCACTGAATATTTTATAGTGATTTAAAACCCTAGAGTAACTCCAGAGTCAAGCATGATCAGTTTTAGCATTGGACAATTAGCAAAAAAGTCAGGTGTATCTGTAGATACGATTCGCTATTACGAAAAAATTGGGTTGCTGGACAAAGCCCAACGAACGGCGGGAAATTACCGTCATTATTCGGAACAAATGCTTTCAGAATTGTTATTTTTAAAACACTGCCGAGAACTGGGCATCACCATACAAGATATTCAAAAGCTTAAGGGTCTAGCCGAAGATCCAAATCAAACCTGCATGGAGGTCGATCATCTGATTGATCAATATCTTGCCGAGGTTTCACAGAAGATTAAGAATCTGGAACATCTCAAACAAGATCTAAGCCATTTAAAACAACAATGTTCACAACATCGTACCATTGAACAATGTGGCATTTTAAAAGAGTTACACCAACCACTTGAGTGTGAACATGAGTCACACCAACATAAAAAAGCACCACAACCGTGATGCTTTTTTATATCAATTCAGACTTAATCTTGATGCTCACCTGGCGGAACTTCAGTAATACGCCCACCACGTGCAAGAAACGCAGCCACTTCATCTTCTAAAGCTTGGCGTTGTTTCTGCTTCGCAGTCACGGTTAAAGTTTCCGCTTCAGCAAGATCAGCGTCATTGGCGCTCGATTCTTCACTCTCTGCACCACTTTCTGCCGCTTTCGCCTCTTCGTCGTCTACAGCAGAATCTTCTGTGTTTTCGTCGTAATCATTCATTTCCGTCATCTTCATCTCCCCACAATGACTCAACTCTCATCATCGCTATTTGGCCATCAGAACTAGGTGGAATTTAGCAAGCTCTTCAGATTTAGCAAAGCACAATATTTGTTAAAACGTACTTTTTATGACCAAATTCACTCTGATTTATAAATGATTGTTTAAAAAATATCTACTATTTTTTAACATGCATATTGTGTGTCTTTCAATGTCCCTAATCCATTGGCTTGTTGCATAAAACGATCCTTAAACCAATCGAACTGTTCAACCTGTTTCAAACCAAAATTTCTTGCCCAAACAAAGGGAAATAATTCTGAACTTTCAATCCATCCAATCGCAGACATACTATGCATCATGGCGTCGTTTTGACCCTTACGTTGGTGTTCATAACGCAATAAAGTCTGTTCGTTGGCCCACACACCACGTTTTAAATCGTGTAGTAACACATCACACAACACAGCGGCATCTAAACAACCAATATTCACACCCTGTCCAGCCAAAGGATGGATCACGTGCGCGGCATCACCAATCAGTGCTAAGCCTGATTTGATGTAGCGTTGCGCTGCACGTGCTTTTAATGGGAATTGTGCTCTAGAACGCACCTCAACCACCTCACCCAACATATGTAGGCTTTCTTGCGTCAATAGTTGCATAAATGCTTGATCGCTGAGTGCTGAATACTCATCAGCATAATCATCTGGTAAAGTCCAAACAATTGATTGCCAATAACCGTTTTCTTGAGGATCAAGACTTGCCATCGGTAAATAAGCCAATGGTCCTGTCGGTAGGAAAATCTGTCGAGCCACATATTGATTCGGGCGCGTGGTTTTAATCGCACAGCTGATCGCAGCCTGCTTATAATCCAGTACATCTAAATCAATATACGCCTGCTCACGTACAAAAGAATTCGCACCATCTGCACCAATCAGCAACTTGGTTTTTAATGTCGTGCCATCTGCCAATTGAATTGACCAGCCTTGCGGAATCTGTTCGATCCGAATGACTTTGACTTGGGTACGATAGTCTTTGAGCTGTTGCAGCATTTTTTGTTGAATCGCAACATTCAAAACACTTGGCTCAACCATTGAACCTAATGCCTGATCTGATTGAGGTTGCTGCTCCGAAGCATGACCAAAATTAATTTCACCATAGCCATTTTTATTCCAGACCTGCATGCCTGAATAGGGCATTTGGCGTGCTAAATCATCCCAGACATCCACTGTTTTGAGTAAATGAATGGTGGCTTGACTGAGTGCCAATACCCTTGGATTCATGACTGACAAAGTTTTATCCTGATCAAGTACAGGTGCAGCATCTAGCACCGTCGCCTGTACCCCACCTTGCGCGAGTAATAAAGCTGTTAAACCGCCAACTAAACCACCACCGACAATAACGACATCTAAGATTTCACTCATGCTTTTAGCCCCATTGCATAATTGGCAACCAAAGGCTTAACACCTGGAATCACATCAAAAGCAATCAATCCTGTATTGCGTAATAATTTGAGGATTGGATTCTGATTACTAAAACCACGCACCACCGAATCACAGAACTTGATTACACGTTGCTGATCTTTCAAACGTGATTGTTCATAGGCCAATAAATTTTCAGGCGCGCCAATATCATCTGATTTTGCTAACTGCTCCATCAGGAACCGAACCAGCACATCTGCATCACGCAAGCACAGGTTAAAACCTTGCCCTGCCACTGGGTGAATGGTATGTGCTGCATTCCCCATCAACACCACACGTCCAACCGCCTGCTTATCTGCTAACACTTGCGACAATGGATAGCTAAAACGTTTGCCTGTTTTTTCAAATTTCCCTGCTCGATCCCCATAGGTTTCCTGTAGAGCATCAAGGAAATGTTGATCATTTTCTTCACCTAACCATTCTGCTTCAGTACCTTTTTTCACAGGCCAAACTACTGAACGGCGGTATTCGCCTGGTAAAGGTAGAAGTGCCAATGGTCCCAACGCACTAAAACGTTCAAAGCCAACCTGCTGGTGCGGCTTAGAAGTCTGTACAGTGGTCACAATCGCGACTTGGTCATAATCATGTTCATCTACACCCACGCCAATGGCTTGGCGGCAGAAAGAATCGCGACCATCAGCAGCAATGACTAACTTGGACTTTAAGGAATGGATATATTCGCCATTACGCATGGCTTCGATTTGTACCTGATCTGCATCTTGCGTCAGTGAAGTTACTTGCACACCATCAATCAACTCAATCAACGGCTGTTGACGCACTTGGGTGAGTAATACTCGACCTAACCAAGCATTTTCAATCACTTGCCCAAAGCTTTCTACTTTTTCTTGCTCTGCAACGAGACGAGCCTTACCAAAACTGCCTTGCTCAGTAATATGCACTTGCAGAATTGGGGTAGCATGTTGTTGTAAGGCTTCCCACAAACCTAACTTTTGGTAAATCTGTACGCTGCGGCGTGATAATGCGGTATTACGCGCATCAAAACTGGAATGATAAGGCGCAACATTTTCATCATCAAAATTCGGATATTTCACAGCTTCTAATAACTTTACTGCGATATTAGATTTTGCCAACATTAAAGCAAGGCTGAGTCCAACCATACCTCCACCGACAATGATGACTTGTTGCTGCATAATATTATTCCTTATCAGTTTTTCATGACTTGATGTTTCGGGACTATCTTACTCTAACTCAAATCAGGATTGGAATTTGTACTTTGTTTGGTCTATGTTTTTAAAATATATTCAAAAGTTGTCTTGGTCATCAAACGAAATAAAAAAGGCCTATCGATCGATAAGCCTTTTCTCAATCTCAACTTAATGGCTTGCCATCAAGCTTTCAATCTCTTCAACAGTTTTCACTACATTCTTGGTCAAAACCAATGGACCATTTTCCGTAACGACAATATCATCTTCGATACGAATCCCGATACCCCGCCATTTTGCATCGACGGTTTCATCATCAGGTGCAACATATAAGCCGGGTTCAACAGTGACCACCATACCTGCTTCATAAACGCGCCAGTCTTCGCCAGTCTTGTATGCACCAACATCATGTACATCCATACCCAACCAATGACCTGTACCATGCATAAAGAACTGACGGAATGCTTCGCTTTCAATCAATTCATCAACATCGCCACTCATCAAACCAAGATCAACCAAACCTTGAGTTAAGATTTTCACTGCAACTTGATGTGGGTATTTATAATGATTGCCAATACGTGTCGCATCAATTGCAGCAAGCTGCGCTTCTAAAACAATATTATATAACGCCTTCTGTTCAGGACTAAACTTACCGTTGACAGGGAATGTACGCGTAATATCTGACGCATAGAATTCATATTCACACGCTGCATCAATAAGTACTAAATCACCATCTTTGAGTGGCTTGTTGTTTTCAACATAATGCAAAATACAGGCATTTTCACCGCCACCAACAATACTGTTATATGACGGTACGCAACCGTTTTTCCCAAAAATATAATTGAGTTCTGCTTCCAGTGCATACTCCATCATCGCAGGTTTAACAGTTTGCATAGCACGAGTATGTGCTTCGGCACTAATATTCGATGCGATCTGCATCAACTCAATTTCTTGGGCTGATTTTTTCAAACGCATTTCATCAACAATACGATCAAGCTGAATCAACTCAGCAGGTGCAGCACTACCTCGCCGCTGTTCTGCATCTGCCTTTTGAATCCACTGACTAACACGTGCATCAAACTCAGCTTGCTGACCAATACGATAGTAAAGACGCTGTTTATTTAGAATTTTTTCGATGATTTCTTCATCTAATAAGTCAATCGCATAAGCTTCATCTGCATCATAAATTTCAATCGCACCATCAATACCAGCACGATAGCCATGCCAGATTTCCATTTCACGATCACGTTCACGGCAGAACAAACTGTAGCTATACTCTTCACCTTCGGCAAAGGTTTCAATAACCGCAACCGCCTCGGGCTCGGCAAATCCAGTGAGATAATAAAAACTACTGTCGGCACGATATTTATAATCAGCATCGCGATTACGATACATTTCTGCTCGTGTCGCAATAATTGCAATGCTATTGCTGCCTATTTTTTTAGCGAGAATATCACGACGTTGTTTAAAATCGGCTTGACTTAATTTCATATAGTCCTTCTGATGAAGATGAATGATTGTAAGTATCTTTATTTATAAGGTGTTAAGGCACCGCCCGAGTTAACTCGGACGATGTGGGGTAAACATTTCTACTACTGTTTGTGGATCAGCTGGATTGTCTTGATTTCTGCTTTTGGCATGAAAGTTTTGCAATAAAGAACTTTCGGCTACAGGAATCTTGGTGCGACCAATCGATAAGCTCACAGGAATCAAGCGTACAAACTCATACAGTTCCTGATAGCTTTCTTCACCTTCTTCATCATTATCCGAGTCTTCGAACTCAACAGCTGCAACATCTTGTAAATGTTCAATCAGCTCTTGTTCCTCAGCACGGATATGACCAGAAGCCAAACCAAAACCCAGTACCACCCCTGCACACCAATCTGCCAAGGCTTGAACACGATCAGCTAGCAAATGGTTGTCATCTGGGAGCATCGGTAAATAATCTAATTCATCATCCGATAAAGCATGTGCCACATCTTCTGCTTCATCGGTTAAACTTTGCAGTGCTTCTGGCTGTAAAGCAGGCACATTCAGGGTGTTTAAGATTTGTGACCATTCATCTTCAGTCGGCGCTTGTGTCACACAAACTATACCAGTTAGTAAACCGTGTAACTCACTTGGGCTTGAAATTTCTTCAATCCCATCAAAATGAGCATTCCATTCTGTCCAACCTGAAATATCGTCTTGCATTCGTTTATCCAACCTCTATACTGCTGTATATATTACCTTTGATTGCAACTCTGTGCGACCTTCGTTATGTTAGAACAATTACAGCGTCTACAAGCGCATATTGGTGTTTTAAAAACACGCTTACATCACTTAGAGCGAGAAAATACTTCGCTCACCGAAGCTAAGCAATTAGCTGAAACGGACCAACATGCACAAATTGTGCAGAAAAATAGCATCATCACGCAAAAGCAGGAAGAAGTTGATAACTTAACTGAACAACTGACTCAGTTACAAGATCAATTTAAACAACTGAATCAAGATGCAACAACTTTAGCGGAACGTTATAGCCGTTTAGAGAAAAGCACCACTGATTTGAAAAATCGCTTTCAAGAAATCTTGGCTGAGCGTAATGACCTACGTGTCAATAAAGAAAAATTACAAGCACAACAACGCCATAGTCAGCAAGAGATTCAAGATTTACAACAAGATCGTGATCGCTTATTACAAAAAAATGAGCTAGCAAAATCTAAAGTCGAGGCTATTATTCAGCGCCTTTCAATTTTAGGCACAGCACAGGATCAGCATGCACAAGAAATTCAGCAGCTTGCTCACCCTAATGCTGAAACCCAAGAGGAGATCTGATCATGAGTGAACCAATCGTTGTCGAACTTCGCTTAATTGAACAGACTTTCCGTCTTAATACGACAGAAGAAAAACGTGAAGAGTTAGAGCGTGCCGCAGAGCTACTTAATCAAAAATTCCATGACATGCGTCGTAGTGCCCCACGAGTTGAACATAATAAGCTTGTGATTATGGTTGCGTTACAGATGGCACAAGAAGTGTTTAGCTTAAATAAATCTTTGCAACAGTACGCTCATTGCGAACGGCTTTTAGAAACTATTCTAGAAGATGTTGAACAAAATATCTGAATGAAAAAAGCCTGAAATGCAAATTTCAGGCTTTTTTATTAAACAAGCTTTCACACAAAAATAATTTTTCCTTTTTATCTTACTCCCATTGTAATTTTTATCACTTCTCTATCTTTTGACCTCAATCAAAGTATTAACATAGAGTCAATTCATATGTTTATTTTTTAAATGTTATTCAGGAAAAAATGAATAATCCTGCTCTTTTCTTGCATAAATGACCTAAACATAAGCTTACACATTGTTAAGCTATACTTACAAATAATATTAGTGGAGTCCTTGCAACATCGTCAGAGTTCACTATAATGCAATCCATCTCTGGAGTACTCGCCAGCCGGTCTGATTCCCCTGAGCCGTGATATCCTTCTTAATTGGAAAGCGTTTCTGAATATTTAGCGTGTATGCCTACCCTGAGTAGGAAACCCAGACAATATACAGCGCTCTCCACCTTGAACCTTAGTGTTCAAGGGTAAAGACATGCAGCGGTACTTCTGGAGATTATTTTTTAATTAAAAAATCGATTTATTTATTATATTTTTCAATTCAGTCACTTCTATTTAACATCTTAACTGTAAACTTAAACTTACAAATCTCTCTATTTTCTCCCCTTGCGACAGCCCCTAATTTCACTATAATTAAAAACATCTCTGAGGTGTACGCCAGCCGGTCTGATTCCCCTGAGCCGTGATATCCTTCTTAATCGGAAAGCGTTTCTGAATATTTAGCGTGTATGCCTACCCTGAGTAGGAAACCCAGATAATATACAGCGCTCTCCACCTTGAACCTTAGTGTTCAAGGGTAAAGACATGCAGCGGCATTTTGGAGACCCATATTTGATTTCAAATAACGATTTATCCTGTTTTTAGATTTTATAATCTTATTAAACTTAATTTTCTAATTGTTAGTAAAACATACAAATCACAATATTTAACTCTTGTGGTCGTTGTTGATTTAACTATAATAGGAAACATCTCTAGGGTGTTCGCCAGTACGTCTATTCCCCTGCCGATACTTAAATTTATGGATGTGTTCTGTGTATTTTGAGTGTATGCCTGCCTCGAGTAGGAAACCCATTAAGTATGCGTCACCTCCACCTTGAACTCATCGGGTTCAGGGTAACGACCATGCAGCGGCACCTCTGGAGTATCTTTTTTAAATATAATTAAAATAATAATTTAACTTCTAATTATATCTTTAATAAAGCATTTATCTCGAATGAACCTTATGCTTTTAACAGTCCCCATTAATTATTTTTATAATAATTCATCACTATCGATTAAATATTGATTTAAAAATGCTGTGAAAGAATCTGCAATTTTTACTTTTTCTACCCCTCCCACTTGATATACAACACCATCCAAACCAAGCTGATCGAGTTGTACCACATACCCCCAACACCAGACTAGATAGTCCGAAAATACAAAACAGTTCGGATATAAATACTTATCTTTATCATAGTAGCTTGAAATACTTTCGAATAATTGAAAGTCAGCCAGCGACAAAAATGTAAAATAGTTATCATCCATATCTCGGTTAGCTATACCATTAAACTCTAAGAAGTAAGTTCTTAAAATTGGCGATAATTTGACTTGATACTTGTATTCAAAAGCCAAAATTTCCTGCCATGTTGCCGGTGTATTCAAGCTTACATTCTGTTTTTGTAATTTACTTTTAATCTTATTAATCACATCCATGATTTACTCTAATAGATATCAATCTAAATAAAGTAAATCATTTCTGCAGACTCAATGATCAATTCTTTGGATATGACTTATCACTCATCTTTCAAAGCACATTCATAATTGCTTGGGTCTTGTGAACAACGTACCTGTTTCAACAACTTCATCATATCTTTGTCGTAAAAACCTTCTTTGGTCATTTGAATCCTCGCTTCACGCATCAATCGAACATAACCAGGTTTGTCGCTTTCATTCAATTTCAACCAAAATTTATCAGGAATTTTTGCTTCAATCTTGTCGACAAATTCAAATGCAGGATTTAACTGCTTAGAAATGACTTCACGTGCAATCGATCCCATACCTGCTGGAAACTTATTACGGTGCATAATCAGCGTCCCTGTCACTTGAATCACAGGAAATTTAATAATCCCACCGACGGCCTTGCCTGATTTATCAGTCATGCCTTTTTGCAATTCAAGTGGCTCAAATAAAATGGCTGGACCTGCCATAATATCGACTTCTTTATTATTAAATTTCCCACCCACAGTTACCAAATCAACAGAGACAGGTTGAGCACCAACGTTCTGTACCAATTTCTTTTGGGTCTCATCAAATTGGAACACGGCAACTTTCTTACCTGCGGCTTTTGCCAAGGTATTAATATTACGATCTGTGACCATGATATAGGCTGCACCTAACGGTACAATTCCAACCACTTCATAATCATTATTTGTCATCTTTTCATCAAATTTTGGATTAGCCAAAACCTGAATCACTGAACTGAGCTGCTTATAGGTTTGTAATGCACCTATCGCATCGACACTGCCCACAAACTTATTAAACTGTTTTGCACGTAAATTACTAATTCCAGCCCCATCACAACGTTTACTACGGAAATCTTCAGTTAATACAGCTTCATTGGTATAGACCTTGAGATTGACCACAGTCGATGCCTGTTTTTTCAATTTTGGGTAATCAAAGTCTAATTTGAATTGTAAATGCGAAGGACGTGTCACGTTCATGTTTACACCAAACTGTTTGGCTACACGGACGATACTTGGAATTTCTGTGATGTAACTGGTTGCTTGCTCAAATGCTTCACTATGCTCACCATTTGGAGAAAACACGCATAAAGTGACTTGTTTAGGAATCTGTTGCCAAGTTTTGGGATCGTTTAATAATTGCTTAACTTTATTTTGTGAATGCGGAGAAAGCGTTAAATCTAGTTTCCCTTCGGGCGCAGCATAACTTGGACTTATCACCCCAAATGATGATGCCAAGATACATGACACAGCGAAAGGCCTCAAAAATGTCGTGAATTTATTATTTTGCATCACCTGTTCCATCCTTAGCTATTTCCCAATAGTTTTATTCAAATTAAGGATAAAGCATAGAAATAGAATTGACTGCTTTTCTTTGGATGGTGTCAATTGAGTCAAAATACAAAAAAATATTGACTATACGAGAATAAACATCCAAATCACAGAATTGCACTATAAAAATAAACCATTGAATAATAAAATTTTATGACCAATTTTTCGACTCAGATGCGATTCTTCTCAGCTTAAATAAACGACCAAACGACATTTTCATCTTGTCGCTTTAATAGAAAATTGGTCTGATAATCATCTTCGACCACAATGTGTTGATTCGAGATCATCTTTACTTTTAGTAATGTGTCATTTTCATAAACTAAATCATTTTTGCCTTCTTTGGTGAGGACAAGTATCTGATCGAGTACAATAAGTTCTTTAGAATCCAACATTGTTTTTCCCTCTATAAAACTGCTTTAAAAAATTTGAATATTTTTATCAAGCCAAGAAGTGAAACCACTCTCGTTACTTACCCCACAAATATTCAATCTAATTATTTAGATACATGAAACTGACATCTGAAAATGTTATTTCATGCGGCGTATATTAGATCACTTTTTAAACAAAATTAAAGCAAATTGTCAGACAGTTCACAAAAATTATTATTTATGCAGAATAAAACCAGAAAATTAAAAACCGCATAAAATCAATAAATTAAAACAAAAAGGAAGATTAAAAAAATAGACAAATATTAATGCCACTTATAGCAAAGTACTGAACACCGTTCAAATTAAGGAGAGTTTTTTACCATCAGGTATTACACGGGAATAAAAAAGGCCACCCTTAAGCAGCCATTTCTTATTGAATAAATTTACCAGCTTATATTTACACGTCGATTTGGAGCTAAGCAGCCTACAAGTTGACTATTTGCCCTATGTCCAGCACATTGCTGGTATAGATCCGTTTGGCTATTAGCTTGAATTTGAATGCGATTCGCATCAACCCCTTCATTGACCAACAGCTTAGCAACGGTATTGGCACGTTGTGCTGATAATTGATGGTTATAGGCAAATTTACCTAAAGGATCTGCAAAGCCAGCAACAATTACAGGGCTATTCGCTGGCGCTTGTTTGATCCGTTGTGCAATTGCTGCCACTGAACTAGGTCCCTGTTCAATTGCATTGGCATTTGAACGATCAAATGCAAAAAATACACTTGATGAACGTAGACTATTTAAATTGGTATCTGCTGGAACTTGATTATTCGCTCCCCAAGCCATTAAACCTTCACAGGCCTCGCCTTTCCACGATAAGCGTTCTGATAATGCTTGCTTGTCAAAGTCTACACGCAACTGACAACGTAAATAATCTTGGCTATTCGGCTGACGAACATCTAATACGTAGTTCCAAGTTTTAACAAAGAACAGACCCTCACTAAATTGAGGATTTCCCAATACATGTCGGATTTGGTCTTTGGTTAAACCTGTTCCTAAACGAGCAACATTATCGTATTCATAACGCTGCACTTGTTTGAGATAGCTCTTTTCAACTGCTGGAAATTTGATTTCCTCTTGTTGAACAACAACTTCATCATCTGCTGCAAATGTCACCATTGCGAAAGAAGATGTGATCCCGATAACCAATGCTTTTATCATATTTTTCATATTTTAACTCTCTTTATCTATTGGAGATGAGGAGAGCCTAAGGGCTCTCCTACATAACGAGTCCCTTAGTCAATTACGCCACTGATACCGATACGTACGCTTGGATCACCTTGTGATGCAGCAGCTACACCACCCGTGATTGACCAACGACCATTATCTGCAGTCTTACGTAAGGTTACGCCGACTGCATTTTCACCACCATGATAAGAAGCACCTGCTGAGTAAGTATATTTGCCAGCGATATATGGTGCAGCTTCCAATGCCATTGCCGCGGCAATACCAGCATTGGCTTTTTTCTCTACGTCATCAATACGTTGATTGGTTGAGTAGAATGCTTGCTCAAGACGATTACTTACATTGTCAATTTTACTATTCAATGCTTGATCGGCTTTGTTTAAAGCATCAACTGCTCCGCCAACATTGTTGTAATCTTTGCCCCCAACATTGTAGGTTGGGTTGGTGAAACTATTGGTAATGTTGTCATAACCAGCTCCGCCGCCTAAGAATTCAACAACTTTTTTGTTTGTTGCATTCAACTGAGAGCCATTCACCGCATCTTTGGATGTCGCACTAATTGCACCATCTTTAACGCCAGTTACAACACGATCACCATCTTTACCAGCCACATTGACACTTGTACCACCAGTGTCTTTACCAACCGTAATTTCACCATTGGCAGTCTGCTGTTGAACCAGACCAGACTTACCGTTGTTAATGTTACTAATGTTGTTATTAATGTTCTGAATATCAGTTGAGTTTTGATCAACTTGCTTCTGAACATTCCACAACTGACCACCATTCACAGCATCTTTAGAACCCTGAGCAACAGTACCATCTTTCACATTGGTAATCGTGGTGCCATTGGCTCCACCACCCAATGTAACCTTGTCTTTGTTGGCATCGTCGTATTTCACTGCATTATTAGCAAGCTCATTCACAGTGTTATTCACATTGCTGATTGCGCTATCCAATTGACCTTTGTTTACTGCATCAGTTGCTTTCGTACCTGCTGCAACATTGATAACTTGCTTATTGCCTGCATCAATGCCTTTAGTCGTCACACTTGGACCACCATCAATGATTAATCCAGTGTTGTTTAACACAACCGTATTATTACCAATTGTGATACCAGCATTATTCAGAACAGTATCACCTGCTTTCACAGAATCAACAGTTAAGTCTTTTGCTGTTGCAACTTCATAGTTATCAGAGCCATCTGCATTTTTGCTCTTATTCACAACAATATTCTGACCATTGGTTACAGTCGTTTTCGATGTTGTTCCTACAGAGCCAATCGCTTTGTCAAGTGCCGTTAATGCATCGCCAACATTGGTTTGATTACCTTGGGCTACATTATAAGTCGGTCCTGTAATTGTACCGTCATTATTAACTTTAGCACCGCCACCCAAACTATCTACAAGCGCAGTTTGAGTCTTGACAACTTGGTTACCCACAGCTTTCAACTGAGCAACATTCACGGCATCGGCATCGTCACTACCTGCTGCAACACCCGTGATTTGACGATAAATACCACTCGCCGCATCACCCACTGCAACTGCACCAGTAGTTGAAGTTGTTTTATCAATTGCTGTCTTATCTGCACTTGTGATAGCAGATAATGCATAACCCGCAACACCCGCACCCGTTGTCGCTGCTGAACCATTACCCAACACAACTGATCCAGCTACTGTTTTGGTTACATTGTTACCAAGGACAAAAGTATCATTTGTAAGCACTTGATTATTGTTACCCACAGAATAACTGTTCGCACCATCAACAATTGTTGGATCACCGATTGCACCAGAGTGATCACCTTTCACTTTGTTACCAGTACCAATGCTGATTGATTGTAATCCAGATGCCTCGGCACCTTGACCAATTGCAATTGACTCTTTTCCTCCAGCCTTACTGTTATGACCTAAAGCAACTGCACTGTCTGCACCAGTTGAAACAATTGCATTTACACCAATCGCAGTAGAGTTGATACCACCTGCACTTGAGTCATTGGTTGCTCCTAAATCGCCTTTAGAAGTATCCGCATTGGTATGGAAGAATTTAATACCATCGGTATTCATCTTCTGTACCGTTTGACCAATCGTCAGGCGATCCGTCGTTTCTTGACCTTGCTTACAACAACGTTATCTCCAGCAGTGACCGTTGTTTTCGCTTTGGTTGCTGCATCTTTAACGCTGGTGATCGCACCATCAATCGTGTTCGAGCCTGTGCCACCAATGTTACTAGTCGTGATTGCACCCGTCGTTGCATCAATCGTCGTGTTGCCACCAATTGCAGTTTTAACGCTATCGGCTACACCGTGTAATTGACTACCGTTGATTGCATCGGTCGAAGTCGAGTTCACCGCACCAGCTTTAACATTGGTAATGGTGGTGCCACCTGCGCCCGCTAAAGTCACTTTGTCTTTGGTTGCAGGGTCATCATATTTAACCGCTGCATCGTCCAAGTTACCAAGCTTGCCATCAACTGCTGCCAATTGATCTTCAGTCGCTGCCTGACCTGATACTGCTGTGCCATTCCAAGTCGTGTTGCTTAAGCCACCAATGGTATTGGTCGTGCCATCAATCTTAACTTTGGTTGCACCACTGCCCACATTGATTGCATCTTTAACATTCAGCGTATCGCCTACCCAAGTCTTTCTTCGCATCGTCCAACTTAGTATTGGTATCAGTAATCTTGCCATCTAAACCATCTTTAACTTTGGTTAACTGGTCAACATTGACTGCATCTTTACCATTCACACCATCTGCAACATTGCTGATAACTTTATCACCCGCATTGATGCCATCTTTGGTGATGCTCGGACCATCTTTAATGGTCAAGCCATTGTTATTAATAACGGTGTTGCCAGTCGTGATGCTGTCAAACTTCGCATCTTTCAACAATTCAACTTTGATACCATCTGCTGTTGTACGGGTAATCACGTTTTCACCGCTGGTTTTGTCTTCTGCTGTTGCAGCATCAGCACCACCAACGATATTTAACTTCTCACCCAACTTACGATGTACATCTGCACCTGCATTACCTGCAAAGTTTAGACCTTTATTGGTCAGATCATTAACACCTGTAGTGACTTTGTCATCTACCGACTTGATTGCATCATTGATGTTGTCTTTACCAGTTCCACCAATGTTATTGGTCGTGATGCTACCGTCTTTATTAACAGTCGTGTTACCGCCGATGCTGTTCTTAATGCTGTCAGAAATATTCTGAATCTGACCACCATTCACTGCATCTTTTGAACCTTTGGCAATTGAACCATCAGCAACATTCGTAATGACTTTATCGCCTGCATTGATGCCATCTTTGGTGATGCTCGGACCATCTTTAATGGTTACACCCTTGTCGTTTAATACCGTGTCGCCAGTGGTGATGCTGTCGAATTTCGCATCTTTCAATAATTCAACTTTGATGCCATCTGCTGTGGTACGGGTAATCACGTTTTCACCGCTGGTCTTGTCTTCTGCAGTCGCTGCATCAGCACCACCAACGATATTTAACTTATCACCCAATTTACGATGTACATCTGCACCTGCATTACCTGCAAAGTTCAAGCCTTTGTTTTCCAACTCAGTCTTGGTGTTATCAATCTTGGTGTTCAGTTCTGTTTTGGTGTTATTGATCGTGTTGTTGAGCTCAGTCTTGGTATCTGTAATCTGATTACCCAAGTCTTTCTTTGCATCGTCTAACTTGTTGTTGGTGTCCGTGATTTGGTTACCCAAGTCTTTCTTCGCATCATCCAACTTAGTATTGGTATCAGTAATCTTGCCATCTAAACCATCTTTAACTTTGGTTAACTGGTCAACATTGACTGCATCTTTACCATTCACACCATCTGCAACATTGCTAATGACCTTATTACCTGCATTGATGCCATCTTTAGTGATGCTTGGACCATCTTTAATGATCACACCCTTGTCGTTTAATACCGTGTCGCCAGTGGTGATGCTGTCGAACTTCGCATCTTTCAACAATTCAACTTTGATACCATCTGCTGTAGTACGGGTAATCACGTTTTCACCGCTGGTTTTGTCTTCTGCAGTCGCTGCATCAGCACCACCAACGATATTTAACTTCTCACCCAACTTACGATGTACATCTGCACCTGCATTACCTGCAAAGTTTAGACCTTTATTGGTCAGATCATTAACACCTGTAGTGACTTTGTCATCTACCGACTTGATTGCATCATTGATGTTGTCTTTACCAGTTCCGCCAATATTATTGGTGCTGATGCTACCGTCTTTATTAACAGTCGTGTTACCGCCAATGCTGTTCTTAATGCTGTCAGAAATATTCTGAATCTGACCACCGTTCACTGCATCTTTTGAACCTTTGGCAATTGAACCATCTGCAACATTGCTGATAACTTTATCACCCGCATTGATGCCATCTTTAGTGATACTCGGACCATCTTTAATGGTTACACCCTTGTCGTTTAATACCGTGTCGCCAGTGGTGATGCTGTCAAATTTCGCATCTTTCAACAATTCAACTTTGATGCCATCTGCTGTGGTACGGGTAATCACGTTTTCACCGCTGGTCTTGTCTTCTGCTGTTGCAGCATCAGCACCACCAACGATATTTAACTTCTCACCCAACTTACGATGTACATCCGCACCAGCATTACCGGCAAAGTTCAGACCTTTGTTTTCCAACTCAGTCTTAGTGTTGTCAATTTTGGTGTTAAATTCAGTTTTGGTGTTATTGATCGTGTTGTTGAGCTCAGTCTTAGTATCTGTGATCTGATTGCTGAGGCACCATCACCCGTTGCTTGTGCAACAGCACCAAATGCAGAAGCACCTTTGCCCGCAGCATTTGACATCACACCAAAAGCAGATGAAGCATCACCTGTCGCCTTAGAGGTCATACCGAAAGCCGAAGCAAATGCTCCTGTTCCTACAGCTTGAACACCAACTGCAGTAGAGCCATGATTTGCTTCAGTTGTTGGGTATTTACCAGCTTGTAACTTTCCGCCTGTGATTTCGGTGTATTTTTGGCTTAATTCAGTATCACGAGCAATTTTATCAACATCATCACCACCAATTGCAACAGATGAGTTACCGCGTGCAATTACATCTGCGCCAATTGCAATGGATTGATCACCGATTGCTTTAGTTTGATCACCAATTGCAATCGACTGATTACTATATCCAGACGCGCTACCCGTCGCACCTTTTGTTGATGCATTACGACCGATCGATACATCACCACTACCAACTGTCTCGCTTGCACTACCTACAGCAATTGCACCAGTACCTACGCCTTTTGCATTTGAGCCAACCGCGACTGCCTCTATGCCATTAGAAGTTGTATTTACACCGACAGCAATTGAGTTACGACCTTTAGCGCCATCATTCTCATAATTGCTACCTTTCGTGCCATTATCATTAATACTAACGTAATGTGTTTTTGCTTCTGCTACGGCACTTTTAAGTTGAGATACATTCACCGCATCATTATCTTTGACACCTTCTGCGATATTTGTAACTCTTAAAAATCTATCGTCTTCCCAAGCACCTTGTTCTTTACCTTGATAGTACTTAGGATCACCTTTTTTATGCCCAAAAGACACTGTAAAGTCTTCTGTTGTACTCGCTTGACCACCAATTGCAACTGAATTATCCCCATAAGCAATTGCATCATTACCAATTGCGATAGCCCCTTTACCATCAAGATTCGGTTGTCTTGACTCAGCTCTTGAGCCACTACCAATCGCAATTGAACCTCTACCTGTTGACTGCACATCATTACCCACTGCAATAGCAAAATCACTATTTGCACAAGATTGGGTATTGCCCCCACCTACAATTACAGAGCCAGAATTATTACATTTATTCGGTGTGCTACTTCCATTCCCCAGTACTGTCCCTGCAAGTGCATTTGAAGAGAAAGTAACAGCCCCAACTAAAACTGCAGCAGATAAATTGAGAACTTTTGATTTGGTTTTTGTTTTGCTTTTTGCGAGTTCTGATGTTGCAACCCATGCGCCAATCGATGCATTCCAAACCACTTTATATACTTTATTCATAAAAATTCTCAGATAATTACTACAGTTATTGATGGTCTAAAAATGCCAATGAGCATTTTTAGTTCGGTGCTAAAAAAAGAGTCGCGGATGCTAATAAAACCAAGGAAATTGGTAAAGTATGAATAAACATTTTTATCTATAAAGTGAGATATATTTCTCATATTCACAAAACAAACAATTGATTAAATATTTGATTAAAATAATAAAAATAATTATTTGTTTCATTTTGTTTTTATTGTGTTTTATTTTATAAAGAACATGAAAAATAGAGTAATTACTCTTTAATGTATTAATAAATAATATTCAATACCTCAAACACCCATTAATTATTGGAATAAATAATTAAAACCATATTTGTTAGAATAAATACAGATTGATATATAAGTTGTTAATTTTACTTAAAAGTATAAAAAGCTTTGATTTTAGAATTCAGACAGTAAATCAGGTATGATTGCCTTTACCTCAAAACAGTTTTTTTAAACCTTATGAGTCAGACATTAAACACATTAAGAAAACAACTCCGTTCAAAAAGAAGACAACTCTCTCATTACGAACAAAAGAAAGCTGAACAACGTGTTTTGGTTCAACTTAGACAATTTACTCGATTTAAATCCGCATCAAAAATTGGACTTTATTTACATGCCTTTGGTGAAGTACATACCGATCAACTGTTAAAGCTTTGTTTTAGGCAAAATAAACAAGTTTATTTGCCCATGATTTGTAATATGAATCAGCATTTAGTTTGGGTAAAAGTGAGCTCGAGACAATATTTAAATAAGAGATTTTCCCATCACCCCCTGGGAATGAAAGAGCCGATGGCAAGTCGTGGCAAACATGTTTCATATTTAGACTTACTCATTATGCCTTTACTGGCTTGTGATCAGTTTGGAACACGTATTGGCATGGGCGGCGGCTATTATGATCGAACCTTGGCATCAGCCAAACATCGTCCTTACCGTCTTGGCCTTGCTCACACATTTCAATATGTTGACACCCCACTATTAAGGCAGAAATGGGACCAACCATTAAATGCCTTACTTTGCCCTAAAAAGTTTTATTATTTCATGCCTTAGCATGCTTTTTTTCTTATTTCCGCAATGAATCTTGAGTAATTTAGTCTTTTTTTTATATTTTCTAATCCTACCCCCTTGTATTTTTTCAAATGCACATCACTATAAAAAACATGGCAACACCGTTGTCACTCATTAGGAGTGCCCATGTCTGAATATATCTTAAACAATGAAACTAGCTTAGAGCCACAGGTTCCAAGTGTATTACCACTATTAGCGTTACGTGATGTTGTGGTGTATCCACACATGCAAATCGCGCTATTCGTGGGTCGTGAAAAATCGATCAATGCAGTGGATGTGGCTCGTAACAGTGACAATTTAGTATTTGTAGTTGCGCAAAAAGATTCGCTCACAGAAGAAATTGATCACGATAATCTCTATCAATATGGAACCGTGGCTAAGATCGTACAAGTAGTCAATCATGAAAATGATGAAAACTGCATTAAAGTACTTATTGAAGGTCTACATCGTTCTAAGTTAGAACGCATTATTGACGGAGAAGAATACTTAACAGCTGAACATCATTTAAGCCCAATGACATTACCTTTGGACGAAGAGACCCAAGAGACTCGCTTAAATGAATTACGTACCCTATTCGCTCAATATGCAGAAGCGAAACTACGTAATGCACGTGAACTCGTTGCAGCAGCAAACAAAATCGAAGACTTATTGCAATTGATGTTCTTCGTTGCAACTCGTGTACCTTTAAATATTGAAGTGAAACAAAAATTTTTAGAGCACGACGAGTTTGAAGATCACTTACAAGAGTTAATGAGCTATTTGATGAATCAATCTGCTGAACAGCAAATTGAGCAAACGCTGCATGACAGTGTAAAACGCCAAATGGAAAAGAACCAACGTGAATACTTTCTAAATGAAAAAATGAAGGTCATTCAACGTGAACTTTCCGATATGAATGGCGGTGCGGAAGATGACGTTGCAGAAATTGAAAAACGTCTTGCGGAAGCAGATTTACCTGAGCACGTACGTAAAAAAGCTGAAGCTGAGTTTCGTAAGCTGAAAGCGATGCAACCTGCTTCAAGCGAAGCTGCTGTTGTTCGCAACTATCTAGAAGTTATTTTAGATACGCCTTGGAATAAAGCCAGCAAGGTCAGTATTAACCTTGCGAAAGCACAGGAAATTCTTGATACAGATCATTACGGCTTAGATGACGTAAAAGATCGTATTGTTGAATACTTGGCAGTTCAGTCTCGTGTTAAAAAACTCAAAGGTCCGATCCTATGTTTGGTTGGTCCTCCAGGTGTTGGTAAGACTTCACTCGGTGAATCAGTTGCAAAAGCAACAGGTCGTGAGTTTGTCCGTATGGCACTCGGTGGTGTACGTGATGAAGCCGAGATTCGTGGTCACCGTCGTACTTATATTGGTGCGATGCCAGGTAAGATCGTGCAGTCATTGACGAAAGTCGGTGTCAAGAACCCATTGTTCTTACTCGATGAAATCGACAAGATGGCACAAGATTACCGTGGTGATCCTGCTTCAGCGTTGCTTGAAGTACTTGATCCATCACAAAACAGCAAGTTCAATGACCATTATTTAGATCTTGACCTTGACCTTTCAGAAGTGATGTTCATCTGTACTGCAAACAGCATGAATATTCCTGAGGCCTTGCTGGATCGTATGGAAGTCATTCGTCTTCCGGGTTATACCGAAGATGAAAAAGTGAATATTGCTGAACGTTACCTTGTTCCAAAAGCGATCAAGAACAATGGTTTACGTGCAAAAGAATTGACTGTTCACGAAGAGGCAATCCGCGACATCGTACAACGTTATACACGTGAAGCGGGTGTTCGTAGTTTAGAGCGTGAAGTGTCTAAAATTGCCCGTAAAGTCGTGAAAGAAGCGGTGAGCAAGAAGTCTAAAAACTTACAGATTGACGTGACTTCAGCCAATCTTCCTGAATACTTAGGTCCACATAAGTTTGACTTCGGTATTGCAGAAGATGAAGCACAAGTGGGTCGTGTTAATGGCTTGGCTTGGACCTCTGTCGGTGGTGAATTACTTACCATTGAAGTTGCAGCAGTCAAAGGTAAAGGTAAATTCATTACTACTGGTTCACTTGGTGATGTAATGAAGGAATCAATTACCGCTGCGATGACTGTAGTACGTACGCGTGCTGATGAATTGGGAATTGAAGCATCACGTTTTGAAGAAACAGATGTGCATGTTCACTTGCCTGAAGGCGCAACGCCAAAAGATGGTCCATCTGCTGGTTTAGCCCTGACCACTGCCCTTGTGTCGGCATTTACAGGTATTCCGATTCGTCCAGATATCGCGATGACAGGTGAAACCAGTTTAGGTGGTCGCGCGATGCGTATTGGTGGCTTAAAAGAGAAACTTCTTGCGGCTCACCGTGGTGGAATCAAACTGGTGTTTATTCCACAAGATAACGTCCGTGATTTGGCTGAAATTCCTGACAATGTCAAAGAAGGATTAGAAATCAAAGCAGTGAAAAGCATTGATGAAATTCTACCTTTAGCACTGACAGATACACCAAAGCCTTTGCCAAAGACACCGATTGTAAAACCAGTCGAAGAAGCAAAAGCAGCACGTCACTAATCAGTAAATGATTGGACATAAAAGAGAGCTTCGGCTCTCTTTTTTTGTTACACAATATGGTTGAAAAATAACCAACATGCGGCATAATAAAATAGAGTCGATAAAAACAAAGGCTAAATTTGACTCATGAACTCATTTTAGCGCCATCCGAACTCCAGACGGATGGCACTTTGATCGCAGCTCATACGCGTTTTGAGCTGCGTTTTTTATGACTATGCTACAACTGCTTTTTGTATTTTTTATGACTAGATAAACCATACTTACCTGCATGTAACAAAGAACAGCGTTTATAATAGGGCTCATTTCCTCAAGCACACACGCCTATGAAAATCCGCATTCTCACCATTGGTCAAAAAATGCCTGCTTGGGTGTTAACTGGATTTGAAGACTATTTCAAACGTATCCAGCCCTTTGTACAAACACAGGTGATTGAGCTTCCAATGGCAAAGCGTGGCAAAAATGACTCTGAGGCAGATATTTTGAAATACTGTCAAATTGAAGGTGAAAGTATTCTAAATGCACTCAAATCCAATGAAACCTTGATTGCTTTAGAAGTAAATGGTCGTGAGCTGAGTACGGAAAAGTTAGCTGATACGATGAAACAATGGATGCTTGAAGGCAATGATATTGCGATTGCAATTGGTGGTCCTGATGGGCATTCCGATGCTGTTCGTAAAGCTGCTGCTTGGCATTGGTCATTGTCAAAACTGACCATGCCGCACCCAATGGTACGTATTCTACTGATTGAGCAACTTTATCGTGCCATGAGTATTAATCATAACCACCCGTACCATCGTGCTTAAAACTGTTCTAATTTTAGAACAACATGTTGAAATTTAAGGGCTATCACTGCAGTACTGAATTTGTCAGGATAATGGTGTATTCCCTTTCAGGTGTTTATTTATGGATCTGCAAACTTTACCCGGATTATTTATTTCTCATGGTTCGCCCATGCTGGCACTTGATCCAGAGCAAGTGGGTCCTGCACTGCATCGTCTGGGCAGTAACTTGCCGAAACCACAGGCCATTGTGGTGATGTCAGCGCACTGGGAAAGCCAAGCCTTAGAAGTCAACACTTCAACACGCCCAGAAACGTGGCATGACTTCCGTGGCTTTCCGCCTGAATTATATGACATTCGTTACCCTGCGGCAGGCGCACCAAAACTGGCAGAAGAAATCCTCTCGCGCTTTGCAACAGCGGGTATTTCTGCACATGCCAATAGTACCCGTCCACGCGATCATGGCGTCTGGATGCCGCTTTTGCACATGTATCCAGATGCAGATATCCCAGTGATTGAGATTTCACTCCCCCTTTATATGAGTGCTGATGACATTTACCATGTTGGAGAAGTACTCTCACCTTTACGAGAGCAACAAATTCTGTTGATCGGTTCAGGTAGTATTACTCACAATCTGGCTGAATTGTCATGGCATGCTGATGCCGATGTACCCGCATGGGCCAGTACTTTCCGTAATACAGTGGTCAGTAAACTCAGTCATCAAGATTACGATGCGGTACTAGATTGGCCATCTTTGCCTTATATTGAGCGTAATCACCCGAGCCTTGAGCACCTTGCGCCACTATTCTTTGCAATGGGTACAGGTCATCGTTTCAATATTGTACATAGCAGCTTCTCGATGGGCTCGTTGGGTATGGATATTTATCGTTTTGATTAAATAACCAACTACATCACATAAAAATAAAATGGGCTTGCTCAAAATAACGGCAAGCCTATAAATCTGCTATATTTTTCCAAAATTTTACAAATAGAAACATTTAACAAACTTAATTGCTAAAAGGATGACATGTTCTCTTTTTAAGAATCCTTTAAGCTTATGTCTGTTATTTATTTATCGTTGTTTTGAATATGAAAATCAAATATTTAGTTCTTGCATTACTTCCGCTTTCTTTAATGGCGTGCCAAACTGTGCAAAATGTAACTGATAATGTAATTTCTCAAATTAATACAACTGCTGCAAAAAACCTAACTGAATATAATTGGACCTACCAAGGTTCTAAAGCATCTAAACCTTTAGTGTTATCTTTTAACGCTGACCAAAAACTTGCAATCCAAACTGGCTGTAACAACCAAGGCGGTACTTGGGCTGTTGAAAACAACAAGATTGTAACGTCCCCGCTTGTATCAACAATGATGGCTTGTGCTGATGATTTAATGCAGCAAGAGCGCTTATCTGCTGACATCTTCAGCGAGAAAAAAGTACCATTTGAAATCAGCACAGTAAATGGTCAAGCAATTTTGACTGTTACTGATGCCAAAGGTCAAAAGCATGTATTTACAGGTGCAAAAGTGGCAAATAGCAACGTATTAACTAACTACACTTGGTCATATCAACCTGCTAATACTAAACGTCCAATCGTATTAAGCTTCTTAGCCAATGATCGCTTATCTGTAGACACAGGTTGCAACCGTTTAAATACATCATGGAAAATTGAAAATGGTTTAATCGCTACAGGTGATGGTGCATCAACCATGATGGCATGTGAACCAGCATTGATGGCGCAAGAAAAATTCGCGGGTGATCTTCTACAAAAACGTCAAATCGCGTTTGAAGTAAATACAGCCAACCCAGAGCAACCAACATTGGTAATCGCGGATGCTAAAGGTCAAAAATATACTTTCGTTGGTAAAATGACCCCAGAAGCAAAATACCAGTCTGAAGGTAAAACAGTTTTCTTAGAAATTTCACCTGAAACTAAATCTTGCACAGGCGTGGCACCACAAACTTGTATGCAAGTTCGTGAAATCAAATATGATGACAAAGGTTTAAAAACTTACGCAGATAAAAACTGGTCATTGTACTACGGTCAAATCGAAGGTTTTGAACACAACCCACAACAACGTGTGATTGTACGTGTTAAACGTTTTGACATTAAAAACCCTGCTGCTGACCAATCAAGCATTGCAGACGTACTCGATATGGTTGTTGAGCAAGAGATTGTGAAAAAACCATAATTTCATTCAGAAATAAAAAAATCCGATGCTTTGTCATCGGATTTTTTATGGGAAGCCCCCTCTTTATTAAAGAGGGATTTCGTACGATTTTTAATAAATACCCTGCGCTAAAATTGCATCAGCAACTTTTACAAAACCTGCAATATTCGCCCCATCAACATAGTTAATTGAGCCATCTTCCTGAGTCCCGTATTTGACACAGTTACGATGGATCTCTTTCATAATCGCATGTAAGCGCTCATCAACCTGTTCAAATGACCAACCCAAGCGATTGGCATTCTGCGACATTTCCAAACCTGAAGTTGCTACCCCACCTGCATTCGATGCTTTACCTGGTGCATACAGGATTTTCGCTGCAATAAATTTTTCAACCGCTTCAAGTGTAGATGGCATATTCGCGCCTTCTGCTACGCAAATCACGCCATTCGACAATAACGTTACTGCATCTTCAGCATTCAGCTCATTTTGTGTTGCACAAGGTAGAGCAATATCGATTGGGATATGCCACGGCGTTTTGCCTTCGAAATATTCAAAACCATGCTTTGATGCAAATTCTGACATCCGACCACGTTGAACATTTTTCAATTCCATCACTTCATCGAGCAAAGCCTTAGTGAAGCCATTCTTTAAATAGACCGTACCATTTGAATCAGACAAAGTCACAACTTTAGCGCCTAAGAACATCGCTTTTTCTGCGGCATATTGCGCCACATTGCCTGAACCTGAAATCGATACGGTTTTATTGGAAAAACTATCGCCACGAGTTTTCAGCATTTCCTCTGCAAAATACACTGTGCCATAGCCTGTTGCTTCAGGGCGAGCCAATGAACCGCCAAATGAAATCCCTTTACCTGTAAATACGCAAGATGTGTCGTTACTTAACTTTTTCATCATGCCTGTCATATAGCCAACTTCTCGACCACCCACCCCAATATCCCCAGCAGGAATATCGGTATTTGAGCCTAGATGACGGTATAGCTCCAGCATCAAAGCTTGGCAGAAGCGCATGATTTCTGCTTCAGATTTACCTTTAGGGTCAAAATCCGAACCGCCTTTACCACCGCCCATTGGCAGAGTAGTTAGCGCATTTTTAAAGGTTTGCTCAAAGCCTAAAAACTTTAAAATGGACAAATTCACAGAAGGATGGAAACGCATTCCCCCTTTGTATGGACCAATTGCAGAGTTGTATTGAACGCGGAAACCACGATTGACATGGGTCTGACCTTGGTCATCCATCCACGATACACGGAATTGAATCGCTCGCTCAGGTTCAACCAGTCTTTCTAGCAAGCCATATTGAGCATATTTCGGATTTTTCTCAATGAATGGCCACAAGCTGGTCATCACTTCTTCGACCGCTTGCAAAAATTCAGGTTGATATGGATCTCTAGCTTTAACATAATCCAGAAAGTCATTTAAGCTATTGTATTTCAACATTCACCCCCGAGCTTGTGATTTATCTTGGTGCTAAAAATGCACCAAAATAGAGTTTCCATCTATTAAATACAGATTACTATTTCATCACAATATTATTTTTAAGCTTAACTATTTTTATTAATTAAAATCATTTACTTATGTTAATAAATATTCATTATTTATATAATAAATGAAGGTCAAAAATGTAGAAAAAGTCACATTCCAACAGGAAAGCAGATTTATCTGAAAACTTAATTGCACTAAAAAACATCAATAAAAGCACTATTTATAAGCACAACCTATTTTCAACGCTACGGATATTTTTCGATTGCTTCGCCGCGATAAATCATTATTTGCTATACTAAGCTCCCTGTTTTTTTGCTTCATCTTCGATACATGTCCCCAACTGCACAACATGCGCTTATTGTCCAAATTGACCAACTGTTACCACAAACACAATGTGGTTTATGCGGGCATCGTGATGGCTGCTTACCTTATGCAAAATCGATTGCAGAGGGTGAGGAAGCCAATAAATGTGTGCCTGGTGGACAACCTGTTGCAGATGCACTGGCAGCCTTGTTAGAACGCCCGCAACTCAAAGCTGAACCCAGCGTTTGGGATATTCAACTGGATGGTCGACCACAACGGATCAAAGCTGTGATTCGTGAAGATGAATGTATTGGCTGTACCAAATGTATTAGTGCCTGCCCTGTCGATGCGATTATTGGTAGTGGAAAATTAATGCACAGTATTTTGACTGACCTGTGTACGGGTTGTGAGTTATGCATTCCACCTTGTCCAGTCGACTGCATTGATCTGGTTGAAGATACCCAACCTTTACCCACCACAACGCAACGTACGGCTGAACAGGATGATTTAAGACATCGTTATTACGCGCATATCCAACGTGAAGAAAAACGTCGCTTGAGCCGTAAAGGGCCAATTGTACGTGCTGAAATTGATGTGGAGTTTTTCGCCCAATTTTCTCAGGCGCTCAATAATGTCCCCGTGATAACCTTGGCGGATAAGCCGAAAGAAAACACCACACTCGATGCGAAAACAACAATCGAACTTGCAAAAGTACGCACCCAGATTAAAAAACTTGAAAAACAACTCAGTGTTCGTGCTGATGAATCAAAGCAAGCCCAATTAATTGCTTTACAACAACGTCTAACTGAGTTGCAGGAGGTCTAAATGTCCGTAAAAAATATGACTAAAAAGCAGATCCAGACCTTTTTTGAACGTTTACGTGAACAGAGACCACATCCTCAGACCGAGCTGAACTATTCCTCTCCTTTTGAGCTACTGATTGCAGTATTGCTGTCTGCTCAAGCAACTGATGTCAGCGTCAACAAAGCCACGGATAAACTCTATCCTGATGCCAATACCGCTCAAGCCATTTTAGACCTCGGAATTGATGGTTTAAAATCATATATCAAGACCATTGGCTTATATAATTCTAAAGCTGAAAACGTGATTAAAACCTGCCGAATTTTGGTGGATCAATATCAAGGTCAAATTCCAGAAACACGTAAAGAATTGGAAGCCCTCCCCGGTGTAGGACGTAAAACGGCGAACGTGGTACTGAATACTGCTTTTGGTCAGCCGACCATGGCCGTTGATACGCACATTTTTCGTGTCGGTAACCGCACTGGTTTAGCTGTTGGAAAAAATGTTTTAGAAGTAGAAGATCGCTTGATTAAAGTAATTCCGAAAGAATTTATTATTGATGCCCATCACTGGCTGATCTTACATGGTCGTTATTGCTGTATCGCACGTAAACCGAAATGTGGTGAATGTATCGTTGCAGATGTCTGTAACTGGCCAGATCGGTTTGAATTTGGTGCAAGCAAACCAATCGCAATAAAAAACCTCAGTTAATCCTGAGGTTTTTTTTGCTGTTGCAGTTTTGGATGTAATTGGCGAGCTTTACCATTTTTTCTATTTTCCAAGGCTTGTTGCTGTTGCACATGACGCAGCATTTTCTGACTTTGGTACAAAAGAAATAACAGTAAAACGATGCTGAAAATGACCACTAAAATCAAAACAACTTTTAGCATGAGCTTCCTCCAAATAAAAAGAGCTCTGTATTCAGAGCTCTTTTAAAATCTGCAACTTAAATTATTTATCTAAGATTGCAAATAAATCAGCTTGAACGTTTTCGATGGCACGTAAACCATCTAGCTTGTCATAAGTTGGTGCATTTTCACCAGAAGCAGCACGACCTTGATAGAAACCAACCAATTGCTCAGTTTCGCTATGGTAAGACCCAAGACGCTTACGAATCGTTTCTTCTTGGTCATCTGGGCGTTGCACTAGGTCTTCACCTGTTTCATCATCTTTACCTTCCACTTTTGGTGGATTGTAAACAATGTGATAAACACGACCCGATGCAGGGTGCTGACGACGACCAGAAAGACGTTGCACGATTTCTTCGTCAGGTACAGCAATCTCAATCACGTGATCAATGCTAATTCCAGCTGTTTCTAATGCTTCAGCTTGTGGAATTGTGCGCGGGAAACCGTCAAAGATACAACCATTTTCACAGTCAGGCTGAGCAATACGTTCTTTAACCAAGCCAATAATCAGTTCATCAGAGACTAAACCGCCTGATTCCATGACGCTTTTCGCTTTTAAGCCAAGTTCAGTACCTTCACGAATTGCAGCACGGAGCATATCACCGGTTGAAATTTGTGGGATATTGTAGCGCTTACAGATCAACTGAGCTTGAGTACCTTTGCCTGCCCCAGGTGGTCCGAGTAAAATAATGCGCATAAAAGAACATCCTCATTTAAAAACAATAAATCTTAAATTGAGCAATATCATACAGACTTATCACTCAACCAACATCAAATTAATTATAAGAAAGCAACAAATAAGTGAATTAAACCAGCAAAGAAACCAGTCACCCCACCGAGTACAATTAAGATCCACTCATCTTCTTGGAACGCAGGACGCAATAAGTTTTGGAACTCTTTCGGTGTTAGTTCACGGATGCGGTCTCTAAACATTTGAAAGATCTTCTGCGCACGACTTGCATTCAAAGCTGGGTCACATACTGGTCCCATGGTAATTTCAATTGAGCGATCAATCAAGTCGGTCTTGAGTCTAGCATATTCTCTTGGCCCTAATGAAAGCTGCAATGAGGTTCTGACCAGTGGAGTTTCCATAATTTCATTGATATGACGCTTGACAATACGACGAGTTTTGTCTTTTCTACTACCATACATCATTTCAGTCATGATGGACTTTAAGGTAATTAAATCTTCAGTCACTACACTGGCAAATACATCGGAAACCTCTTCCTGACGCTTCATAAATGCGCCTTGAACGTTGTAAGTACCAATCTTTAACACAGGCACAATCCAAGGAAATTTGCGGTCTTTGGTCAGACGAAAAATCTGCGGATAACGAATATAGTGTGGTTCAATCGGATTGAAGACCATCCAGATCGCAATCCAGTTGGTTAAAAAGCCCCAGATTGCTGCCCAAAACGGAACCGTCCAGTGCCATGGCACTACAAACCAAACGATCATTTGGAATATACCAAAGAACATCCCTATTAATGCACTGATATGCCAAATAAAATTAATTTCTTTCTGACCCACTTTCAGGAACATGCGTACCATTAAACGGCGGTCACCTTCCATTTGGCTCACCACCATTTCACGCATGTCCACCAGTGACTCAACGTTCATGGTCAGCTCAGTCACAAGTTCCCTAAGTGTCGTGGGTAACTGTTTATGTGCTTGCGCGTAGATACGACGCTTAATCGAATAAGGTAGGTTTTCCCAAAGTACAGCATTACGATCAATCATCACTTCATCAATCAGATGCTCAAGCTCAAACCCTACCTGCTCACCGATGATCATCGCCATATCTTCTGGATCCATTGCTTCTAAAAACTCTCGCAATGAACCCAATTTAGATAGCGTGTTATCAGTGATGATGCCTGAAATACGTCCAGCTTTACGTGGCACAATTCCTTGCCAACCGACAGGTAATGGTCCTAAATGGAAGCCCCAAAAGTTGATTGGGTAAAATACCATTTTCAATGCCATCCATACGTGTGCCCATGTTACAAAGGCGGTCACAGGGATGATACTCAAGACTGCCAGATGGTCAGGTCGATTTAGGAAAATCTGCCACAATTCATTGACGTAATCAAACATGCATGACTCTCTGAATTATTGATACATGATGGCCTATAAAAGGATGAACGTTAATTTCCTCTTACAAACCAAAACTTAAGGTATAAGAAAACTGAAGGACAGGTTCTGATTTTTTCACAGTATTGCCATTCCCATCTTCTATTTTTTCGCGTACTCCTGCGCCTACACTGAATGTGCTGATACGCTCACTATTCAACCAGACATAAGCAAGATCGGCACCAACACCCAAGTTGCCCTTTTGTTTACCCCCATAGTTCTTACTGTCTAAATGTCCTGCATAGACACCAAGGTAATAACCATTTTTATCGGTACCAGTTAAGTAGTACGGGTAACGGAATCCAATTTGTCCACCGGGTTCATTGTCATCATTTAAAAATGCACCCGCTTTGGCGTAGGCAATCCCATACGGATTTACCCATTCAAGGTTGGCATGTAATAATTTCTTAGTAAAACCTGCACCTACATTCCACGTTGAAACGTTTGCATCTTTTAATTTAGGCTCAGGCTTAAACGGATTTTCGTCAGCATGGGCAAAACCAGTAAGTGTTAAAACCGATAATAAAAGGCAAATTTTTCTCATTATTTTCTCCATTTTCCCTAAGAGTGTATTGGAAAATCCTATTTCAAACTGTTTGTGACTTTAACAGAATTATTTTGCTTCTAATATACAAGACCATACAATTTTAATGTCTGCAAAGTCAAAAGCTGTCGCAGCATCATTTGCATGATTTGTTGAAAATTCTACAGTATGATCATGCAACTTACGTTAAAATGCGTAGCCTTTGTATTCTCTCCATCTTGTAATTAAGTCGACACCCTATGAAACAGCACTTTCCTTTAAAAAATATGCAACAAGAAAAGCGCATTTATAAGGGTCGAATCTTTTTTGCAATCTTTGTCGTGGCGATTTTTCTACTTTTATTGATCTGTCGTTATGCATATTTACAGATCGTTCATTACGATGATTTTACAACGGCATCAGATAAGAACCGTATTCGCTTACAGCCATTAGCACCCGCTCGTGGCTACATCTACGATCGTAACGGCGTGCTATTAGCAGATAACTATCCAGTTTTCACTGCAACACTGAGTCGTGCCGATGTCAGCGATATTGATGACACCATTACCCGTCTCATTCCAATTCTGGGCTTGACCCAAGATGATGTTGACCGCTTTAAAAGCCGTGTCAAAACTGCACGTAAAACTGAACGCCTTGCGATCAAATTGAATTTGACTGAAACCGATATTGCCAAATTCAGTGAAGTGAAATATGCCTTTCCTGGGGTCAAAATTGAAACCCAAATGACCCGCTACTATCCACATGGTGAATTGTTTGCGCATGTGATTGGTTATGTGGGGCGTATCAATGATAAAGAACTCAAGTCTATTGATAAGGATTTATATGCGGGTACCAACCTGATTGGTAAAATTGGGGTCGAAAAAAGCTATGAAGACCTGTTGCATGGTATTCCTGGCTATGAATCTGTTGAAGCCGATGCACACGGCAATGTACTACGTAATTTAGGTCGCCAAAATCCAGCGCGTGGTAATGATCTGTATTTATCACTTGATTACGGTTTACAAACTATTGCCGCAAAACAATTGGCAGATCGCCGTGGTGCAATTGTAGCCATGGACCCACGTACAGGTGAAATCCTCGCATTGGTCTCCAGCCCAAGTTTTAATCCAAACCTCTTCGTGACAGGAATTAGTTCCAAAGACTATAGTGGACTGCGTGACAACCTCGATCAACCGCTTTATAACCGTGCGGTTCAGGGGGCATATCCACCAGGTTCAACCATTAAACCAATGTTTGGTTTAGGTGGTATTCATTATGGTCTCGTCGATTGGAGCACTGCAATTTCCGATCCAGGTTATTTCTCATTGCCTGGTGACAGTCACCGCTTCCGTGACCATAAAAAAACGGGTCATGGTTCAGTGAACATGCATAAAGCTCAAATTGTGTCCTGCGATACCTATTTCTATGTCCTGTCCTATCGCATGGGCATTGAGAAAATGAATGACTGGATGCGCCAATTTGGCTTTGGTGAAAAAACTGGAGTTGATTTACCAAGTGAAAGCACAGGTCTCTACCCGAGTCCTGAATGGAAAATGCGAACGCGTAAATCCAAATGGCTAAAAGGTGAAACCATTTCAGTCAGTATCGGGCAAGGGGCATTTACCTCTACACCTTTACAACTTGCTATGGCAACTGCGATCACAGCCAATAAAGGTTCACATGTCACACCACATGTACTCAGAGAAACCAAAGGTGCCAAAAAATTTAGTGTCCATAACGCGCCTGATGGCAAAATTAATTTCAATGGTACAGAACAAGATTGGATCAACATGCATGATGCAATGGTGGATGTGATTCAATCTGGTACAGGTCGTGGTATTAAAGGTGGTTTGCAATATTCAATCGCAGGTAAAACAGGGACAGCCCAAGTCAAGAGTATTGCTCAAGGTAAACGTTATAACGAAGCAGCACTTTCATCTCGACAATGGGACCATGGCTTATTCGTTGGTTTTGCGCCTGCCGATAATCCTGAAATTGCCATTGCCGTGGTTTGGGAAAATGGTAAACATGGCG
This sequence comes from Acinetobacter sp. NIPH1876, assembly GCF_022808535.1. Classification (NCBI taxonomy): domain Bacteria; kingdom Pseudomonadati; phylum Pseudomonadota; class Gammaproteobacteria; order Moraxellales; family Moraxellaceae; genus Acinetobacter; species Acinetobacter sp. NIPH1876. Next base: position 119,762 of record NZ_JALGBR010000002.1, read on the forward strand.
GTTCAGCTGCCCAACTAGCACGTCCAATCTTTGACTATTGGCTGGTGACACGTAAAAAGAATCCACTTCGTCCAGCTAGCCATCAAGTCAGTGGAGGCTTAATGACTGCGGGAATTAAACCAGGTGAACTACCAAGCAGCAGTGTTGCAACCACGGCAACACAGAATGGCCAAGCAGCATCTACACCCGTCGCTTCATCCGCTCCAGCTTCTACACCTGTTGCACCAGCAACAGGTGCTCAACCTACGGATGGAGTGACTGAATAATGAAAAATCAATTACGTATCATCGGTGGTAACTGGAAACGCCGTACTTTACCCTTTGCCAGTATTGATGGTTTACGTCCAACACCAGATCGTGTCCGTGAAACACTATTCAACTGGTTGATGTGGGATATTCAAAACGCACAGGTTTTAGACTTGTGCAGTGGCTCTGGTGCATTAGGTTTCGAAGCGCTTTCTCGTGGAGCTGCAAAAGTCGTAATGATTGAACCGAATCCAACACAAGCCAAAGTCTTAAAAGACAATATTCAACTGCTAAAAGCGGAAAATTGCCAACTGCATGTTGCAACGGCACAGCAAGCTTTAAAAAAATTAAACGCAAGTTTTGATGTGGTGTTTCTTGATCCGCCCTATAGTCTAGATTTATGGCAAGAGTTAGCTGAGCTGGCTAACCCAATGATTGCAAACCATGCTTATATTTATGTAGAAGCAGATCGAGATTTAGCTCAACTCACCCTACCGCCTACTTGGCAGAAAATAAAAGAAACCAAAGCAGGTATGGTCAGAGCCGGTTTATATCAAAAAGTCAGTTAAAAAATCCGTAACCAGAAAAATCGAATCAATTGCCCTCGGTCAAAGGGAAAACTGGAAAGATATTCATAGCCAATTCGATTGGTCTGGTTCAACTGATACATCATGCCATAACCGACTGAAATCGAAAAATCATCCAGTGACAGGCTAGTGGTATCGCCTGTCAACATCTTATGGTTAAACTGATTGGTTTGATAAGCCGTATAGTTATAGACACGCCAACGTTCATTTTGAAAAAATTGGTTATGCAAAACTGAATATGCTGTTTTCATTTCAGGATAAGCAGCATCAAACATATGTTCTGTATCTTCGCTCGGCTCTGCAAAAAAATCATAATCATCCGCATAAGCTCCAGCAGAGAGACCAATCAAAAAACAGAATAAAAAAGGGTGCTTAATGTACATAACAAGATGTGTTGATGACTTTCCTATTTAGCATACCGCTAAAAATCATTTTTTATCAATCAATTGAATGTTTTTATCTACTATTTACAAACTGCTGTTTAAAATAACCACTCCATACGGCGACCATCTGGAATTATATGGGGACTCCCCCTTCAAAGCTCGTTTCCTTGATTACCTGCAGCGCTATAAATTATAGGGTACACAGGCATCAACAATCACACAGCCGCGCTTTTCTTATTTTCATTTTACATCCAGTCTATTTAACTTTTGTACAATTAGATATGCAGAGTAAAAAAATATTAATTTTTATCGTGTTAGACATAAATAATTAATTTATAAAATTCACCTTATATACAATAATAGCACCTTTAAAATTCTACTCTATCGATCATGAAGCTTTTGTACTTGCTCATTGCCACCGTGAGCTTAACCGGTTGTATCTTTGGGAAATCAAGCGAAGTAAAACGCGCTGAAAAAGTCCTACAGAGTTTTCAATGTAACAATATTGAATCCAATGAGTTAGCAACTTCTTCTATTTCAAATTTTTATCAACAATCACTGGCGGCGAATAAAGACAAAGCAGCATCTTATATTGAACAATATAAGAATGGTGAAGATCTCTTTGACATTCCGCTCGATGAAGTTGTACAACAAAAATATCAATTATATAAGCAAGCATGTCAGGCACTCGGTGGCGTCTCTACAGCCAAAGGAACAATTGCAGTAAAGGCCACTGAGTAACAGCAATAAAACTTGCCTGACTGTATTTAGGATACAGTATGATCGAACAACAACTGAGTTTAAAACATTATATTGCACTGGCGATTGTGCTTCTGGTGGTTGCAATTGCAAGTATTCAACCGCTTGAGTTTGAGGCTTATCTACTACACCAAGCGGGTACCGTGTTGATGCTCATCGCCCTCATCGTCACGATGAAAAAGATTGGCATCAGTTTTTATAGTTTTTGCCTCTATCTGGGCTTTCTTTTGATCCATATCTTAGGGGCACACTACCTCTACTCTTATGTGCCTTATAATGAATGGATTGAAAGCCTTTTTCACTTTGACTTAAATCAAACCATGGGTTGGTCACGTAATATGTATGATCGACTGGTGCATTTTGCTTACGGTCTATTACTCTATCCTTTTTTCTATCGCTGTTTTCAAGTCTGGTTACCAACTGCCAAACCTTTGACCCTATTTCTGCTGGTTATCCAGTTTGTCATGGCATCGAGCATGTTTTATGAACTGATCGAATGGTGGATCGCCATTGGTTTATCACCTGAAGATGCTGAAAACTATAATGGCCAACAAGGCGACGTGTGGGATGCCCACAAAGATATGTTCCTTGCAACCATCGGAGCACTGCTAATCGGTATTATTCAACTGCTCAAACAAAAAACGCCTATTCAAAAATAGGCGCTATTCTCAATATGAATACCAATTAAATAATAGAATGTTGCAATACCGTAAGCTGGTCTAAAGGATCGGCTTTAATGGTCTGAGCATAATCCAGATTTGTTAAATCAGCGTTTGCTGAATGACTGATTGTAGGAGATGAGTTTTGCCCTGTAAGCAATTGGTTCAAAACCTCATCCAACTGATTTGATGTTGGTTCTGGAGAAGATAATAAGCTGCTTAAGCCCAATTTTTCAGTGTTGGTCGATTCAGAAACAGGTTCAGCTTGCTGGGTTTGCAAGGCTTCCAAATCAACCGTATCTGCCAAAGATGCTTTCGCTACAGCAGGTGCAAGCACATTAAAACTAAATGCATCACTCGTCTCACTAATATTCCCTGCTGCATCAGTCAGGGTTAAGGTGATTTTATGCGCCCCTACACTCAAATCCTGCTTAACTTCAAAACTCCATCTGCCATTATCCCCGACTGTTACCGTACCAATCGGTTGACCATTGTCATAAATCGTCAGGACGGCTTTTGCTTCGCCCACACCTGCCAAAGTCGGTTTGCTATCATCGGTATCACCTCCCGCAGCGATCGCCCCTTTTACTGCACCGACATCATCCATGACCGTTTGCAAAATAGGTTTATTGGGCGCAATGGTATCTTTTGTCCCGACCACATCGGAAGCTTCGGAACGGTTCCCTGCAGCATCAATGATATAGACTTTACCTACATTTTTATCGGTTAAAGCTGATGAAAGTGTAATGCTAAATTTTCCATCCGCACCAACAGTACCTGAACCATACAGCGTTTTCCCATCTGCACTTCTAATTTCAATTTTACTATTTGCTTCCGCTGTCCCTACCACCGAATCACCTGCTGCATTGATTTCAGCAACCGCTTTATCTGGCGCAATAGTGTCCTTTCCAGCAGTAATCTCAAGTGGCTTGGACTGGTTGCCAGCAGCATCTTCTACAATGATGGTTGCCTTTTTATCTGTGGCTAATGCGGGTGAAAGTGTAATCTGAAATTTACCCTGCGCATCTGTGACTCCACTGCCAATGATTTTTCCATCCGCATCTTTGATCTGTACCTTGCTATTCGCCTCTGCTCGACCTTGAATTGAGGAACCTTCCTTATTTACATCCACAAAAGGTTGATCAGGAGGCAAAGTATCTTTTCCGGCAATCACTTTAGAAGGTGTCGATTTGTTTCCTGCAGCATCTTCGGCAACCACTGTTCCGCCTTTGTCACTGGTTAATACAGGTGAAACTTTTATCGAATACAGTCCTTCTTTATTCGCAATCACGGTACCTAATAGTTTTCCATCAGCATCATAAATCGAGACTTTTGCATTGGCTTCTGCCTTGCCAGTAACAATTGTGCCATCTGCATTAAGTTGTGCTGTCGGCGCATCTGGTGCAATGGTATCTTTATTTCCCGTCACGACAGCTGCTTTAGAGGCATTGCCAGAACTATCGATCGCGGTCACGCTGACCTTGCCACCATTCACCAAAGGCTGATCCAGCTTAATCGTGTAATTTCCTTCGGCATCGGCTTGAGTCGTAGCAATCACTTTCCCCGCAGCATCCTTAATTTCGATTTTGGCCTTAGCTTCGGTTTTACCCGTAATGGTTTGTGTATCTGTACCCAAATTCGCTGTCGGTGTCCCTGGTGGTGTTATATCAATCGGTTGGTTACTACTTTTATTTTTATCGTCATCATCATCTTTTACTGCCCATAAATACACACCTTCTGCGACTAAAGCAGCCAAACCCACTTTCCATAATTGGGATTTACTAATCGCAGAATCATGATCAACATTTTGAGGCTGAGAAACTGGTGTAGTAACTGCATCAGTATATGCAAATTGGGTCAATGAGGTCGCTGGGGCATAACGAACAAATTTACCCGAATCATCAAACTCTGCGACCGCATAAGTACCATCCACTTTTGCGAGTGCTAGGCTGTGTTCGGTTAGATTTTCATTACTATAAAAACCACTAACAACAATCTTTTCACCATTTTTTAGTGTAATGACAAGATCATTACCTTGCTTGATAATTGATTTAATATCTGCTTGATTTACACCAATCTGTACGATCGAAGGCTGGTCTAAAACCACACTTTTTAGTTGTGCATCTTGTAGGATATTCGAGTTTTTCTTTGAAAAAACAACAACTCTTGTCATTATTATGCTCACTTATCAATTATATTTTTAAATAATTCTTCGATTAATGAATAATTAAGTAATTCATCTTGCAAATAAAATATCAAATGATTGATATGACTACAATCTCTTCGATCAGAAGTTTTGTCATGTTTGTTTAATTCACCAAATATTCAAATCTAGCCAAGTATTTTCATAGAAATCAGCAGTAAGGCACATAAAAAAACCAGCCCTATAGACTGGTTTTTCAAGATCATTTTACAGTTCCAATCATTAAAATTTTGGATCACGCATTTGTACCAATGTGCTATTTGCCTTTGCCAGACTATCGGTAATTTTACTGAGCACAGTCGGAATTAAACTCTCAGCCATTTGTGCAGCTTGCAAACCTAATTTCTCACCAAAAGTTGGACGTTTACGGGTATTAATCACATAAATATCATGCTTTGGTAATAGACTTAATAAATACTCATCTGAAGTTTGCAACTTATCTACCAAGTTCAGTTCACGGGCATCCTCACCATACCAGTGCTCGCCTGTTGCCACTTTTGTAATATCCAGTTGAGGACGATATTTCTCAACAAAATGTTTAAATAAAGAATGGGTTTGCTGCAATTCTTCTTCAAACTTCGCCTTACCTTCTGGTGTATTTTCACCAAACATAGTCACGGTACGCTTGTATTCACCTGCGGTATATAATTCAAAATCAACATTATGTTGTTTTAACAAACGATTGAAGTTTGGCACTTGTGCGACCACACCAATCGAACCAACCACAGCAAACGGCGCAGAGATAATTTCGCTGGCAATACATGCCATCATATAACCACCACTGGCTGCAACCTTATCTACACAGATGGTGACGTGAAAGCCTGCATCACGTAAACGCACCAATTGAGCTGCTGCAAGACCATAGCCATGCACCATTCCACCAGGACTTTCCAAGCGAACAACAACACGGTCATGCCCTGCTTTGGCAGTCGCTAAAATCAGGGTAATTTCTTCACGAATAGTATCTACGGCAGAAGCTTGGACATCCCCTTTAAAGTCGAGGACATAGATTTTTTGATCATTCTTTTTGCGGATCTTGGCTTCTTTGGAAAGTTGTTGAACAAGTTGTAATAACTCCAAACGAGATGCTGTCGTTTGCGCAATTCTTTTTCTTTGTTCATTCACACGCGCATTTAAATGACTAATACGAATTTCAGCAGGAAACTTAGGTAAATGGAATAACATGAAGTATGTGCTCTATAAGTTCGGCGTTATTGTTCTAAGATGTGGTCTGCTCAATAAAAATTCAATAGCGATTTTGCAAAATAGATTCATTTTCATTTATATATAAAAAAAGAGTCCGAAGACCCTTTTTTATATAACCCTAAAAAATTAACCAAAACGCCCTGTAATATAAGCTTCAGTCAATTGATGATCAGGCTGAGTAAACACTTTTTCAGTCGAGTTCACTTCAATCAGGTCACCCAAATGGAAGTAAGCTGTACGGTCAGAGACACGCGCCGCTTGTTGCATAGAGTGGGTGACGATCGCAATGGTGAATTGTTCTGACAATTCTGAGATCAATTCTTCAATTTTTGCGGTCGCAATTGGATCGAGTGCCGAACATGGTTCATCCATCAAAATCACTTCTGGACTCACCGCAATGGTACGTGCAATACATAAACGCTGTTGCTGACCACCTGATAAACCAGTGCCTGGCTGACTCAAACGATCTTTGACTTCATCCCATAAGCCCGCTTTACGTAAACTGTTTTCCACGATTTCTTCTAAATCATATTTATCACGTGCCAGACCATGTAGTTTCGGGCCATAAGCAACATTGTCAAAAATTGATTTTGGGAATGGGTTTGGCTTTTGGAACACCATGCCTACTTGCGCACGCAATAACACCACATCAAGGTTTGGATCATAGATATCTTGATCATCCAAAGTCACCTTACCTGTCACACGGCAGCTATCAATCGTGTCATTCATACGGTTTAAAGTCCGTAAGAACGTTGATTTACCACAACCCGATGGGCCAATAAATGCAATCACCTCATTCTGGTAAACATCAAGGTCGATGCCTTTGATCGCCTCAGCGTCACCATAATAAACATGAACATCTTTGGTACTGATTTTCACTTCGCTCGTTTTTGGCTTTTTATTTGAAGAAGCCGTTTCAAACTGAGAGACAAATGCAGTATTTGATTGCTGAACTTGCGCTTCAGGTGACGTAAATTCTTTTTGCTGTGGATTCACTGATTTATCCTTTTCTACGGCGTTCATAATATCAATCGTATTCATTGTACTCTCCTCAATTACCAACGCACTTCAAATTTCTTACGGAGCCAAATGGCAAGGCTATTCAAACCAATCATTAACGCTAGTAAAACAATAATCGCTGCTGCAGTACGTCCTTCGAAGAAGTTACGTAATTCATTACCTTGCCATAAATACACTTGTACTGGCAATGCGGTTGCTTGATCGAGTGGTGTTGTCGGCACGCTTGCAACGAAAGCACTCATTCCGATTAAAAGTAATGGCGCAGTTTCACCCAGTGCATGTGCAACCCCAATGATCGCACCTGTCATAATGCCCGGTAACGCCAGCGGCAATACGTGATGAAAAATGGTTTGTACTTTCGACGCGCCTAGACCCAACGCGGCTTGACGAATCGAAGGCGGCACTGCTTTTAACGATGCACGTGTCGTGATAATCACGGTTGGTAAAGTCATTAAGCTCAGAACCAAACCACCGACCAGTGGTGCTGATAATGGCAATTGCATCCAGCCAATAAAGATAGCTGCACCGAGTAAACCAAATACAATTGAAGGAACCGCAGCCAAGTTATTAATGTTGACTTCAATAATGTCCGTCATCATGTTCTTTGGTGCAAACTCTTCAAGATAAATTGCACTCGCAACACCAATTGGAATCGAGATCACAATCACGATCATCATCATGAATAATGAACCCATGAATGCGCCGGCTAAACCACTTGTTGCAGGTGAACTACGAGAATCTGGACTAAAGAACAAGTTAGTATTGAAGGTACTTTTAATAATTCCTTCTGCTTTTAACTGATCTGCCAGTTGACGAACTTCTGGTTCAAGTTGTTGCTGATCATCTGGCAAACTACGGTCAATATTACCTGCTAACCATACATCTATATTGGCATCCGCTAAGAATTTGATCTCTTCTTTGCTTCCAATCAGTGCAGGGTTTTTAAGCACCATATCACGCAAACGGTATGCTTCAGAACTGGTATATAAACTGCTTAGATAATCACGTTGAGACTCTAATGCTTTATTTTTGGCAACGATGCCATTTACGATCAAGGCATCCCAATCCACCATCCCCATTTCAGTTTGCCAAGCGACCATGCGCTCTTCAAAGTGAGCTGGGGCTTCACCAACTGTTTGTTTTGGCTTCGCCCCAACATTAATGATCGCTGGATCAAAATAAACAGGAACTGTAATACTGCTTTGCCAAAAAGCAGGCAGACCTTTCGCCAAGATGCTACCAAATAGTAAGGCAACAAATGCCAGCGCGATCACAACCGCCGAGATACCGGCAAAGCGAAAGGTTTTTTCTTTCCGATGACGCTTAGCCAAAGAACTTTGGATCTTTCTTTTACGCTGCTCACGTTGTTCAGCAGCTACTTGAGGATCCAATAGGTTCGGATCCAGAGGAGATGTATTTGATGAACTCATTCGTATTGCTCACGATATTTACGCACGATGTACAGTGCAATAATGTTTAGACCCAAAGTAATCACAAACAGCGTTAAACCAAGGGCAAATGCCACCAGTGCTTGCGGGCTGGCAAAGTCAGTATCCCCCGTTAATTGCTTCACAATCGTGACGGTTACGGTTGAAACTGCTTCAAATGGATTTGCATGCAACAATGGACTGTTTCCTGCTGCAAGCACCACAATCATGGTCTCACCCACGGCACGGGATACGGCAAGTAAAAATGCCCCTGTAATCCCTGGTAGGGCAGCTGGTAGAACGACTTGACGAATCGTTTCTGATTTCGTTGCACCTAAACCCAAAGAACCATCACGTAATGCGCGAGGTACCTGAGTAATGATGTCATCGGATAATGAGGAGACGAATGGGATAATCATAATCCCCATTACAAAACCTGCGGTGAGTGCGCTGGTCGCATTAATATTGATGCCAACACTCTCACCCACCATTTTGAAGAATGGGCCAATCACCATTAAAGCGAATACGCCATAAACGATGGTTGGAATCCCTGCCAAAACCTCAATCGCAGGTTTTGCCCAAGAACGCAACCTTGGCGATGCATATTCAGCCAGATAAATCGCAACCAACAAGCCAATCGGTACCGCAACCAATAATGCGATACCACTGACCATCAAGGTTCCCCAAATCAGCGGTAAGATACCGTAACTGCCTTCTGCATTTCCTGAGGTGCTAAAACCTGGATTCCATTCAGTACCAAAGAAGAAATCAACTGGACTCACAAAATGGAAAAAGTGTAACGCTTCTCTCAACATCGATAAAACAATACCGATTGTTGTCAGGATTGCGACACCAGAACACAGAATCAATGCAACATTAATGGTTTTTTCGACTTGGTTACGTGCACGGAATTGTTGGCTCACATGACGCTTTGCCCACACTAAACCAGCCAGTCCAGCACTAATCACCACTGCAAGTTTTGCAAATGAGCCAATGGTCTGGAATTTAGCAAGTTGTTGCGCTGCTGCAACTTCATATGCTGCTGGCTGATCTGTTACCCCGAAACCAGAAGCAATGGCTTGCACTCGACTGGTTAAAACATCACGACCTGCCGCATCTAAGGTCGAACTTACAGATGCAGGAATATTATTAAAAATAATATGCTGTAAAATACTTGGTTCAACCAAGTTCCAAATAATCAAAATTAAAAAAGCAGGAATACCACACCACAAAGCAACCAACGCCCCATAATATCCTGGACGAGAATGTAGTGTTGCTGAGTTATTTCCCTTACCTGCTAGGTTACGGCTTTTACTCAGCCCGATTTGATATGCAATTGCCACAAGGGCTAATAACACACCGATAAGTAGCAGATTCATGTAATCTCCACTGTTTTCTCAATTTTCATGATTTGAAAAAACTTAGCTAGACAAAAAGGCTGATGATCCAACGTCTCACCAGCCTCCCTTTTAACAATATTACTTAACTGATTTACCAGCTTTGAAATCAGCTAGGATTTTTGCGCGCTCTTTGTCGCTTAAAGGAATCAAGCCCGCTTTTTCTAATTTAGAACCTTTACCAGAAATTTTCTTGTTTAAGAAGAATTCTGTGTATTGCGGTAAGCCTTTGATTGATTTCAAGTGCTCGCCTTTCACGTAGAAGAACAATGGACGCGAAACAAGGTAGCTACCATCTAGTACAGTTTTCTCAGATGGAGTCACGCCATTTACAGTCGCTACACGTAATTTATCACGGTTTGAATCATAGAAACCTAGACCAAATACACCGACTGCATTTGGAGAAGTTTTCAAGCGAGCTAGAGTTTCAGTATAGTCACCCGCAATTTCAATCACACGACCATCTTTACGGAAGGTTGAACATGCTTTCTTTTGATCGTCTTTACTTAAAGCTTTGTAGTAATCAAATGCTTCACAACCAGCATCAACCATTTTCTCTTGGAAAACTTCACGCGTACCGTGGTTAGATGCAGGAATAACTAAAGTGATCGGCTCATTTGGTAATGATTTATCAATTTGGTTCCAAGTTGTATATGGGTTTGGAACTAATTTACCATTTGAAGGAAGCTGTGCAGATAATGCAGTGAATACATGGATTGGTTTTAATTTATACGCTGCTTTTTTAACATTTGATGCAAATACGATACCGTCGTAACCCACTTTAATTTCTTGTACTTGGTTTACACCAGATTTTTTACATGCATCAAGCTCTGTGTCTTTAATTTGACGAGAAGCATTTGCGATGTCGATGGTGTTATCACCTACACCTTGGCAGAATTGCTTCAAACCACCGCCCGTACCACCTGAACCAACAACCGGTGCTTTGAACTGTGGGAATGTGTTGCCAAACTCTTCAGCAACAATACTTGCAAACGGTAATACAGTAGATGAACCAGCAATTTGAATCGTATCACGAGCTGCATTCGCAGTCGTTGCTACAGTTGCCCCAGATACAGCTAATGCAATTGCGATGTGACGTGGATTTAAGCGCATTCTGTTTTCTCTCATTTATGCAATTTGGTTTACAACTCTTTTTAAGTTAAGTGTTGTACTTTGGTTAACTGCATTTTGAGCAGATAATATGACAATTAAGTGACAACTTTATGACGCTTTTGTGATAGCCATTTCTTAAGCTCAATTTTTAGAAAATTATTGGTCATAAAGTCATATTTTCTGCTTTATTTTTTGCAGCTCGGAACTCGATTACACTCAGAAAATAACGTTTAGATATTGAATTTTATCGGATTTAAAAGAACACTCGCGCATTCAGCTTAACAAAAAGCATCTTGGGCAGAGCAACCAGTTTATATATGTTTTATGACAATTCCCTATCAAAAAGAACAGATACAATGCTAAATCCTGTCATAATTGAAACACAAATGCTGATTCGTAAACCGGCCCACAGCGTTTTTGAAGCATTTATTGATCCAGAAATCACCTCAAAATTTTGGTTTAGTTCGGCAACAGCACCACTTGAACAAGGAAAAACGGTTGAATGGACTTGGGAAAAATACCAAGTTTCGGCAAACGTAAAGGTGACAAAAATCATTACCAATGAATTGATTCAGATTCAATGGGGCGAGCCGAGCAGTACGGTTGATTTTATCTTTGAAGCGATCAATGACGATCAAACCTATCTCAGAATTCAAAATTATAATATCCCCTTACAAGGTGATGAGCTGATTGCCTTTATTATTGATAATACGGGTGGCTTCACCACCGTCGTAGATAGCTTGAAAGCCTATTTAGAGCATGGAATTCAACTCAATCTGGTTCAGGACAAGTTTCCACCCTTCTAGATCAATACAACTTTGATGCAATAAAAAAAAAGGCACCTTACTGTGCCTTTTTTGATTTAAAGATTGGACTGTGCTTCGGGCAGAACCAGCATTTTTTTACGATATTTAAAGATATACATCGCCGCTAAAATCGCCAGCCAGATCGGTCCAAGAATAACAGCCAAACGCATATCAGGGGTCATCGCCATAATAATCAAAATAAAGCAGACAAAGCTGATGGTGAGATAATTACTCCATGGGCTCCAGATGCTTTTAAATTTGGTTTGATGTTGTTTCAGGCGCATTGCTTTATTAAATTTCAAATGGGTGACGGAAATCATTAACCAGTTAATCACCAATGCTGCAACCACCAGCATCATGAATAACTGAAAGGCTTCACCCGGAATTAAATAGTTGACCAACACACATATCGCCGTAACCGAAGCAGAGACAATCGCCGCAGGAACCGGAATTCCACGCGCATTCACTTTTTTCAATATCGCAGGTGCATTGCCCTGTTCGGCCAAGCCATGCAACATACGGCTATTACAATAAATACAACTGTTATAAACAGAAACCGCTGCAATCAACACCACAAAATTGAGGACATTGGCAACCCCATTACTATTCAAAGACTGGAAGATCAACACAAAAGGGCTGCCCCCTTCCGCCACCATATTCCATGGATAAAGACAGAGTAAAATCCCGATTGCACCAATATAGAAAATCAAAATACGGTACACAATCTGATTCACCGCCTTAGGAATAGTGGTTTCAGGATTTTTGGTTTCTGCTGCGGCAATTCCGATCAGTTCAAGCCCACCAAAGGCAAACATGATCACGGCAAGCGCCATAATAAAGCCATGCGTGCCATGTGGAAAAAAGCCACCGTGTTGCCATAAATTGGCAATCCCCGCCTGTGGACCCGCAGAACCTGAAAGCAATAAATAAGCACCAAAACCGATCATACTTAAAATCGCAACAATCTTAATGCAGGAGAACAGAAATTCGGACTCACCAAAGAATCTGACATTGACCAGATTAATGGCATTAATCAGCACAAAGAACACCAAGGCAGTCAGCCATGTGGGCACGTCTGGCCACCAAAACTGAATAAAGGTCCCGATGGCGCTCAGTTCAGCCATACTGACCAACACATACAGCACCCAATAATTCCAGCCCGACATAAAGCCTGCCATGCGGCCCCAGTATTTATTGGCAAAATAACTAAATGAACCGCTCACGGGTTCTTCAACCACCATTTCTCCTAAATGGCGCATAATTAAAAACGCAATCACACCAGCAATCGCATAACCCAATAAAATAGAGGGCCCTGCCAGTTTGATGGTTTGCGAAAGACCCAGAAATAATCCTGTCCCAATTGCCCCGCCTAGCGCAATCAGCTGGATATGCCGATTGGACAATCCTTGCTTTAACTCATGTTTATTGTTTACATCCATCATGTTATCTCCAATGTGTGTGTCACATCCTGTACACCTTTTTATACAGCGCATGATTCGAAGCTCAGCATGAAGCTCCGAATCTGATTCGCTCTCTTATCAATTTATAAAGTTGAAGATTTTCCAATTTCCTTCTGATCAGAAGGAAATTACTTTTTTACTGGGTAATGCTTGGGAACGCTGTTTTAAGATTTCATAGCCTCGATCGCCATAATCAAAGCGGGCAATCACTGACGCAAATTTTTTCAAACTAGATGGTGCATCCATAGCTGGGAGTTTTAGTTCAATGAAGGTCATTCCGTCGAACTGATGCATATTATCCAAAACCTGCTTTAACTGCCCTGCGGTTTCTACCACACAGCTTTTATAGTCTTGGCTACCGTTAAAAACATTTGGAATCTCGCTATATTTCCAGTCCTGAACATCGTTATAAGCCGCGTTCTCGCCCATGATTAAACGTTCAATGGTATAGCCACCATTATTGAGTAAAAAAATAATGGGCTTGAGACCATGACGGATAATGGTCGAAAGCTCCTGTACCGTGAGCTGAAATGAACCATCACCAATAAATAGGATTTGGCGGCGTTCTGGTGCAGCCAATAAACTACCGAGTAATGCTGGCAAGGTATAACCAATCGAGCCCCACAGTGGTTGTGCAATATATTTAGCAGTTGCAGGTAGCTTGAGCCCCGCCAAGGCTGAGTTAGAAGTCCCGACTTCACCGATAACCACATCATCATCTTTAAGAAAGCCCGCAATATAACGCCACAAGACATCCTGACTCAGCTTTTGCTGTTCAGGCACCTCAAGTGTCTGTTGTGCTTGCTGCTCCAACATCGGCTGGCTTAACTTTCGTGGTGCAACCTTCTTATTCAGTTCCACCAGAAGTTGTCCAATTTCGATGCCGGGGAAATCCTGTCCAAAAATCGTCAAACCATAAGGTTTGATTTCAATATAGTTTTCAGTGGCAATTTGATGGGTAAATACCCCAGTTCCGACATCAGTAAAACGCACCCCGATACCCATCAAGCAATCAGACTGCTCAATGGCCTGACGCACATGCGCTTGGCTTGCGCCACCGACATAGGTTCCCACATAACGCGGTGAACCCTCATCCATAATATTTTTAGCGGTCAGCATACTGGCAAAAGGAATCGAGCATTTTTTGGATAAATCATCCAGTAGTGAGGTAATCCCAAAAACAGAGGCTTCATTATCAATCAGCAGCGCTGGTCGCTTGGCTTGCGCAATCACCTCACACAGTTTGGTGACTGCGCTTTGTAACAGCTCTGGCTCAACCCTCGGGTAAGATAAATCGAGTGAACGATCTGTCACTTCAATTTTGACGTGAGTAATATCCGATGCCAACTGGATATGTACAGGTCGACGTTCAAGGAAACATTGACGTAACACACGGTCAATTTCATAGGCGGCATTGGCTGGGGTTAAACGGGTCTGTGCAACAGTGAACTCTTTCATGCAGTTCATGATGTTGTCATAGTTGCCATCTACCAGCGTGTGATGAACCAGAGTGCCTTTCTGCACCACATGTAAAGGCGGAATCCCTGAAATATGCACCACTGGTACATTCTCAGCATAAGCACCTGCAATGCCATTAATCGCACTTAAATCACCGACCCCATAGGTCGTTGTCAAAGCAGCAAAACCGTTGATGCGTGCATAACCGTCAGCAGCATAAGCCGCATTTAATTCATTACAATTACCAATAAATTCAAGTTGGGCATCTGCCTCAACTTGTTCGAGATAAGAAAGGTTAAAATCACCAGGTACACCAAACAGATGTTGGATACCCATTTGTTTTAGACGAAGATTTAAAAAATCACCGATTTCTATGAACATTGCTCTACATCCTTTCAAGTCAATTTTTTATTCCATAGAAAAATAATATTTCATCTACCTGTTAAATTTCGTGCATAATAAAAACGCATTTTAATAAAAATACAATATTTGTGTATCATAAAAGGATTTTATGCAATGGATAAGTTCGACTGGCAAATCATTCAGGCCCTACAAAAGAATGGACGGCTCACCAATCAGGAAGTTGGAGATTTAATCGGTTTATCGGCATCACAATGTTCCAGAAGACGACAGTTACTGGAGCAAAAAGGCGTGATCTTGGGTTATGCCGCCCGCATCCACCAACAAGCTTTAGGCTTGGAGGTTACCGCGATGATCCACATTAACTTACGTATTCACGAGGCCAAGTCACAACAGGCCTTTCAGGACTTAATTGAAGCTGAGGACAATATTCAGGATGCTTTTTCAATTAGCGGCGATGCTGATTTTATTTTAAAAGTCGTCGCAGAAAATCTGGAACAGCTGTCTCAATTCGTGACAGAGCGACTACTGTCTTATAGTTTTATTGGCCATATAAAATCTTACATTGTGTTAAAAAAAATCAAAGAACAGAATCACTTTCTCAGCAAATCCAAGGGTCACAGCTACCATCCAGCCACTTAGACCTCGTTTTAAGCAGCACCATGCATAAAAACAAAAAGGCGGATATTAGATCCGCCTTAAAAATATGAAGGTTTAGATTTTATTGATATGCACAGTTTGTCCTACTGTATTTTCCAGCAAACCTTCCATGCCAAACTCAGCCCCCACACCCGACATTTTCCAACCACCAAACGGTGCATGTGGAACAATCTCTGCATGGGTATTCACCCATGCAGTGCCGCATTGTAGTTGTGAAGCGTAGAACTGTGCAGCTTTTAAATCAGAAGACCAGATTGAACCACCTAATCCAAATTCACTGGCATTGGCCCGTGCAATTGCATCATCAATATCACGATATTTTAGAATCGGTAACACGGGGCCAAACTGCTCCTCTTGTACCACTCGGCAGCTTTCATCCAGTCCAGTTAAAATCGTTGGCGCAATAAAATAGCCTTGCTCAGGTATAGTCTGATCACCCGACAGCGCCTTGGCACCTTGCGCAAGCGCATCGGCAATTAAGGCTTTTACTTTTTGATATTGCAGCTGATTTTGCACAGGACCAAATGTGGTCTCTGTCGCCATGCCATCTCCAACATTTTGGGCATTGGCAATATCAGCCAGTTTTTGTGCTAGCGCGTCATATTGGCTTTCGTGCACATACAAACGTTTTAAAGCAGCACAGGTTTGCCCAGCATTTAAAAATGCCACGTTAAAAATGCGCTTGGCTATTTGATCAAGATCGGCATCAGGTAAAACAATCCCCGCATCATTGCCACCCAGCTCTAGGGTCAGATGCTTTAAGGTTTTTACCGCACCTGACATAATGTGCTGACCCGTCTTGGTCGAACCTGTAAAAACCACTTTGGCGATATCAGGATGAGTTGATAATGCCTCACCGACGTCGCCTTTACCCAGCAAGATTGAAATCACACCCGCAGGCACTTCTTGTTGAATAATTTCACAGAGTTTTAACGTAGCCAAAGGGGTAAATTCAGATGGTTTATTAATCACTACATTGCCCGCACGTAAGGCAGGCATGATATGCCACACCGCAATCATCAACGGCCAGTTCCACGGCGTAATCGAAGCCACCACACCTAAGGGCTGATAATGACGTTCAATTCGTTTCTGTTCACTGTCTTCAATAATATCAACTGGTATTTCTAAACTTGCGGTATAACGTGTCCAGCCAATCGCACCCTGTACTTCCATTTGTGCCAATGCCAAGGGTTTACCTTGCTCAACTACAATCAACTCTGCCAGAGTTTCGGCATGTTGTTCAATCCCATCCGCAATCTTTTTCAGTATGCTTTTGCGTTCCTCATGAGAACTGCGTTGCCAGCTTCCAAAAGCTTGCTTTGCCGCCTCAATTGCTTGATTCACCTGTGCAATCGAAGCCTGCGCACACTTTGCTGCAACAGCAGCTGTTGCAGGATTGATAATCTCAAGTTCGCCTGCTTCACCGAGACAAGATTGACCGTTAATAATCAGTTTAAATTGGTTTTGCATATTTAAGTGTTGCATGCCTTGTTCCTTCTATTCATTGTAATCATGATGTTTTGCCTGATCCGACCTCAGCTCTAGGTCCCAAGTGCAAAAGTGATGACATCTATCCATCAAAATATTGAGCATCTCTCACTACAATATGGAATTTGTGCATCACAGTTTATGCATAATTATTTCTGATTTAGATTAAAGATGCACAATTTGTGCAGAACAGCGACAATTTTCTACCTTGTCATTATAAAAAACCATCGTAGAGATGCTGGACAGAATGCAACTAAACAGCAAACCAACTACATGCCTTTATGTAATTTCATCTCAACTTCTGTGTTCTAAAAGTTACGACACTTCATTCAATTAATTGAAATTTCTTAGAACAGCTGGCTTCGCTATATTCAATACCAATGAGCCAGAAGATAAGAAGATGAACAGCAAAGTGATTACAACGTTTAAGCATACGGATTTACCTATACACATGACCTTTTCAGAGCATGATTGGCAGCTACTTGCTCAGCACTGGTATCCGATTGCGCTCGCCCGTGATATTTCAGAGCAGCCAACAGCAGCCATGTTGCTGGATATGCCATTGGTTATTTACAAAATGGGAGATGAACTGATTGTTGCAAAAGATGTTTGCCCACATCGTGGAGTTCCCCTTAGCTTGGGCCGTCATGACGGGCAAGGTATTGTCTGTCGCTATCACGGATTACGCTTTGGGCATGCCGGCAAATGCAATCGTATTCCTGCACATCCACAGCATAAAATCTCGGAGCGCTTTCATTTGAAAACCTATGCTGCCACTGAAAAGTATGGACTGATCTGGTGTTGCTTAGCAGCTCGCCAAGATGATAAACCTATTATTCCTGACATGCCCTACTGGGAGGATGCAGACTACCAGCAACTGCTATGTCCTTTTGTAGACTTAAATTGCTTTGCCGGTCGGCAACTGGAAGGATTTATTGATGTCGCCCATTTTGCGTGGGTACATCCTGATACTTTTGGTGATCCTGATGATGTTGAAGTGCCAGACTATAGCACCACAGAAACCAGTTATGGCTTCAATGCGGATTATATCAGCAGTGTCGGACGCTATCCGATTGGCACAGCGCAACGAGGGCAAGATAATTTTAACTGGCTCAGACATTTTGAAATCAGCCTGCCTTTTACTGCCACACTGACCATTCATTTTCCGAATCAAAGCAAACAGGTGATCATGAATGCGGCCTCTCCTGTAAGCGCGCGACAAACTCGCCTGTTTGCACCAATCTGCCGTAATTATGATAAAGATTTACCTGTTGAGGATGCCTATGCATTCAATCTACAGATTTTTGAAGAAGATCGACTGATTGTTGAAACCCAGAAACCTGAATATCTCCCCCTGGATTTATCGATGGAAGCGCATTTTCCAGCAGACCGTAGCTCAAGTATGTATCGTCGACTCCTAAGAAAAATGGGATTTAATGCTATTTTTGCCGCCTAGCTGATTTATATTCAGTTCCAAGACGCAATAAAAAAGAGGTCTATTCAGACCTCTTTTTTATTTTGATGGATGTGCCAGATTGAAATTAATCAATCGCTGGAACATAAGTTCCTGCAGCAATTGCATCTTTAATACGATCAGCTTCTGCCAACACAAGTGCAAGCAAGTTTTGAACGTTTTCAAGCGTTGCAACTGGGCTTAAAGTGGTCATCTTCAATGATTGAACATTACCCACTTTGGTGACACCAATATTCGCTTCACCACGAGCAAACAATTCATCTGCCACGTTTTGGTTTAAGCTATCGATAAATTCAGCAGGATAAGCTTCTGGTACGACACGGAACAGGACTGAAGCGAATTGTGGTTCAACCAACAATTCAAGACCCGCTGTTGCTTTAATATAATCTGCAACTTCACGTGTTAATTTCACACCATGATCAATCATTGAACCATAAAGCTCTTCGCCTAATGCTTCAACCGTCATCCATAATTTCAATGCATCAAAACGACGTGTCGTTTGTAATGATTTAGACACAAGGTTAGGTACACCATGTTCTTCATCATAAGCAGAGTTTAAATATTCTGCCTCATAATGCATAAAGCGATAGTTTGCTTCGTCTTTCAACAAGAAAGCGCCACAGCTAATGCTTTGGAAATAATGTTTATGGAAATCAAGCGTGATTGAGTCTGATAATTCAATTCCATCTAACATTGAACGATGGTCATTTGAAAGAATCAGTGCACCGCCCCAAGCTGCATCAATATGCATCCATGAACCAAATTTCGTGGTAATTTCACGGATTTTCTTGAGTGGATCAATTGCACCAGCATCAGTCGTACCCGCTGTTGCAACAACACAGGCCACGATTTTTCCTTCAGACTGAAGATGCGCCATGGTTTTTTCCAGTGCATCAACATCCATCTGTGCATTTTCATTCACAGGAACAGTGACAACAGACTGGAAGCCCATACCCATCATGGCCATGTTCTTTTGCACAGAGAAATGTGCATTTTCAGAACAGATGACTTTGACGTTTTTCATTGCTTCTGCTGGAATACCATCACGCTGAACCGACCATGGCTTACCATTTTCGTCTTTCCAGTTTTTCGAGATGCACCAGTCACGTGCCAGCAATACACCCATCAAGTTTGACTGTGTACCACCAGACGTGAACACACCAGCTTGACCTGCACCATAGCCCACTTTTTGGCGAAGCCAATCAATGAGTTGAACTTCCATCAAAGAACCCGCTGGGCTTTGATCCCATGAGTCCATCGATTGGTTGGTTGCATTGATCAACACTTCCGCAATCTGGCTCATCACCATGGTTGGGCAGTGTAAGTGTGCAAGTGAATGTGGGTGATGTACTTTTAAGCTTTTGTTGAGGAAAAGCTCAACCATACGTTGTAAT
The DNA here is from genome assembly GCF_022808535.1 of Acinetobacter sp. NIPH1876. Classification (NCBI taxonomy): domain Bacteria; kingdom Pseudomonadati; phylum Pseudomonadota; class Gammaproteobacteria; order Moraxellales; family Moraxellaceae; genus Acinetobacter; species Acinetobacter sp. NIPH1876. The sequence continues at coordinate 139,861 of NZ_JALGBR010000002.1, forward strand.
GATTGCTGTACACCTAAACCTTGTTTTGAAGGTGCAAAAGAGATTGCTTCACGCAAATCTTTAATGCTACCGCCAGTGTACATTTTATCATTTTGCAACCATGCTGAAACGGCAGTTACCGCCTCGCCCATTGCTGACTGATAGTCAGCAATAGATTGAGCATCATTGCAGAGTAACGCTTTACGATGTTCTGCAAAATCAACCATGAATTAGCCTCGTACTGCTTTTAATGCTTCAGCAACAGCTTTCTTGAAGCGAGCAACCGCCTCTACGCACTCTTCTTGATTGATAATCAACGGGCAAAGTAAACGGATAACAGTACCGTTACGGCCGCCTTTTTCAAGCAATAATTTATTGTTGAAACAAGCAGTCTGAATTGCAGCAGCCAATTGTGCATCAGCAGGTAATGAACCCATATGATCCGCAGGTTTACGCTCGTCAACGATCTCAACACCGATCATCAAACCACGGCCACGTACGTTACCAATACATGGGAATTCTTGAGCAAGTTTCTTGAACTCTGCTTGTAAGAAATCACCACGCTCTTGCGCATTTTGAGCAAGGTTTTGTTCTTTGATCACTTGAAGTGATGCTAAACCTGTACCCATCGCAAGTTGGTTACCACGGAAAGTACCCGTGTGACCCGCAGGCTGCCAAGCATCAAACTTACGTTTAATACCCAATACTGCAAGTGGTAAGCTACCACCTACCGCTTTAGACATCACCACAACATCAGGCTCGATTCCAGCATGTTCAAAGGCAAACATTTTACCTGAACGTGCAAAACCAGCTTGAACTTCGTCCAAGATTAAAACGATGTTGTGCTTTTCAGTCACTTCACGGATTTTTTGCAACCATTTTACTGGCGCAGTAACAACACCACCTTCACCTTGAATCGCTTCAAGGATCACAGCTGCAGGCTTGGTTACACCACTTTCAACATCTTCAATGAAGTTTTCAAAGAAGTAAGTTAAAGCGTCAACACCTGCTTCCCCACCTAAACCAAGTGGGCAACGATATTCATGTGGGTATGGCATAAATTGCACACCTGGCATTAAGCCATTCACCGCATTCTTCGCTGACAGGTTACCTGTCATTGCAAGCGCGCCGTGCGTCATACCATGGTAGCCACCAGAGAAACTAATCACTGTGCTACGACCCGTATAAGTTTTCGCTAATTTAATCGCTGCTTCTGTACCATCTGCACCAGATGGACCACAGAATTGTAGGCAATATTCTTCTTGACCGCCTGGCAAATAAGCCAAAAGCGCTTCAGTAAACGCATCTTTTAAAGGAGTCGTTAAGTCTAAAGTATGCAATGGCAAACCGCTTGCCAATGTGTCTTGAATACTTTGAATCACCGCAGGATGATTATGGCCCAAAGCCAATGTTCCTGCCCCAGCTAAACAATCAAGGTACTCTGTACCTTCAACATCAGTAACCCAACAGCCTTGTGCTTTTGCTATCGCTAACGGTAATTTACGTGGATAACTACGAACATTCGATTCCATCTGACTTTGGCGAGTCAGATAATATTCGTTAGTTGCATTAGCGGCAGGATTTACGGAAGTAACGCTCATATCGAATTACCATCTCTGATATGGGTAAAAGAAATAAGTCTGGTGACTTGCGGTCGTTTGACTCGGTGCTTTTTAGAATCTAGTGCAGACACTTGTTTATATCTTTCAACTAGGAGCGAGATGATACCTAATTTTGAAATAAAATAAACACTTTTTGTGTCTTACATGCATCTAAATTATTGAAAAAATATTTCATTCCAATAACTATGATGGATTATCATCATACTATGTGACAAGCTAAAGAAAGTAAGCTTTTTTTAATCCCGCCTGCGTTTTTAGATAAATGGTCAAATTACTCCACTTAATAAGCTGATTTTAAATATTTTTTGTTTTATTTTCCTGTTGCAAAACACTGCTAATCTCTTACAAAGTCACCACAAAATATGCAGAAGTTCGACATCAGTTCTTTTTAATATCGAACTGGTAAAAATAAATTTTCGATACCAAATTCTAAGGACATTTTTATGCGTACTTTAGCACTTGCTACATTAATGATCGGGGCTGCATTGAGCCCAAGCCTTTTTGCTCACGAGACTGAGAACTTGAACTACAACATTGTGAATATCCAAGCGGATGCATCACGTCAGGTTGCCAATGATGAAATGCGTGCCGTGCTTTATGTCGAGAAAAGCAATAAACAACCTGCAGAACTCTCAAATCAAATCAACCAACTGATGAATCAAGCACAAGCGATTGCGCGTAAATATTCACAGGTCAAAGTCGAAACAGGCGCACAAAGTACCTATCCTGTATATGACAATGACAGCAATAAGTTGAAAGAATGGCGTGCCCGCGCGGAAATCCAACTGGAAAGTAAAGACTTTAAAGCCGCAAGCCAGTTGATCAGCGAATTGCAACAAAGCTTCCAGACCCAATCGATTAACTTTACCGTGTCGGATGAACAGCGTAAAAAAGTTGAAAATGAGCTGATGATTGAAGCATCGAAGAACTTCCAGCAACGTGCGCAAGCCATCATCCAAGCATGGAATAAAGGCCAATACAACCTTGTCAGTTTAAACCTGAATACCAGCAACTACTTTCCGCAACCGATGATGCGCGGTGGCATGGCCAAGTTTGCCATGGCTGAAGCAGCCCCTGCTCAGGATATGGCAGCAGGTGAATCAAAAATTACGGTCAGTGCCAATGGTTCAATCCAATTTAAATAATAAGTCTGACAACAACAAAAGGCCGTGCTTAAGCACGGTTTTTTGTTGTTTGAAATAGCCAAAAGTATCTTGAGCAAAAAAACAATCAACTTAACTCTTCTCATAGTTATAAGTGATAATCGTTCTTATTTCATTCGGTGCAATAACTGATTAATATTCGGGAAATTTACAGCATTTGCCCCTGATATGAAAATTGTATCCTATACAGCAACATCATTGATCAAATTCCAGCCTTCTTCTCTGAGTCTCGCCATTGCTATTTTATTGAGTGGCATATCACATGCTGCTTTTGCCGATGAAGCACAACCCGCTGAAACGCAAACGCTTGCGACGATTTCAATTCAGGCGCAAGGCAATTGGCTGGACGATGCCAATGCTGAAAAAGTACAACAACATGCAGGTGCCCGTAGCATTATCGATCGTAAACGTTTGGATGAAATCGCCACCACTTCAATCCGTGATGCTTTAAAGCAAATTCCCGGCGTACAAGTTCAAGACAGCAACGGTACGGGTGGCAGTGATGTTTCTTTAAATATTGGGGTACGAGGTCTTACCTCACGCTTATCACCACGCTCTACTGTACTTATGGATGGTGTACCGCTCTCATTCGCTCCTTATGGTCAGCCACAATTATCATTAGCGCCTGTATCAATGGGTAATATTGAGTCTGTAGATGCGGTGCGTGGTGCAGGTTCAGTTCGCTTTGGGCCACAAAATGTCGGTGGCATCATCAACTTCGCGACAAGGGCAATCCCCAAAGAATTTTCAGGTTCAGTCGGGTTAACCACAGAATTTGCAACGGGGACAGACCAACTCAAGTACACACCGAATCTGTTTATTGGTGGCACACTTGATAATGGTCTAGGTATGGCTCTACTTTATTCAGGCAGCAAAGGTGATGGTTATCGAGAAGCCAATAATAAAATTGATATCGATGATGTCATGTTAAAAACCGCCTACCAATGGACTGATCAGGATGCGATTGCAGTGAATATGCATCATTATGAAGGTCGAGGCGAAATGCCAGAAGGTTTAACGGCGGCACAATTTGCAGATAATCCTTATCAATCCAATCAAAGCCGCAACTATTTCGCAGGCCGTCGTTCTGATGTTTCTGTGAAATATAGTCATAAAGATGAACTGAATAATTTTGAAGTATTAGGCTATTACGTCGACTCTTTCCGAACCAGTGACTTAGAGTCCATTGCCAATAATGGTACCAGTCGTATTAGTAACTCTCCTCGTGATTATAAATATTTTGGTATAGAACCACGATATTCACGCGCCTATCGTTGGGCGGGTATGGATAATGAAGTGACTGTTGGCTATCGTTATTTACAGGAAGAAAGTTCCGAGTTTTCTGGTCGTACTGCCGCATATAATGCGCTCACAGGAACACCTGGTGAACGCATTGCCAATACAAGCAGTGAGGGCGGCACCAAAGCACATGCAGTTTATATCGACAACCGTTTTGGACTCGCAAATTGGGTGATTACACCTGGGGTTCGTTTTGAATCGATTGATACTCATAACGATTTTACTGCGTATCAAAATGGTGTCGCCACCAATACCGTTTATCCAAAAATCAAATCTGACGAGTTTTTACCAAGCTTATCGGTGCTGTATAAAGCCAATGAGAACTGGAATATTTTTGCCAATGCTGGCGTTTCGTTTGGTCCACAGCAATACAACCAACTCGTAACGACTAAATCTGTCGGCGGAGTCAACACAGCAGCAACGACTCTGGATGGATTACATCCTGAAAAATCTAAAAACTATGAAATCGGAACCAAATATCTAGGCAATGGTCTGAATGCCGAGTTAACCGTCTTTTATTTAGATTTCGACAAAGAATTAATGTTGGAACGTCCAGATACGATTGGAACTGGGATTTGGACAGACTTAGGTGCAACCAGTCATAAAGGCGTTGAAACAGGAATCAGCTATGATTTCGGTCAACTGGCTGATGCGCTAGAAGGTCTCAAAGTTTACGGGAATTACACCTTTACCAAAGCAACATCTGAAGCAGGTAAGTTTGAAGGCAAAGACCTCCCCTTTTACTCACGTCATGTAGGTAATCTAGGTCTGGCTTATCATGTAGATCAATGGTCTGTGAATGCGGACATGTTTGCGCAGTCCAAACAACATGCACCAGGTTCTGGGGATGTTTATCAGACTGAAGAAACAGCAGATGGCCGCACGGGTGACATTCCTGGATATTCAACCTTCGCTGTACGCACCGCCTATGACTTTAGCAATCAGCTCAAGGGCTTAAAGATCGCTGGTGGCGTAAAGAACGTGTTTGATAAGCAATACTATACCCGCTCTTCTGACTCCACAGGCGGTAAATATGTGGGCCAACCACGAACCTTTTTCTTGCAAACATCATATGATTTTTAAATATAAAACGCCGAACCTTTAAGTTCGGCGTTTTATCTCTTTCACAACAAATATCGCCGATAAGCCACAATCTAAATGAAATCAAAACCTCGATTCTGTGTACCCTGCAACATTTCACCTCTTAACAAAAAAAATTATATATATTATGTGAAACTTTAATTAGTTTAGCTAAACAATAACTACAAATGAGAATTATAATCAATTAGAATAACAGCGCAAAATAACTCCTCTACCTCATTTCGTTCGGCAATCCACTTATGACATGCTCGATTTCTGCTCCTCTTGATTTCTCCAAATTTAAGCCCTCTGCCCTAAGCTGTGCCATCACAGCACTGATCAGCTGTGTTGCGACGACAACATTTGCAGATGATAGCCAAAGCAATACCACTCAAACGTTGACAACCATTTCCATCCAAGCTGAAGGCAACTGGTTAGAGCAAGCCAATGCCAAAAAAGTGCTCAACCACCCCGGTGCTCGTACCGTGGTCAATCAACAAAGCTTAGAAGCTCGAGGTATTACCTCAGTCAAAGAAGCACTACGTACTGTTCCCGGTGTTCAAGTCTCTGAAAACTCAGGCACCTCTGGCAGCGATGCCTCTTTAAGTATTGGTGTTCGAGGCCTGACCTCAAGATTTTCACCCCGTTCGCAACTGATGATCGATGGTGTCCCTTTAGCCGTAGCGCCCTATGGACAGCCTCAGCTTTCATTGGCCCCAACCACCTTGGGCAATATGGAATCGATTGATGTGGTTCGTGGTGCTGGCTCTGTCCGCTTTGGGCCACAAAACGTCGGTGGGATTATCAATTTTAATACGCGCAGCATTCCCGAAAATTTTGCAGCCAGTGTCGGCATGACCACGGAAGTGGCTGAAAATGGCAATTTAAAAGTCAATCCAAACCTGTTTGTGGGGACCACTTTAGACAATGGCCTCGGTCTGGCTTTGCTCTATTCAGGCGTGAATGGTGATGGTTATCGTGATCAAAATGATTATGCCAATATCAATGATCTACGTTTAAAAGCCCGCTATGCCTTAGATGATTATTCAAGCATTGAAGCGAATCTGCATCGTTATGAAGCCAAGGTGGATATGCCTGGCGGTTTAACCCCTGCACAGTATGCACAAAACCCATATCAGTCTTTACGCAACCACGACTATATGGAAGGCAACCGTAATGATATCTCGCTCAAATATAATTATAAAAAAGACAACAATGCCTTTGAGGTGCTCGCTTACCACCTCGATAGTTATCGTGATGCAGGTGTAGAGCGCAGCGGTTCCAGTCTTTATCAGATTGCCCCACGTGATTATAAAGTAACTGCCATTGAACCACGTTATTCACATGCGTTTCAGTTCGGCGATACGCTGAATGAAGTGTCTGTCGGTTATCGTTATTTAAAGGAAACGAGCAGTGAATCCGTTGATCGCGCCAATTATAACCGTGACACAGGCCCAAGTGATTTTTATGGCTGGACCAAAGCGGATGGCGACACTGAAGCACATGCCGTCTATGTCGATAACCGTACCGATTTAGGCGCATGGTCCTTCACACCAGGGATTCGTTTCGAGCGAATTAAAACCAATGAAAATATGTATAAGTTAAACCGTGATTATTCAGTTCTGAATGGCGTGAATGCTAGCAAATCCTATGACGCTGTACTGCCAAGCTTTGCGGTGATGTACAAAGCCAATGATCAATGGAATATTTTTGCCAACTACGGTAAATCATTTGCTCCACTGCAATATAGTCAAATGGCCAATACCAATGCCAGAGGTGCTTATTTGACTATGGACGGTTTAAATCCTGAAAAAGCAGATAATTATGAAATCGGCACACATTATCTGGACGATTATTTATCGCTTGAATTTACCCTGTTCTATATTGATTTCGCCGATCAGCTCAAGCGTGATGATGCCACACAAACCTATTCAAATCTGGGGGCGACCAAGCATAAAGGTGCTGAACTCGGCTTTAAATATAATCTAGGTGCAATCAATGATGACCTAGCCAATGTCTCGATGTATGCCAATACCACCTATACCAAAGCAACCGCATCGGCAGGCCAAGACTCAGGCAATGAACTGGATTTCTATTCAAACTGGGTTGGCAATGCGGGTGTGGACTACAAACGTGATCAATGGACCTTCAACACCAATCTCTATGCACAGTCGCGTCAAACTGCCTCTGGAAATAACAATGATGGTACGGGTCGTTATGGCAATATTCCGGGTTACGGTATTGTTGGTGTTCGCGCCGCTTATGACTTTTCCGATACCTCCCTGTCAGGCTTAAAAGTTGGCTTAGGTGTGAAAAACCTATTCAATCATGACTATTACACTCGTTCCGCAGATCAGGTGGGTGGCATCTACGCAGGCCCTTCTCGGACCTACTATTTACAGACCTCGTTTGATTTCTAACACTCTAAAGCCGAATGTTCGTATTCGGCTTTTTATTGATTGATTTCAAAATAATGTGTCAACTCAATGCTATTAGGTAACTCATCAAATTCACTAAGTTTTTGATGAGTTTCGGCCCAACTCACTTTAGAGTTCACACAAAAATTTAGCTCGAGCTCTGGACTAAAATCCTCCTGAATCAATCCTAAAGGAATCCACATCACCTTTGGATTGATACCTAAAGCATTCGGTACAGGTGAACCACATTGTTTACAGAAGCTACTATTAAAGCCTGTATTTTTAATATAAGTTTGAATCAACGACTCGCCTTGCTGCCACTGAAATGATTCTGTCCGCACAAAAGTTGAAGCATTCGAAGCAGCCCCACTCTGCTTACGACATAGGCTGCAATAGCAACGATACATCATTTTAATTTTTTTCAGATTTAGCTGAAAAACCACTGCTCCGCATAAACACACCCCTGTATATTTTTGATTCTCACTGCTAGGTTTCATCGATTGTTATCCTGATCGTTTTCGCGTTATGGATGTTTGCTTAAATGTTGTAATGAATCCCAAGCGGCTTGTGCCAAAGTTTCTCGATATGCTCTGGGATTGGTCACTACTTTTTCAGACAACCAAGCGCGACAATAGCTTTCTGTTGCACCAATGACCAAAGACATCATTAACTCTGCTGGCACTGATTTTAATAAACTGGCATCTGCATAATTGGAAATATAACCAACTATTTTTTGATTCCTGAGTTTATTTTTATCATTTAATTGTTGTTCATACTCACCCTGCCGCACACTAAAATGGGCAAGTAATAGAAACTGTGCAAACTTAGGCTGATCAGAAACCCAATCCGTATAGCTATAGATCAACGCATAGAGCAGTTCTTTAAGCGATTTTGCTTGTTGTAAATATTGATCTCGTAGTCGAGCCTGATCATCTAAAGCAGCAAACACCAATGCTGCAACGACGCCATCTTTATTCTTAAAATGATGATAAATCGCCCCCACACTACTGTCAGATTTTCCCCGAATCATTTCAATACTGGTGGTTTCCAAACCGTATTCAATAAAGCATGACAAAGCATCCAGCAAAATTTGTCTTTTTAATAATGACCTACGTTGTGGATATAAACGTTCTAATAATTGTTGGGCTGCTTGCATAGTTTAATCAAATTCACCAATCGTCGGAACTATTGTGTATGACTTGACCACAACTTGTAAACAGAATTATATTCTGTAAAAGAATTTAATTCTGTTATAGGAAGTTTAGTCATGGCCTCAACTCTAGATCTATGGAACAAAGTATCTGTCTTGCCTGCTGGGAAATGGACATTTACCCGTATGCTCTGCTTAAAGGCACCTTATTTCAGTAGTATTTCTCCCTTATTTGAGGAGCTAAAACCCAATTCCTGCAAAATCAGCATTAAGAAAAAACGCACTGTACTCAATCATATTGGTACGGTGCATGCGATCGCGATGTGTAATATGGCAGAACTTGCTGGCGGTACCATGACCGAGGTCACGGTTCCTTCAAGCCATCGCTGGATCCCGAAAGGTATGACGGTTGAATATTTGAAGAAGGCTGAAACTGATCTGATTGCGATTGCTACGCCTGCTGAGCCTCACTATGATTGGGAAAAAGCTGGCGAATACTTAGTCAATGTTGATGTACTTGATCAGCACAATGAAAAAGTTTTCCATGCCACCATCACCATGTGGATTTCCAAAAAGAAGAAATAAAATAAAAAAGCCCTGAAGCATATGCATTCAGGGCTTTTTTAGGCGTTATCGCTTACTTTTTAAAAGGCAGTGCATATTTAAAAATACGTCCTACCACTTCACCAAACTGCTTTACAAAGCTGGCATTGTTATAATGCAGGCCATATTTCTCACACACCGCCTGTACTTTCGGTGCAACTTGACGATAGCGACGTGCAGGAATATCAGGGAATAAATGATGCTCAATTTGATGACTCAAATGTCCCGTTAAGATATGGAAGGCTTCTGAACCAGTCAGATTGGATGAACCACGGATCTGACGCATATACCAATGGCCACGGCTTTCATCTTGCAATACGGCTTTCGGGAAAACTTCAACATCTTTGGTAAAGTGACCACAGAAAATAATGCTGAATGTCCAGACATTGCGAATCCCATTCGCCACCAAGTTACCAGTAAATACCGGAATCGCTGCAGGACCTGCAATCAATGGAAAGAACACATAGTCCTTAAACATTTGCTTGAGGATTTTCTTTTGCGCAGGCTGCCATTCGCGTTTGAATTGTGCCATGGTTTTACGCTTATACAGCACCTTACCCAATTCAAGATTTTGAACTGCGACCCCCCATTGGAACAACAAGCTAAATGGCACAATATAGATCGGCTGAATTAAAGTGAACTTCGACCAGCGCTGTTCAGGGAACAATCGGAATACGCCATAACCGACATCATCATCCATGCCTTTTACATTGGTATAGGTATGATGCTTATAGTTATGGGTTTGACGCCAGTTATCTGATGTTCCCACCGTATCCCATTCATAGGTTTGACCATTAAACTTCGGATCATTCATCCAGTCATACTGACCATGCATGACATTATGGCCCAACTCCATATTTTCCATGATTTTGGCGAAACCGAGTAAGCCTGTACCAAGTAACCAAGCTGGCGGGAACCAACCAAGAAATAAACAAGCACGTCCAGCCAAACTGCTATAACGAATGGTGGAATAGACACGGCGGATATATTTGGCATCTTTCTCGCCTAAATCATCTAACACGTCTTGTTTGATTTGATCGAGTTCACGAGCAAAAGCATCTAATTCTGCAGCAGTTAAATCACGATTTTTGGGATTTTTAAAAAATTCCATCTTAACAGGCATGTTCATAATCAATTACTCTCTTATAGATCAATCACAAGATCAGACTGGGCTGAATTGACACAAATTTTTAATAGCTGTGTTGGTTCATTATTGGCAGCACCATTCAATAAGTTTTTGGTTGCGCCTTGTGCTTTATTACACGCACATTTATTACAAATCCCCATACGACAACCATGATTTGGCTTGATGCCTTGATGTTCTAAGCTAGACAGAATCGATTGGCCTTTAGGAATGGCGATGGTCTTATTGGATTGCGTCAACGTGACATTCACAAAGCCCGTGTCCGTCGCATCCACATCAAATTGACTCAAGCTAAAAGCTTCTGTTTGTAAGGTTGCAGCGTCTTGGAACAAACGTTCTGCTGTTGCCGCAAAACCCGATGGTCCACAGGCATAGACTGTGGTTTCAGCTAAATCACGAATTTGATCAACATGGCTTTGATTTAAACGTTGATCTTGTTCTTGGGTATAAAAAATTTGGGCACTAAAATTTGGAAAATTTTCAGATACTTCTTTCAGATATTCTACATAAGCAGCATCAGTATGGGTTTTAACCCAATACATCAATTTGACAGAGGTTGTATTCAATTGTTTAGACTGACATAAGCCTTCAATCAAACTCAACATCGGGGTGATACCACTCCCCGCTGCCAACAATACTAAATGTGGTGTTGCAACTGTTTGTTGCATCTCACCATAAGGCTGTCCTAAACGTAAGATATCCCCGGTTTGGCTACCCTCAACCAACCAAGAACTGACTAGACCTTGATCCACTTTTTTTACGGTTAAACAGAGATGATCGGCATCCACCTGCATCAAGCTATAGGTACGCTCGTAGTGGCGACCTGCGATATCAACTGTTACAGGATGATGCTGCCCAGCAACACCACGAGCAACATGTCGGTTGCATTGCAGAATAAGACTGACGGTGTCTTTTGCCACGATTTGTTTTTTTACGATTTTGGCAAGAGACTGATTAATCGACCACAATGGATTGATTTTCTGTAACCAAAAATTGGCGTCATGGCTGTTCATCACACTGTGAGCCAACGAATTAAATAGAGAGTTTCTCTTTTCAATTGCTTGCATGAGCAGGTTTACTCTGGTTGTTTGCTAATTATTATACATATGTATATATATTTGTATATACACTCGTATAAGAATTTACATTTCACAAGTCCACTGACAATCGCTATAATCCCGAGTAGCTTACTTATATATTGAAAACAATGGTTCATTCTTCTTTTTTACCGCTCGGTCATGACAACTTAAACGAACAAGATGTCATTCCTATGAAATCTCCTGTGCGCTCAGTAGGTAGAAAAGCAACCATTACCAAAGAAGAGTTGTTTCAAGCCACGCTCAACTTGATTGGCCCGCAAAAAAGTATCGCCTCGCTCAGCTTACGTGAAATTGCACGCGAAGCAGGTATTGCACCAAATAGTTTCTATCGTCATTTCAAAGATATTGATGAACTGGCAATTGCCTTGATTGATCAATCGGGTTTGGTACTGCGCCGTATTATTCGTGAAGCGCGTTTACAGGCTTCAAAGCAGCAAAGCATTATCCGCAGTTCGGTTGAAGTGTTTATTCAACAATTGAATACCGATGAAGGCAACCTGAGTTTGTTATTACGTGAAGGTTATACCGGCTCGACCTCATATAAGGCCGCAGTTGACCGTCAACTGAACTTCTTTCAGCAAGAGCTTCAAGAAGACCTGATTCGTTTAGAGCGCTTAAATAACAGTAAGCTATGTCATGCTGATCTTGCAGCCAAAGCCATCACGCAATTGGTGTTCAATATGGGCGCAAAAGTGCTGGATTTGCCTGCGGAACAACGTACTGAAGTGGCAGAACAAACCATGGTCATGATTCGTATGATTTTAGAAGGTGCGCGCCATATCAATGAAATGGAAATTGATTAATTATTCGCAGCGCAATAGGATAGATGTCATCAAAATCATATGTTTGTTCTTTAACATAACAACAACTTAAACTAGGCATCTAGATCATGAATCTACTCAGTGACCGTCAAAGTATCATCGCCAGCTTTATCCTGATGGCTTTGTTTTTAATGATGGTCATTCCCCTGCATTTACTTCCGAGTTTTTTTGCAGGTTTTCTGGTCTTTGAAATTATTAACAGTTTAAGTTCGATTGTTGAAAAACATATTGATGGTCAACGTGCACGTATTTTTATCAGTATTATTCTCGGTATTTTAACCACGTTCCTGATTGGTTTTTTTATTACCAGTCTGATTAGCTTTGTGATCTATGATTTAAAAGGGACTGGACTAAACTCCTTTAACTTTAAGATCGATCAAACGCTAATTAAATTCCAAGCGGAAATGAGTCATTACCTGCCGGGTTATTTGCCGCATAGCGTGGCAGATATCAAAAACCAGATTCTGTCTTTTATCAAAAATAATATTTCAATCGTCAAAAATACGGGAACTGATATTCTGCATAATCTAGCGACAATGGTGATTGGTCTGATTGTCGGGATTTTGGTGTCGATCCAGAATTTTAAACAGCATGCACCACAACCTGCGTTTAAAGCGGCTGTGCTGCATCGTATTCAAAAGCTTTCCGTTTCGTTTAAAAATGTGGTCTTTGCGCAAGTGAAAATTTCGCTGATCAATACCGCATTATTTATGATCTTTGTCTTTATCGTTCTGCCGATCTTTAATATCCATTTACCTTTTGCCAAGACCCTGACCATTCTGACCTTTATTTTTGGTCTACTGCCGATTATTGGTAATCTGATTTCAAATACCTTGATCATTATGGCGGGCTTGACCATATCCTTGTCTGTGGCGGCAATCGCATTGGCCTATCTCGTGATCATTCATAAGCTGGAATACTTCGTCAATGCTAAAATCATTGGCACCAAAATCAATGCCAGTGCATGGGAGGTATTATTGGCGATGCTCATTTTCGAGTCGATTTTTGGACTCAGCGGTCTGATTGTTGCGCCTATTTTCTATGCCTATATCAAACTGGAATGTAAAGATGCAGGGCTGATTTAAGCTATTTTTTAACAATTCGAAAAGAAGTCTAACAGATGGAAGCATCATTCCATCTGAATCAAAACCAATAAAATCAAAAACAAAATTGATGATAAGCAAACTTACAAAAGCCTAGAAAACAAAAACACTCAAGCCCCAATTCAAGCGATAAGCTAGCCAAGAAATGAATGGTTTTTATTCACGATGTTTCATCACATTATAATTGAATGAGGTAACTATGAATTCTTCAACAGCGAAAGCTTTAAAAGTATATACACGTAATAATTTAGATGACTCAATTAAAGAGTCCACGGTAAAAATCTTAAATCAAATCCTTGCCAACCTGATTGATCTGTCCTTATTAACCAAGCAGGCGCACTGGAACATGCGGGGTAGCAACTTTATTGCAGTGCATGAAATGTTAGATACCTTCCGCACTTCATTGATCACCCATTTGGACAATGTCGCAGAGCGTGCGGTACAGATCGGTGGAACCGCATTAGGAACAACGCAGACCGTTGCAGAAACATCACACCTCAAGCCATATCCTGTGGCGATTCACGCGGTACAAGACCACTTAAAAGAACTGGCAGATCGTTATGGTGTGGTTGCCAACCATTTGCGCGATACCATTGATGAAATTCAAGATCCGATTTCCGAAGATATTATCCATGCTGCACTCGAAGATCTGGATCAATATTTATGGTTCTTGGAAGCCAATATTGATCACTAAATCAATAGATAAAAAAAGAGGACCTTAATCGTCCTCTTTTTTATTGCTGTTGCAATTAAGGCTTAACCACAACCAAAACTTGAATTGCTTCTGGTGTCACAGACAGACCATCCAACAGACCTAGGCCTTCTTTTTGGAACTTCTGTAAACGCTCAATCTCATCTTCACGAATACTTGGATTAAATTGCTTGAGATAGCTTAAACGGTCAATTTCATATTGCCATTTGCCACTGTAATGCTCTTTAGCTTGCTGCATTAATTCAGGCAATGATCCCTTGGCAATCTCTAAAGCTTGCGCATAACGTGACTCAATCACTTCACGGCGTGCTTTCACCACTTGACGACAGCTATTGCCATCTAGGTGATGCAGATATGGACGTAAAATGCTTGGGTCAATCTTGGCAGACAAGTCCTGACCATTTTCACTGAGTAATACGCGAATCAATTGTTTCGGCAAACTTGATGGCAAGTTCAATGCTTTCGGCGCAACCACATCAACCTTAAACCACACTTCCAACAAGACTGAACCTTGTTTCAAGGCATTCGACTTCAATAAGGCAACATTGGTACTACCAAATGATTGTGTGCGGATCATTTCCATCACACTTTCAATAAACGGATGTTCCAAAGTCAAATATTGTGCATCTTCACGGATTTGTGCCTGATCACGATAGAAGGTCGCAGTCATGCCTTCTTCATCCAAGGTAATTCCTTGCACTTGCATTTGATCAGTCGGCTTAATGATCACGGTACCGTTGCTTTGCTCATCAAAATCGATATTGGTGGATGACATGAAACGCTTCACGAACATTGGCAAAGTGGTGTTGTCATCATAATCTTCAAGCGCTTGTACAATGCCTTGTGCAACCACTGGACGGCAAGAGTTGTACTCGAGCAAACGGTCACGACCCGCTTGTAGTTCAGCTTCCAAGGCTTGACGCTGTACATTCACTTCTTCAAGTAAATCTTCAAACGTCTGACCTTGATCGGCCAACAAACAATCTTTCAATTCAACAATAAAATTTTCTTGTAGCGTTTGTGCGGTTGGAGAAATACTGCTGAAAATATTGAGCGCTTCGTTATACCAACGGAACATACGTTCTTGTGCTGTACCCATCAGATACGGCACATGAATTTGAATACGATTTTCCTGACCAATACGGTCCAAACGACCAATACGTTGTTCCAATACATCAGGGTTTGCAGGCAGATCAAATAAAATCAAATCACTGGCAAACTGGAAGTTACGCCCTTCTGAACCGATTTCCGAACACAATAAGATTTGAGCGCCATAACTGTCTTCTGCAAAATATGCCGCAGCTTGGTCACGCTCTAATAGACTCATGCCCTCATGGAACATAGCGGTACGAATACCCGCATGTAAACGTAGGACGTTTTCCAATGCTTCTACCACTGGCCCACTACGTGCAATCAACAACACTTTTTTGTGTTTTAATTCTTTACGCAGCACTTCCATCAACCAAGGCACACGCGGATCATTTTCCATCCATGCGCCATCCAATTGACCTTCTTCTGGCCACATTTGCTCACGCATTTTGCCATCAAATGACCAGTCTTCTGGTGCTGGTAAAGGTGCTGGCTGGCAATCACGACCTGGGAAGCCTTGAATCGCTTCACGGGTGTTACGGAACAGGATACGACCTGTGCCGTGACGGTCTAATAATTCATGAATCGCACGCATACGCTGTTCAGGTTGATCATCAATACGATGACCCAATAAACCGTCCAGTGCAGCAAGATGCTCTTCTGTTAATGCTTGATCTGACATCAACACTTCTGCAATTTTTGCAGTATGTTGATATTGCTCTTCTTCATCAAGGAAACGATCCAAGCTGCTGAAACGTTGCGGATCGAGTAAACGAAGACGGGCAAAATGGCTTTCAACGCCTAATTGCTCAGGTGTTGCGGTGAGCAGTAACACACCTGCTGTTTGTTCAGCCAATTCTTCGACCAGATCATAACGATCATTACCGCCTTCTTCTTCACTCCACATCAAATGATGGGCTTCATCGACCACCAATAGATCAAAACCAGCTTCCATGGCCTGCTCACGCAAGTCATCGTGGTCAACCATCAGGTCGACGCTGGCAATAATGCATTGCTCAGTCAGGAATGGATTCAGGTCAGGATCATGTTCTTTGATCGAAGCAGTACGGGTTAAATCGAACAGTGAAAATTGTAGATTGAAACGGCGGCGCATTTCAATCATCCACTGATATTGCAATGAATCAGGGACTAAAATCAGAATGCGTTCTGAACGGCCTGTTTTCAGTTGTTGGTGAATGATCAAACCTGCTTCAATGGTTTTACCCAAGCCAACTTCATCGGCCAATAAAACACGCGGAGCAAAACGTTTACCGACTTCATGTGCAATATAGAGCTGGTGTGGAATCAAGCCTACACGTGCACCAAGAAAACCACGTAAAGGGCTGGTGTGCATTTGTGCCTGCAACAGCATCGCTTCAATGCGGAGGTCATACCATTCTTTATAATCAACTTGGCTGGCTAGCAGACGTTCTAATGGTTTTGACAGCTGGATTTGCGCACCGATACGGGTTTCATTCAGTGACTTACGTTCTTGTTCGCCATTTTCAAGGCTACGAACCACATCATAACGCAGTACGCCATGACGATCTTCAATCGACTCAACAGTCCACTTGATGCCTTCTTGGTCTTGTACTTCATCATTAACATTAAAGATGATGCGAGATAAAGGCGCATTGTTACGTGCATAGACACGAGTTTCATCACTTTTAGGGAATAAAATGCTGATAGAACGTTCATCTACATCAATAAGAACCCCTAAACCGAGTTCAGTTTCAGTATCTGATAACCAACGTTGACCAATAGCAAACTGCTGCAATTTTTCCACCTTTATCTCAAGTTAGCCTACATATTTTATGCCTTGACCCAAATAAAAGTTAAGGCATTTTATGTAGTTTTCAACGATGTATTTTGACACAAAGCGCAATCAAATAGCGTGCATCACATCGTGTTTCATAAAAAAGTTTTTAGACTAAAACGGTACTGCACAATCAAAGCTGAGTTGTGCACCTGTTTTAGGATGCGCAAAGCTCAATTGCGTTGCATGTAAACACAAACGCGGATAAAGCTGTTGCTGTTCTGGCGTGGCATATAAGGTATCGCCTAGAATCGGATGACCTAAATATTGCATATGCACACGAAGCTGATGTGAACGCCCTGTAATCGGAATGAGTTTAACTCGAGTTACAGCTTGTCCTTGAATTTCTAGATGTTCGATCGCTTGCCATTCGGTTAATGCCGGCTTGTGATAGGAAGCATCCACAATATGCAATGGAGGACGGCTTGGATCATAAATCACAGGAATATCGACTGTGCCCTGACCCTGTAAATGTCCAGCTACCAAAGCTTGATAAATTTTTGAGGTTTGACGATCTTGAAATTGGCGTGAAATATTGCTTTGCCCAAATTTGGATAAACCAAACACCAAGATACCAGAAGTATCGCGATCTAAACGATGAATCAGTAAAGTTTTTGGTTCTAATTCTAATAAACGATTGATTAAACAATCTTGTAAATCAGGTGTTTTCCCCGGCACAGTAAGTAAGCCTGCAGGTTTATGGATGACCATAAAATCTTCATCACGATGAATCAAATATTCACTTAGAAAATCATTCAAGGTAACCTTCCAACGACTGGATGAAAACAAGCGGGCAATCATAAAAAGCTTGGCGCTGAATTACAATGCATGACACGTATTTTTACTGATTTTTTTCGTGTTTCTCTCGATATTTCATCCAGAATCGCATTTACAGGATGATTTAGGTCTGTTGCTCTAGAAATTGTTGAATTGCATGTTGGGCAATTTCTGCATCTTGAAAAGATTGCACGCCCGAAATACCAACAGCCCCGACAACCTGCCCTTGATATACAATCGGCTCACCACCTTCTAACATGCCTTTTGCTGCATTGATGGTTAAAAAGCCGATCTTACCATCACGGATCATATCTTCGGATGCCTTGGTGGTTCTTCGGCTGACCGCAGCAGATTGTGCTTTTTCTTGGCAAATCTGTGTCGATAGTACCGATGCGCCATCCATACGCTTCATCATTAATAAAGTTCCTCCGTCATCGACAACTGCAATGCTGACATTAAAGCTGTGCGCTGTTGCATATTGCCATGCTGCGTCAACTAAAATTTCCACATCAGCGGACGTTAAATAATGTTTAGTTTTCATGTTTTACTCCATTCCTATGGGTTTCTTATAAAAAGCTTTTAGATATGATACAACTGCCATCTACAGCCTACGTAGGCCCAAAGCACAGCCTAAGACCAACGCAAATATAGTTTACTATTCAAGCATTATTTCATCTTGCGGTACAGTAAAGATTGTTTATCTTTGCGCTTCGTCGCTGCGGTTTATCATACGAACAGCTGGGAACTTGCTAAGAGTTCATTACACTCAAGCATTATTGTTAAACCCGTTAAGCTCTCTATTCGGCTCAAGTAAAATGCGCCCATAAAAAAAGCCCGAACGAATCGGGCTTCTATGCATCACAGGGTTATTTCATTTCTGCAAAGGTTTCTTTTGCTGCCTGAATGGTCTCTGCAATATCTTGATCTGAATGCATTGATGAAATAAATCCAGCTTCAAATGCAGATGGAGCAAGATAGACACCGCGCTTTAACATGCCATGGAAGAATTTCTTAAATGCTTCAACGTCACAAGCCAACATTGAATCAAAGCTGGTAATGTCCTCTTGATCGGTGAAATACAAGCCGAACATGCCACCCACTTGCTGGGTTTTAAATGGAATACCCGCTTCATCTGCCGCAGCCTGCAAACCCTCAAGCAATTTTGCGAGCTGTGCAGCTAGCTTGTCATAAAACTCTGGTTCACGAAGATGCTTGAACATCGCAATACCTGCACGCATTGCCAATGGATTCCCTGACAATGTACCTGCTTGATAAACACCACCTAAAGGTGCGATGCATTCCATGATTTCACGTTTACCACCAAAAGCACCAACCGGTAAGCCCGCACCAATGATTTTACCCAACGTGGTCAAATCAGGTTTAACCTTATAGACCGATTGTGCACCGCCTAAAGCAACACGGAAACCTGTCATTACTTCATCAATGATAAAGACAGATTTGTATTCATCACAGACATCACGAATTGCTTGCAAGAAACCATCGATTGGCGTCACTAAATTCATGTTGCCTGCAACAGGTTCAATGATTACCCCAGCAATCTCATGACCGAACTTGGTAAAGCACTCTTTCAACGCTTCGATATTGTTATACGGGAGCGTTAATGTATGTTTAGCAAAATCAGCTGGTACACCTTTTGAAGTTGGCTCACCTTCACCAAGCGTCAATAAGCCTGAACCTGCTTTGACCAATAATGAATCGGAATGACCGTGATAGCAGCCTTCAAATTTCACAATCTTGTCACGGCCAGTATAACCGCGTGCCAAACGAATCGCGGTCATGGTGGCTTCAGTACCTGAGCTGGTCATACGTACCAATTCAATTGAAGGCATGATCTCGCAAATGGTGTCTGCCAAAGTGGTTTCATGTACCGTTGGTGCTCCAAAACTTAGGCCATCTTCTGCCGCAGTTTGTACTGCTTGAATAATATCAGGATGTGCATGACCTAAAATCATTGGTCCCCATGAACCGACATAGTCCACATAACGCTTGCCATCGACATCCCACAAGTACGCCCCTTTTGCCTTTTCGATAAAGACAGGCGTACCACCAACACCGTTAAATGCACGTACAGGTGAATTTACGCCACCTGGAATATGTTTATTTGCTTGTTTAAATAGCTGTTCTTGCTTTGGAGATAAGCTCATAAAAGACTCAACCTAGAATCGAGGACGAGGAACGTTGTGGTTCCGAGAAACAATAAAAGTTCCGCGAAGCGGATACATATAATTAGTCAAATAACATTGCCCATGCATTTACACGAGCAGGAATTTCGGCTGTTGATCGTCCTAATATATCACTAATTACCGCACAAAGGCTTGCCCCAGCCTCAATCACGACTTGAGAATTTTCAACGGTCAAACCACCAATCGCACAAATCGGCACAGCAAACTTTTGTTTCGCTTGTTTGATCACTTCGATCCCAACATTGCCTGCTTCTGGTTTGGTTGAAGTCGCATAAAC
Organism: Acinetobacter sp. NIPH1876; assembly: GCF_022808535.1. NCBI lineage: Bacteria > Pseudomonadati > Pseudomonadota > Gammaproteobacteria > Moraxellales > Moraxellaceae > Acinetobacter > Acinetobacter sp. NIPH1876. The sequence goes on from NZ_JALGBR010000002.1 coordinate 160,217, forward strand.
CGCACCAAAGGCCACATAAGTTGCACCATCCGCAATTGCCTTCTCCGCCAACTCCAATGAATTTAAGCAGGTACGACCAATAATCACACCTTGCGGTAAGCGTGCAGCCGCATCACTTATTTCACCATCAGACTGTCCAAGATGTACCCCTAATCCAAATTGCTCTGCCAGTGCCAAATCATCATTAATTACAAATGGGACTTGATGCTTTTCACAAAGTACTTTGATCTGCTCAACTTCACTTGGCTGATCTGCTTTTGCCACTTTCTTACGACGGTATTGCAGAATGGCAATCTGTCCTGTTGCTAGAGCCACATCTAATTTTTCTAATAATAATTGGATTGGATCGTCATTGGTAATGAGGTATAGACCGCGCATGAACGTTTCACTATTCACTATAATTACATTAGCTTCAGGGTATATTTTCTTGGTTAAAAATTAAAGAGAGGGAGTGTATTTACATCATTAACCGCTGCAAATCAGAACAAATAAAAAAGCTGCCAGAGCAGCTTTTGAAGTATTAAACTAATTTTAAGACTCAATTTTATCAAACTGACGATCGATCAAACTCAAACGGCCTCGTGCAACGTCTGACAACATGCGCCAATCTGAAATAAAGCTATACAGCGGCTGTTTAAAGCTGGCAGGCTTATTATGTTCAAAGAAAAAATGCCCAACCCAAGCACAGGCATAGCCAGAAACCAGACCATACAACGCATATTTTGCCTGACGTTTACGAATCGCTTTACTAAAGAAATATAAACCGATCGAGCTGCCTGCGACGTGCAAACGACGGCTGGCTATACTGCGATGTTCTGTTAAATAAAAGTGATAAAATTCATCATAGTTTTTAATAGGTAATGAAAATTCCACTGGCTTGGTAATATTCGCTGGTGCATTCATTTTTGGATCATCCTAATCGAGCAAGACTCTCCACACGTTAATGCATTTTCTGTACAAAATAAAGTCATTGCGTGCCATCCTTTCCAAGCTTAAAACAACTTTACAATGATTTTTGAGATCAACAAGTTATACTACGTTTCGTCTATATCATTTTCGGTGGTCAGGAGTCATAACATCATGGAAATAGAACTAAAATTTCAACTCCCTGAATCTAAGAAAAAAAGTGTGTTACAAGTTTTAAGCAAACAAAAAGCACAGAAAATTCAGCTACAAGCAAAATACTATGACACTGCTGACCGTTTACTGGCTAAAAATTATGTGGCGATTCGCCTGCGTCAGGAAGGTGAACATTGGGTGCAAACCTTTAAAGCTGCCAGTAAAAACCATTTACAACGCATCGAAGAAGATATTTATTTAGGCAAATGTGCTGAAGAACCTGAACTGGATTTATCTTTATACAAACATAATCAAACAGTCCAAACTGTACTCCGTGATGTGCTAGGTGAAGCACCTGCTGAACTAAAGCTGCAATTTCAAACTGATGTACAGCGTACCTTCCATGTATTCGAGTTTGAGGGATCTCAAATTGAAGTCTGCTTAGACGATGGTGAAATCCGTACACCAACTGATCAAGCCAAAATCTGTGAAGTCGAATTTGAATTAAAACAAGGCTCAGCACAATCTCTGATTGATTTTGCCAAAACGTGGGTCGATAAATATCAACTCTGGCTTGATGTGCGCAGTAAGGCTGAACGTGGTAATTTATTGGCTATTGGCAAAACGGTATCCCCTGCCACCAAAGCGAAATCACTCAGCCTAGAGAAAAATGTCAGTGCTGAACAAGCAATCAAACTGATTATCGAAAATACGCTTAATCATATCTTGCCCAATGCAGCAGCAATTGCCGATGGTGTAGCCGAAGCAGATCATATTCACCAAGCTCGCGTTGGTTTACGTCGTTTACGTTCTGCTTTAAAGCATTTTTCTAACTGGTCTGCGCAAACTGATCCCACTTGGGAAAGCCAATTGGCTGATATTTTTAGAGCATTAGGTCAATCACGCGATAATGATGCGATTCAAGATTCTGTTCTTCCTTTAGTAAAAGAAGTCTGTGATTTTGATTTCCCATTCCCTGAAAATGTTGACAGCAGTGTTTCTCAATTATTAAGCCACACTAAAACCACACAGCTATTTTTAGCATTACTCAGCTTCACCTATAGTGAGCATGAGTCTAAGTCTAAACTTTCTAAACAAGCAGCTAAAAGCTTAACCAAGCTTTACCAAAAGATTCTAAAAGATGCAGCTCAGTTTTCAACTTTAGAAGTTGAGCAACAACATCGTACTCGTAAGCGTGTAAAACAATTGCGTTATTGCATCGACTTTATTGCAGGGATTTATCCTGAAAAAGAGGTTCAACAATTCTTAAATAAGTTACAGCCAATTCAGGAATATTTAGGGTTTTATAATGACCTGTTTGTTGCTGAGCAAATCTTTGAGCAACAAACTGCTGAACACCCGCAGTTTTTATTTGCATTAGGTTGGGTTAAGGCTCAGCAACCACATGTGGCCAAAAAAGCGGATAAAAAGCTTCAAGCCCTATCTGCTCAGGACGCTTTTTGGGATGAGAAGCGATAGCTCCACCAAAACAAATTTCCTTAAATCGCTATCGTGCTTGGCGGCATGAATGCCGCCACAAATAATCTAAGTCCTACAAAAAAGCGGATACTCGGAAACGTCATCAGCAACCTGAGCAAGTCAAAGCGACTAAAGCTTTGACTTAGTGCAAGACAAGCGAAGTGCGTAGTCTATACTCAAGCATAGCTTTCGCCTTGCGGTACGACAAAGATTATTAATCTTTGCGATTCGCACCTCAGGCTTTGCCTACTTTGTCCGAAAACAAAGTAGGAAATCGCCTACGCGAAAACATTCAAACTTTATATAGCACTTGTGGCTGTGCTATTATTTTTTAATGAAAATTAGAGTGTTAAACTATTTATTCTACTTAAATCATTTACCGATATTTCCCAAAAATCGTCCACGTTCCATTATCTGCAATCGGATCACTATAACTGTCATTACGCTGCTTACGTGGCTTATCCCGTGCATCGACCAATTTAAAATGCGGTTCAACACTGAGAATCATGCCATTCATATAAAAACGAGTTCGCGTATATTCACTTTGTCCGTGTTGGAAAACATAAGTTCGTAAATCAATAAACTCACGATGCGCAACTAAGGCAGCGGTATCATCACTGCCCAACCATTCCTGCATTGCAAAAATCTGATCCGTCTCAAACTGCCCACATTTTTCTAACAAGGCAGCGACGCCACGAAAAGTTTTCGACTCTTTAGCGCGTGTTTTATTAATCCGAATCCGATCGACATGAAAGAAAAACAGCGGCAGATTTAAATGACTTGGTAAATGAATCGCATCCACCACGTCATCTTCCATAAAAGGCCGACACACCTGTTGTGCCCGCTCAATCAAGGGTTGCCATTGCCGATAATATTCATCTATATCTTGTTGCAGCCCATAATAAATCGGTAAGCCTTCAACATTTTCTAAATACTGAGGTGGATAAATATGTTGGCGCAGTAAGGCTATATCTGTTTTTAAGCTTTGAATCGCGATTGCATCTTGCATAGTGATTATTCTAATTACTTAGGCTATTTTAGATTAAGGCAAAGGTTTAGTTTCGACAAGGCTTTGTCTATAATGAAGTGTCTTAACTTGTCGCTGGAAAATATCATGTCTCAAAAAATTAACGCCACCGATGTGACTGATGAAGAAGCTTTAAATGCGGTGTTTTTTGAGCGTGCAGATGAATTTATTAAACTTGCCAATGATTTCTGCCGACCACCCAAAGGTAAGCAAGCCAAGCCAGAAGAGTTACGTGGCCAAGTAAGTGCAGCCATGTTATTTGCCACTGCCCGTTTTAATACATGGGTCGCAGCTAATAACTTTAAAGATGGCAATGAAATGCGTGATGCCAAAGAACAAGTCATGTCTTATCTACTGCAACAATTCCAAATGATGTTAGAAGATAATTTTGACGAATATTGTGAACAGTTTGAAAACTACTTACGATTCCGTAAGAACGAAGATTTTCATACCCACAAACATGATCATTAATCTTTGATGCAAAAATAAAGCCACCAGATCGGTGGCTTTATTTTTTGCTTGCTTATTTCAAGTTTTGAGGCTGACCATATTGATCCGCCATGACTTCTACAAACTGATCAAGCTTGATGTATTTTTTGATGGCAGCATTGACATCTTCTTTGGTCAATTTCGCAAGCTCCTGATCGCGCTCTGCGCGATCCAACAGCGTTTTGTTACGCTCTAACTGACCTGTCAGCATGCCATGAATATTACGTTCATCTTCCAAAGCTGTTACACGTTTTTTCATGATATCTGCTTTGGCTGCTTCCACTTCCTGCTCAGTCACACCTTTGCTCAGCAACTCATTCAATACCTTGTGTACCGATTGTGAAACTTGCTCAGAACGGCCAGAGGTATAATTTGCAGTAATGCTTAAAGTACCATCATCAATATCTGGATCAAGATCTAAGCCGCTACCAAAGCCATACACCAACGCATTTTTCTCACGTAGCTCCTGTGCTAATCGTGATGACAATTGCGAGTTACCCAAGATATGGCTAAGAATAATCAATGCAGGTGCATCTTTATGGTATGAACCCACAGGCAATGCCAATACACTTTGATAACTGCCGAACTCACGTTGTTCCGATAAAGCATGCACTTTCTGTGCTTTATACACCGTATATTGACCTGTTACTTTAGTAAAAGGCTGCTTCGCTTTCCAAGAGCCAAAGGCTTTTTGTAAGGTCTTTTGCATTTTCTTGGCATCAAAATCACCTGTTACAGCAATTTGCGCATGGTCTGTCACAAAGAACTGATCATAGAATTGTTTCACTTGCGGCTGGGTTACTTCACTAATCTGTTTCTTCGCCAGTTCTGGTTCAAAGTGATAACGGATATCGCCTGGTTGATAGATTTCCAGAATCTTAGACAAGGTCATCGATGAGACAACCGCGGGTTCCGTATATGGACGATCCAATACAGACAGGCTTTGATTTTTTGCTAGATCAAACTCAGTTTGCGAGAATTTTGGCTGCTTAAGGACATCAACAATAAAGTTAAAGAAGTCTTCGAACTTGTCTTTCTTCGCTTGAACAACGATGGTAAAACCATTGCCATTTGAACTAACCGATGCGCCACCACTAGCCGCAATCGCCTTATCAGTAATTTCCTGCAAGGTATGCTTTTCAGAACCACGCAGCATTAAATAGCTGGCTAAATCTAAAGTAACCCCTTTACCAAATAATGCTTTTTCATCACCAAAATCTAAGCTAATCGTGGCATAAGTTTTATCATCACGTGTAGACGTTGGGAAGAGTGCATAGCGGATCCCATTCTTTAATTCACCACGTTGAATTTTCTGCTCATTTTTTTGCAATTGCTGAGCAGACTGTGCCATAAATTGGGTCACTTCCTGCTTGTAAACATTTGCATCTTTTAATGGTTCAGGCTTTTCATCGCTTTGATCTAAAGTTTTAGGCTTCTCCTCTGCTTTCATGGTCATCGCTTTCTTTTGATCTTCAGGCGTCGGTAAAATATCGCCTGAGATACGATGTGAAGAGACTAAAAATTCTTTTAAGGTTTTATTTGCATCATTCAGCTTTAAGTCTTGAACAGCTTGTAAGTCCTTAAAGTATTGATCCCATTGACCATGTGATGAAACCGCATAATCGCTCAGGCGTGAACCTAAAGCGACAGCGTCATTAGCAATGGTATCTGCGGTATTTTGCGTAATATTTTTAATCCGCTGTAATTCAGCCTCGGTGAATGGTTGGCTATTTTCAACACCTGTTTTTAGAGCATCATCAACCTTTTTCGCATCATGATTCGGGGCATAAATTGCGCCCATAAAGACCACGTTAAAGTCTTGATCTAACCAAGTGGTTGATTGCACTGCCGTACTGATTCCCGTCTCCACCATACTCTTATACAAAGTACCACTTGGCTGCATGGTATATAACGCTGGCGCAAGCGCTAAAGTCGGTTGTAATGGGGTATTTTTTCCATTCATATAGACATGGAATTTGGCTAAATCACTACCCTTTTGTACCGTAAACTGACGTTGTTCGATTTTACTTGAATCGAGAACTGGCACTTGAACTTGCGCAGGTACTGGACGTGCTGGAATTGGACTAAAATACTGATCAATTTTAGATAGGACCTCAGTCTTATCAAATTTACCCGAAATCACCATCACTGCATTATTTGGCGCATACCAAGTTCTATAGAACTGGTTCAATTCATTCAGCTGAATCGACTTTAATTCAGGTAAATCGCCAATTGGCAAACGGCCTAAATATTGATTGCCATAAGCCGCTTTCCACATTTGATCCATCAGTACAGCAAACGGTTGATCCATACGGATTTCTCGTTCACGTTTTACGATTTCAATTTCAGAAGGAACAAATTTTTCTTGCAGCACCAATTTATCCATACGCTCTGATTCAAGGTACAGAATTTCATTAAGTGCATTTTTTTCAGGGCGAACAATATTTAAATATTTGGTCGCATAATAATCTGTGCTGGCATTGGTCATCAACGTATATTGATCTAGACGACGTTGAAACTCGTCACCCTTCACATTTTGAGTGCCTTTAAAGGCCAAATGTTCTAATAGATGTGCAAGTCCGCCTTTACCCTTAGGATCATTCAAAGAACCTGTTAAATAAACCGTATTTACATAGACTTTATTTTCTTTATCGTTTGGCGCAAGAATAACTCTGAAACCATTATCTAATTTATATTCTTCGATATTTTTTTCACTTTTTACGAGTACCGTCTGAGACCAAGACGTTGCACTCAACCCAATCAAACAAAGAGAGAGAGTAAGTTGCTTAAACCGCATTAACATAATTTATCCAAGTGTTTTTGATGATTTAAATAAAAACGTCAAGCTATAGTAGAGAACGATTCGCATTTTTAATAGTTATGTTTTGAAAAAAGCTGTTTATTTAAACAGCTTTTATCTTTATTTTTGCACAGTTTAAGCTAAAAATCAGATTGTCAGTTCGGCTTGCATATACAATTTGGCATAGCCTGAAATTTCAATACGATCTTCAGACACAATCACACATTCTAAAATCCCACCGCGTTTAGATGCCTGAAAGGCTGTTAATCGAGTCTGATTCAATTTTTCAGCCCAAAGTGGAACGATTGCAGTATGGATTGAACCTGTTACTGGATCTTCATCGATACCAATTGCTGGTGCAAAATAACGAGAAACACAATCAAACTGCCCTTCACCTCTGGCGGTAATTGCAACATCGGGTTGAGAAGCAGTAATTGCTGTACGAACTTGTCCAAGTTGTTTTAGCTTTTCCAGATCAGGTTGTTCATCCAATACATCTTGCACCGTTTCATATTCAATAATATAGGCTTGGACATTGCGATAGACCGCTTTAAATGGCTTGGTCAGCCCTTCACGTAATACTTGAGGATAATCAGTAACTAACTCTGCTTTACGAATCGGGAAATTCATTTTAATTTTGCCATCGGCATCTTTGCTGACAATAAAAACACCCAGATCACGTACATGGAACTGGATCGTTTCTACCTTGGTAAAGTCTTTAAATAAAACAAATGCGCTGGCTAAAGTCGCATGCCCACAAAACGCAACCTCATTGAGTGGAGAAAACCAACGAATCTCATAATTGGTTTCATCAATCGTTTTCACAAAAGCCGTTTCAGACAGATTATTTTCCATGGCAATATTCTGCATCAAACGATCATCTAACCATTCATCGACGACGATTACAGCCGCGGGATTTCCTTTAAATAATTCTTTTGTAAAAGCATCAACTTGGTACATCTTCATGTCACAGCACTCTCTCTATTTTTCAATTATTTTGAACATTTGGTCTATAAAGTATAGATACAGATTTTTCTAAATTTACGATACACCGTAGCATTTGTTGTTTAACTTACCTAAATGTATAAAATTTAAGCCCAAAATGTGTTCCGCTTGCTAACAGATCAGCCTAAAAGTCCAATGATTTAGCATAATTCAAAATAAGCCATACAGAATATTCACAATAAAAAATTTGAAGCTCACTATGGTATGACGCAGATTAAACAAGCGAGAAAAACCATGCGTATTCCTGTAAATGCTGTCGTATTTGAAGATTTTGAAACCCTCGACATTATGGGTCCTGTTGAATTGTTTGGCTTGTTGCAACAACATTATCAAGTCCAGTTTTATAGCCTGAATGGCGGTCTAGTTTCCAATAAGCATGGTGTTTGTATCCAGACCAAATCCTTTAACGAAATACACGTGAATAACCAAAGTATTCTGCTCGTTCCTGGCGGTATCGTGACTTTTGAATTAATTAAAAATCAACAGTTTCTTGATCAGCTCAAAACTTTAGCGGCTCAAAGTAAATACGTGCTGACCATTTGTACAGGCAGTTCATTACTTGCAGGGACAGGTGTTTTAAATGGTGTTAAGGCAACATCGAATAAAATGGCGTTTGAATTTGTACAAAAACTCAATGACCAAGTGTTGTGGCAAGCCCAAGCCCGTTGGGTGATTGATGGGAAATTCTATACTTCATCGGGTGTGAGTGCAGGTATGGATATGACTCTTGCCTTTATTCATGACACACAAGGTGAAAAAGTTGCCCAGCTTTGTGCTGAAGAGGCCGAATATATCTGGAATAGCAATCCAAACGTTGATCCCTTTTGTAAGTAAAAACAGGCTGATCAACGCTGCATATGAAGATTTATTTTATTATCACTTGTTGTAGGTATTTTATTTTTAAATCAGCCTTTAAATAACCACATCTTTAATAAGTTGCTATTTGTTTTCACAGCATGGGTAAATAGATGTGTACATAATATAGGTAATTCATGAAAGCTCATATTTCCGCAATAAATTCAATATAATCCAATTTACTATATTTAAACTCATCAAATACACACAAAACATCTAATTTATAAACAAATTGGGCAATGCTTTGCATAAAAATTATAAAGGTGACAATCTTTATCCAATTATTTTTAAATTTTCTATTTATTTTAATAATCCTGGATATTCATAATATGCAAGCATTTATAACAAGAGGATGTTTTACTAACCACGGTGGCAAGATCATTGAGGGAGATGATTTTTGGCTGATAGATGGTAAAGCGGCTCATTTAGAGGGAATGAAACATTATTGTCCTAAATGTAATGTGATTTCAAAAGCCATAGCAACGCAACGAGGTTTTATGCAGGTTAATGGCCATAATTTAATTGTGGCTGGCGACCAAGCAACATGTGGCGCAAAGTACATGAAGATTTCAGATTTAGCTGTGCGAACTGGTGGCTCTGGTTCGGGTGCTAGCTCAGGGCAAGCAAGTAATGTTCAGAATATTATTGATCAATTAAATTTTGATGAGCGTGTTCAATTGATCGATAGAGATGATAATGAACCCTTGGCAAACATCCCCTATCACCTCAAAGACTCTACTGGTAGTGTCGTAGCTTCAGGAACCACAGATGAAAATGGATATACAGAAAGGTTTCATACGACCAAACCTGAAGATATTCACATTTTTATCGGAGAGCCGGAGTGACACAAGGAACCTGCAAAACCAATACAAAGGCTGAATCTGTACATAAACAGCCCATCAAGTTAAAAGAATATTTAATATGTGTTTATTACTACAAACCATCAAAGAGCGATGACAAGGCTTTTCAACGAGCATCAAATCACTGGCTATCCCAACTGAAGCTAAAAAACTGCGGTGATAACTATGTATTTAAAGAGTACCAAGTTACGTCAGGCCAAGACTTTAAAAAAGTTTGGAAGGAAATCTATGACGAGATAAATAAGAATGTTGCTAAGGTCAGGGAAATGCATGTTTTTAGCCATTCTAGTAAAACAGACGATGGTAATGATGGCCTAGAGTTTTTGAGCACCAGAAACGCTCGTAATGAAGTTTTAGAGGATGGTACAATTTCCTATAGTGAAATATCCCAGTTAGAGAAATTGCGCTGGTCTCCGAATGCTAATCTCGTTTTGCATGGCTGCAATACAGGACTAAGAGGGACTTCACCTCAATCCATTGCAGATATATTTGCAATTAGACAAGAAAAATGCAGAGTGCACGGTCAAAAAGGCTGGGCTTATTTTTCTAGAAAAGAAGCTGTTTATGAGCGAACTTCACCTACAGATAAAGAGATCTATCTATGGGCCTACAGTAGAGGGAATAACAGCTATGTAGGCAACGTAATCGGTGGGGAACGAATTCCAGCATTCATTGTTGAAAAGAAGAAGTGATATGAAAGTTAAAATCTTATTTTGGGTTGCTCTCCTAAACATTATTGGAGTTGTATTCATTTATACCCTATCTTTTATGACAAAGAACAATCACTATGCTGTTTCAATTGATACATTTTTCATTTCCACCTCAGCTTTAATATTAATTATTACATTAATTCTGAAGCAGAAAATAGAAATTCTAATTAGTATCATCGCGTTATTACTGAGTATAAGTATGAATGTATTTAATATCAGTATTAGCTATCAAAAATGGTTAGAGCGAGAGCAGCCAGAATTAGGTCATCGAGACGCAGATTTGAATAACGAAAAAATATAATCACAGAATAGCCTTAACCATTAAATTTGAGACTGTTTTAGCACGACATGAATTTAATTAGTTCTCAATTTGGAGTATGTTACCTATTACATATCGGTCAATACTCATCTTTCCCATATTGTTTAATTTTCTATTTACCTTCTGCAAAGAAATAATACCCAAGTTCTTAAACTGTGGCGTGTCAAATATCACATATAGCCAATGTGCTATCTCCACAAACATAAGCAGTATTATCACAGATAATCTCTACACGCATTGAATTCAAGTAACCGTTTAACGGGCTTCTTTAGATCACAATTACTCCCTTTTATTCGACTCTATCTTTCTTAACAAGATAAGCTTTATTCCATCTCCCATAAAAATGAGTGGCATAAAACCACTCATTTTGATCAAACTCTTTTCACAGACTCAATCAATTCTGACATCGAAGCCTAGATTTTCTGCAATCATCAGCGTTTGATCAAGATTAATAATCGCCTCTTTAATTTGAGTCTCTTTCGGATCTAAAGTACTCAAATCACTACCTCTTAAATCACACTCGGTAAAATCTGCGCGGTGTAGCCATGCACCAGAGAGATCACTCTCTCTAATCGAACTTCCATGGCAACGCGCTCCAGTCAAATCAGCTTCTCTTAAACGGGTTCTCAAAAAAGAAGCTTTCTCTAAATCCGCGCCCGGTAATCCAACAAAAGCCCAATCACTGTCCTCAACCCGCATATGGTGAAACTGACAATCGCTAAACATGCTACCAACCAACTTGCAGTCGGTGAATTTGCTATCAAAGAAATTGCAGAAATAGAAAGTACAATTTAAAAATGCGCTACGCTGATGAACCGATGCATTAAAACGTGCTCGTCGAAAAGTGCATTCATTAAAAATCGCGCCAGTGCTTTGGGCTTCTGACAGATCTAAGTCAACAAATAGCGTCCGCTCATATTTTTGATTATTGAGTACTTGTCCATACCAATCCAAGTTGGTAATGGTTTCTGTTGTTTTCGGTGCTGCTGCACCATATTTTCTTTCCGCCATGATATTCAATTTTTATTTTCGAATACATCAAAATATGTCATACATTCAATTTTGTACATGTTTTTCTCATGACTTATTTATCTCAATTTAAAATAAAAAAAGAGCGGCAAAACCACTCTTTCATTTCATACTTAGACTTTAATCTTCCATATGCTGGATTATAGCTTGTCCAAATTCAGAACAACGTAATAAAGTTGCATTGGGCATTAAACGCTCAAAGTCGTACGTCACGGTCTTGGCTGAAATTGCACCCGAAACACCTTGAATGATTAGATCTGCAGCTTCAACCCAGCCCATATCACGCAGCATCATTTCGGCAGAGAGAATAATCGAGCCTGGGTTGACCTTATCTTGCCCCGCATACTTCGGTGCAGTGCCATGTGTTGCTTCATAGACTGCAATTGCACCGCCAATATTCGCACCCGGTGCAATCCCAATACCGCCCACTTCTGCTGCAAGTGCATCAGAAATATAGTCACCATTTAAGTTCAGTGTCGCAATCACGGAATAATCGGCTGGACGCATTAAAATTTGCTGTAAGAATGCATCGGCAATCACATCTTTAATAATGATGTCTTTACCCGTTTTCGGATTTTTAATTTTTACCCAAGGCCCACCATCCAGCAGCTGCCCACCAAAACGCTCCATCGCAAGTTCATAGCCCCACTCTTTAAACGCACCTTCGGTGTATTTCATGATGTTACCTTTGTGTACTAGCGTCACAGAAGGTTTGTCATTATCCATCGCAAACTGAATGGCTTTACGCACCAGACGTTGGGTTCCTTCTGTAGAAACAGGCTTAATGCCGATACCACAATCTTTAGGGAATCGGATTTTGGTCACCCCCATTTCTTCTTGCAAAAATTTAATAACTTTTTTCGCTTCTGGAGAATCGGCCTTCCATTCAATCCCCGCATAGATATCTTCTGAGTTTTCACGGAAAATCACCATATCCGTGAGTTCTGGATGTTGCACAGGTGAAGGCACACCTTCAAACCAACGTACTGGACGCACACAAACATATAGATCAAGTTCTTGGCGCAATGCAACATTCAAAGAACGAATACCGCCTCCGACAGGTGTAGTCAAAGGGCCTTTTATTGATATAATAAACTCGCGTAAAGCATCAAAAGTTTCTTCTGGCATATAATTGCCATAAATTTTATCTGCTTTTTCGCCGCAGTAGACTTCCATCCATTCGATTGAACGTTTGCCACCGTAAGCTTTTAACACGGCGGCATCTACTACTGCCTTCATTGCTGGTGTAATATCCACACCAATACCATCACCTTCAATAAAAGGGATGATTGGACGATTTGGAACATTCAATGACAGGTCTGCATTTACTGTGATTTTGTCTCCATCAGCAGGAACCACAATCTTCTGATAACCCATTTTGTAGGTTCTCCCTCATGTATTTAGCGATTATCTCTATGCCTTCTATGGCATACTTTCGTTTTTTATTGCATGAAACAGTTTAGTTCAAAACAGGTTTTTTTTGAGATTTATACGGGAAATAACAACATTTCTCCATTAAATAGAAACCTTTATTGTTATGATGCCGCCCATAGCCAAAGTAGTATATCCATATGAAAGTAGTCGTATTTAATAAACCTTTTGACGTTTTGTCACAGTTTCGCGAAGATGAAAAACATTTAACAGTTTCAAGTTTTATTAAAGATCCTGAACTTCGTATTGCAGGACGTTTAGATTTAGACTCCGAAGGTTTAATGTTTCTTACTGATCATGGTGGTTTAAATCAATTCATCACCCATCCTGATAATAAGAAATATAAAACTTATCTTGCTCAAGTTGATGGTGATGTCACAGAAGAAGCAATTGAAAAACTGCAAAAAGGTGTTGAACTTGCAGATGGTATGACTTTACCTGCCAAAGCGCGTAAAGTTGATCAACCTGAATGGCTATGGGAACGTAACCCACCGGTACGTTATCGTGCCAATATTCCAACGACTTGGATCGAACTACAAATCTGCGAAGGTCGTAATCGTCAAGTACGTCGTATGACAGCGGCTGTGGGTTTCCCGACTTTACGTCTGATTCGTACGCAAATTGGCAGCATTGATCTCGTCAAACTCGGTTTACAGCCTGGTGAACAACTCGAAATCGAACCTTTACTTTATCCAGACTTTAAAGACGTTCCGGCAGACAAGCCTTATGAAGGTCGTTCTTTCGCGAAAAAATCGAATAATAAACCGCATTTCTCTCGTGCAAAAGATAAAGCACGTGAAGAAAGAGGTGAAAAACCATTTAAAGGTAAGAAAAAAGCTGGCGGTGGTACAACCCGTATTTGGCAAACTGATGATGCAGATAAACCACGTCGTAAGACCAATGGTACAACGCGTCCAAATACCAAAGCACCACGCGGACGTAGCCGTAACGGTCGTTAAAATCTAAATTGAGCGCATAAAAAAGCCGATGTTTTCACATCGGCTTTTTTATATCACCGACAATATTGTCGGTGATATATCAACAATTACAGTGACGCAAGTGTGGTATTAAATGTTGTACTTGGACGCATTACTGCATTTACTTTCGCTGGATCGATTGCATAGTAACCACCGATATCAGCAGCTTGACCTTGTACTTGAGCAAGCTCAGCAACAATCTTCTGTTCGTTTTCAGCAAGTGATTTTGCAAGCGGAGCAAATTTCGCTTTCAACTCAGCATCTTCGTCTTGAGCTGCTAATGCTTCAGCCCAGTACAATGCTAAATAGAAGTGGCTGCCACGGTTATCTAACTCACCTGTACGACGTGATGGCGATTTGTCGTTATCCAACAATTTTCCTGTCGCTTGATCAAGCGTCTTGGCAAGCAATTTCGCACGGTTATTGTCTTCTTTGATACCAAGCTCTTCTAAAGACACCGCCAATGCAAGGAACTCACCGAGTGAATCCCAACGTAAGTGGTTTTCTTCAACTAACTGCTGTACATGTTTCGGCGCTGAACCACCCGCACCTGTTTCGTACATGCCACCGCCAGCCATTAACGGCACGATTGACAACATTTTCGCTGAAGTACCCAATTCCATGATCGGGAACAAGTCAGTTAAGTAATCACGTAAGATGTTACCCGTTACCGAAATGGTATCTAAACCACGTGCTACACGCTCAAGCGTATAACGCATTGCACGTACTTGTGACATGATTTGGATATCAAGACCAGTAGTGTCATGATCTTTCAAGTATTTTTCAACTTTCTTGATCAATTCATTTTCATGTGGACGGTATGGGTCTAACCAGAAAATCGCAGGCATACCTGAGTTACGTGCACGTGTTACTGCAAGTTTCACCCAGTCACGAATCGGTGCGTCTTTCACCTGACACATACGCCAGATGTCGCCTTCTTCCACATTTTGGCTCATCAACACTTCACCAGTGTCTAGATCAGTAATGTTGGCAATACCCGCTTCTGAAATTTCAAAAGTCTTATCGTGTGAACCGTATTCTTCTGCTTTTTGCGCCATCAAACCAACGTTAGGCACAGTACCCATAGTACGTGGGTCAAAGTTACCATTCCACTTACAGAAATTGATCATTTCTTGGTAGATACGTGCGAAAGTTGATTCAGGCATGACTGCTTTACAGTCGTAAGGTTTGCCGTCAGCACCCCACATTTTACCGCCACCACGAATCATTGCAGGCATAGAAGCATCGACAATCACATCGTTTGGTGAATGGAAGTTGGTGATGCCTTTTGCAGAATCAACCATTGCAAGCGCAGGACGGTGTTCTTGGCAAGCATGTAAATCTTCGATGATTTCTTCACGTAAAGACGTCGGTAAAGTTGCGATCTTTTCATAAAGACCAGCCATACCATTGTTTACGTTAATACCGAGTTCATCAAACAATTTACCGTGTTTTTCAAAAGCATCTTTGTAATAGATTTTCACACAGTGACCGAATACGATCGGGTGTGAAACTTTCATCATGGTTGCTTTCACGTGTAATGAGAACAAAATGCCCGCTTCACGACAGTCTTCGAGTTCTTTCTCGTAGAAGTCACACAATGCTTTTTTGCTCATAAACATTGAGTCAATGATTTCACCATCTTGAAGTGCAACTTTTGGCTTAAGCACAATGGTTTCACCAGACTTAGTGATGAGTTCCATTTTCACATTACGTGCACGGTCTAAAGTCATTGATTTTTCGCCATGGTAGAAGTCGCCTTCATCCATGTGAGAAACATGAGTCTGTGACCACTGCTTCCACTCGCTCATTGAATGCGGGTGTTTTTTCGCATAATTTTTTACCGCAGCTGGTGCACGACGGTCAGAGTTACCTTCACGCAATACTGGGTTTACAGCTGAACCAAGGCATTTACCATAACGTGCCTTGATTTCTTTTTCTTCTTCAGTGGTTGGGTTTTCTGGATAATCAGGAATTGCATAGCCCTTCGACTGGAGCTCTTTAATACATGAAACAAGCTGAGCAACAGAAGCACTGATGTTCGGAAGTTTAATGATATTGGTATCTGGATCTTGCGTAAGACGACCTAACTCCGCAAGGTTATTGTTTACCTTTTGCTCATCTTTGAGGTAATCTGAAAATTCTGCGAGCACACGAACCGCAACTGAGATGTCACTTTTAACAATCTCAATGCCAGCAGGTTTTGTAAAGGTCTCAATGATCGGTAGTAATGAATAAGTCGCTAATAAAGGCGCCTCATCAGTCAGTGTGTAAATGATTTTTGACTTTCCACCAGCCATATATAGCCCCTTGTGTTGGATTGAGTTATGGAAAACTGCGCTTGTGGCCCAGCTCCTAGAACCGATTTGCTTGAACAAACTTGAGAGTATCAGCGTTCATCACATGCTAGTCAACGCAATATCCTGTGATAACGACATTTCGATAAAAAATACTACAAAATGATATAATAGTAGCGTTCTGGTATGTATATATGAGGTCAAGTTATGTCTTTTCAAATACAAACCACTGCCAACTTTAAATGAACGTACTGAATTGATCATTTAGCAAACAAATATGCATATTGCTTAAGCATGAACCCTATTTTGACAGAGCTTGATGAAGATTACGTTAATTCTTTAGTGGTAAGATCAATTTAAACGCCACCCCTTCAAATCGATTTTCGACCTCAGTTGAACCTGCATGTAACTGCATAATTGAGCTCACAATAGCCAACCCCAGACCACCTGTTTGTGCTTTTTGATGTCGACTTTCATCGACCTGATAAAACCGGTCGAATAAGTAAGGCAAATGCTTTTCATCAATAAAAACGCCTTCTGTCACAATCGTCATGACACAGTTTAAATCACGTTGCTTTACCGCTACTGCAATCACACCATGCGCTCGACCATGTAAAATGGCATTACTGATTAAATTCGCAATCGCACGCTGAATTAATGCCTCATTCGCCATGATATTGAAATCATCCATGACATCCAGTTGGAGCGTCATCTGATGTTCTTCAATCAAACAATCAAAATAATCAATAACATTTCTCATCAGCTGTTTGACATTGACTGACTTTTTCTCAAGTATCTGTTCATCATGTTCAGAACGTGCAATAAACAGCATGCTTTCGATCATTTTGGTGAGTCGTTCATACTCTTCCAAATGCGAATATAATAAATTTTCTAATTCTTCTGTTTTACGGGGTTGTGACAATAAAATCTGAGTTTGTCCCATTAAATTATTGAGTGGCGTTCTCAGTTCATGTGCAATATCTTCTGAAAATTGCGCCAGTTTCTGATAATCCTGCTGAATTTTATCCAGCATTTCATTCATCGCCTGACTCAGTTGCTGAACTTCAATATTGGTGGATTCAACTTCAATACGATGATTCAGTTTTTGCACATTAATTTTACTGGTCTCGGCAATTAAAGTACGCATGGAACGGAATAAATAATGCCCCACCATAAATCCCAGAAGACTGGACAATAGAATACCTAGCCCGCTATAGAACAAGACTTTCCAAAAATATTGACTCAGGATCTGGTTCGCCCCATCCCATTGTTGTCCCGCAATCAATTGATACTGCTTATGACCATATTGGATGGATTGAAATGCAAAGCGTGTACTTGGATGCTCAACTGTATTATTACGATACTGAATTTTATTTGAATAATTCAGTTCAGGGATTTTGATCTGTAATGGATTAATCCTAATGAGATCCTGTGCTGATTCTTTGACAATAAAAATACTGTCCTCGTGCCCCACCATATTTTCATAAAGCTTAGGATATTTCCCCAATATCTGAACGGTATGTGCATCGGTCAAAAAAACTTCCATTCGTTTGATCCGAGCAGCCAAGGCCTTATCTTGCTGGGTATAGACCATTTCACGAAAATTTTGATAGGACAAACCGCCAATACTGATAAAAACTATGCAGGAAATTAAGCTAAAGGCAATACTTAAGCGGGATGCCAATGACAGTCTATTCATTATTGCCATCTTTTAAATCAACCTTATAGCCCATGCCCCTGACGGTATAAATTAACTTGGGAACAAAATGATCATCAATCTTTGCCCTTAATCGGCGTATCGCAACATCCACCACGTTGGTATCCGTATCAAAATTAATATTCCAAACCATTGAGGCAATTTGCGTTCGTGTCAGTACTTCACCACGATGTTGAATCAACAACTGTAACAACACAAACTCTTTGGCAGTTAAATCAATTTTAGTATCAGCACGATACACTTCTCGACTGAGTCGGTTTAAGCTTAAGTTTGAAATTTGATAAATTTCTTTTTCTACATTCGGTACACGGCGTAACAGGCTTTTGATCCTTGCCAAGAGTTCCACATAAGAAAATGGTTTAATTAAATAATCATCGGCTCCAAGCTCCAAACCTTTTACTCGATCTAGAACATGATCTTTTGCAGTTAGCATTAAAACTGGCATTTTCGAAAAAGTACGTAATGTTTGCAAAACTTGCCAACCGTCCAATTGTGGCAACATCACATCCAAAATCAGTAAATCAAAGAGGTCTTGTTGCAAACGTGACAATGCCTCTATGCCATCTTTTGCAATAGCACAGGTATAACCTGATTCATTTAATCCTTTCGCTAAAAACTGCGCGATTTTAGATTCATCTTCGACAATTAAAATATGCATCCCACATCTTAACCTTGTTTATTCATTGCCAAGATTACAAATCGGTAATCCAATTGTCATCACGCCAAGATTTTTTTCTTCCTACCATGTCCTGAGGAAATAAAGATTTTTATCACCAAACATTCCTCTACTGATTTTGGAAAATTGAATATGGACAAGCTACTCACCCGTTTCGCGGTTTCATCTGTTTTACTGACTGCTGTATCCCTAAGTTACGCTCAGAACGTAAATGATGCAGGTTATTATATCTCTGCAAAAGTTGCCGCTGCTAAGCTCCAAGCCGACAATATGGAAACCAGCTTACGCCCTGGCATTGGTCAATTTATCGCGGGTAAAGATAAAAAAGATTTAACCAATACCTCATTGGGCTTCGGCTATGACTTTGGCAATGGTTGGCGTACTGATGGTGAATATACCTTTAAAAATAATGCTGAATTTACCAGTGGCTCAAGCAACTTTCCAACCAGCCTCAATCATCATAAAGTCGATACACAACGTTTAATGTTGAATGCTTATCGTGATTTTGAAGTCATGCAAAATGTCGCTGTATACGGCAATCTTGGACTAGGTGTTGCACGTACCGAATCTTCAGGCTGGCAAGGTAATACCTCTCGCCAATATCTTTCAAATACCGAAACTCAACTGGTGTATAGCATAGGTGCAGGGGCTAGTTATAAAGCAATTGATAACCTTAACCTTGATTTGGGCTACCGTTATGTAGACTTGGGTAAAGCCGATAGCGGGTTAAACAACTTTGCCAATGCGCGTAGTTTGCAAGATGAGCAAATGAAAGCACATCTATACTCAAGCGAGTTCTATCTCGGTGCAAGATATTCATTCTAAAACAGCATTAAAAAGCACTGATTAGCAGTGTTTTTTTTTGCGCTCCTATCCCATGCCTATGCATTGCCCTCACAACAACTGACGGCAATACATACGGAAACATTGATCAAGAAAGGTGGAATTTTGCTATGTATAAAAATCTATTCGCCATCGCCGCACTATCGGCTTCAAGCAGCTTATTCGCAGCAACAAACCCATTGAGTGTGCATGTTCTCAATCAGCAAAATGGTCTACCTGCTGCTGATGTCACCGTTGTTCTCGAAGCACAACAAAAAAATCAATGGATAGAAATCAATCAGGCCAAAACTGATCAGAATGGACGAATTCCTGCGCTTTATCCGGCGCAACAACAATTAAAGTCAGGTATTTATAAAGTAACTTTTAAAACAGGTGACTGGTATAAAGCGCAAAAGCAAAGTAGTTTTTTCCCTGAAATTCCTGTTATTTTTGAAGTTGATGGAACCTTACCGCACTATCACATTCCATTACTGCTCAGCCCCTATGGTTATTCGACCTATCGTGGCAGCTAATAAAAAGGACGCTCATAGCGTCCTTTTTATCAAGTTCTAACCCTTCAACCAGCGGTCAACTTTTTGTTGGTCTTCAACTTTAAGTTCAACTGTTGTGAGTGAGTTTTCACCCGCTTGTAGTTCCAGTTGTAATAACTCATCGCGACGGAATGCATAAACTGTAAAGCGACCTTTTTGCTTCGCATATTTGGCTAAAAGTTTTTCTGATGCTTTGATACCATCAATCGCAATAATCACATCATTCGCCGACAAGCCTGCTTGAGCTGCGGCACTGTCACGACGAAGCTGTTGCACCACCACACCTTCCGCTTTATCAACGACTTTTAAGCCAAAAGGCAAAGCCTTATCATCTTTGATGCTATAACTTAAACCAAATTCAGGGAATAGTTGATCGAGTGGTAACTCATCTGTGGTGTTAATCAAATGATTAATTTGCTCGATCCAGTTATCACCTGTCAGTTCATTACATAATTCAAAAATAGTCCGATCATTGACCTGAATGCCGTTTTGGGTATTTTCATACAAACGACGCATCAAAGCATCTAAGTTAGAACCACGTAAGCGTAAGCCTAAGTCTAGGCAAAGTGCCACTAAACTGCCTTTGTTATAGTAACTGGTGCCTGCATTGTTTGAGTTTTCATCCTGACGATAGAACTTAATCCATGCATCAAAACTCGACTCTGAAACCGATTGAATCAAGCGGCCTGGATTTTGTAAATAACGATCAATTTGCGCTTTCAGTAGCTCTAAATAAGACTTCTGCGAAATCACCCCACTACGCAATAAAATCAAATCATCGTAATAAGACGTAAAACCCTCAAAAATCCACAGTAAGCTGGTGTACGATTCTTTATGCAAATCATAGTTGGCAAAATTTTCAGGACGAATAAATTTCACTAACCATGAATGAAAATACTCATGGCTGCACAGACCTAAGAAACGTTGATAATCTTTAGAAGGTTCTTCTGTTTCATCTGCCTTCGGTAAATCATCACGTGGGGTAATTAAGCTAGTACTGTTGCAGTGCTCCAAACCACCATAACTATTGCCTGTGGCCATGGTCATAAAGGTATAGTTTTGGAATGGTGCTGAACCAAACATGTTGATTTCAGTCTGGCAGATCTTTTGAATGTCTGCCTCTAAACGCGACAAATTGGTCGTGTGCTTCCCTGAGATTACAAACTCATGTGGAATACCGTTGGCTTCAAAACTAAAACGGCTTTGATCTGCCAACTCAAATGGGCTATCAATCAGTTGATCATAATTTTCCGCTTTTAAGGTGAAACGCCCCTTTACCAAGCTTTTTGATGGCAAACCTGTTGCGATTTGAAAATGTTTTAATTCATCAGGTAGGAATAGTTCAAGCTCACATGCTGCTTGTTCTTGATCTATCAGCCCTAAACAAACACATGCAGGGTTAACATATAACCGTGTTTGATCGACATAAGCACCACGTACGGACAAATCATAGGCATACACATCATATTCAACCGTAATCAGTTCATGATCAGTATTGAATAAACGCCAACGATTTTTTTCAGTTTTTTTAATCGTCAGTAAACGTCCAGCTTCATCTGATGCTTTCACTGACTCGATATGTTTTGAGAATTCTCGAATCAAATAACTACCGGGAATCCAAGTCGGTAGCCAAAGTTCTTGATTGGGATTTGCAAGAAAACGAAGTGTGACATGAATCAGGTGCTGGCGATAATCGTCGAACTCAATTTGGTAGTGCAACATAATTTTTAATCATGAAAATAGGAACAATTTCACACAGCTTAGCATTTTTTTACAAAGTCATGCGTAGATGTCGTAATTGTCAGCAAAAGTTTAGGGGCTATTGTCACTTTATCTATGGTTGCGACAGCGGATGTTTTTTAGGCGATACAAGGCATGTCTTGTGAAATTTAGTCATTCTAAATGAACAAGGCATAACGTAGTAGCGACAAAAAATGTTCCTGTCCCAAAGGGTTGTGGCTAAAATATCCTCATACTTCGTTATGAAACTTGGCAAGGGAATAGCCATTCCCTGCGTTCCATGCCTCGTCTGATGATTTTTTAGCCTACAACGCAATTCATATATAAATTGTCAATAGCCCCTAGATTCTTCAACAAAAAAGTCATAGCATTCTTGTCTCGCATTCTGGGCCATCGGATCGGCAATACAAGGTATTCACGTGAAATTTCTCCTCTCCCTCTTTACGTTGTTTAGTCTCGTCTGTGCAAACCTTGCACATGCAAATTTACTGAACATCGCCCCTGAAACAGTTGAAGCACAAGCATGGTCGGTGATTGATGCTCAATCAGGGCAAATCATCGCTGAACATAATAGCCACGTTCAACGTGCGCCAGCGTCTTTAACCAAAATGATGGTTGCCTATATCGCATTAAAAGAGATCAAAGCGGGTAAATTACGTAAAGAAGAAGTGCTGACGGCTACACCTGTGGTCAGTACAGTGATGTGGGATGAGTCACAGATGTACCTGAAAGCTGGCGAACAGATTTCGGTGGATCAGCTTTTGGCAGGTTTAATTGTGATGTCTGCCAATGATGCAGCAGTCACCCTTGCTGAAAAAATTTCAGGCAGTGTGCCGCAGTTCGTTGCTCGTATGAATCAAGAAGCACAAGCATTGGGCATGAAAGATACACATTTCAGCAATCCTGCTGGGATTACCATGACCGATCATTATTCAACAGCGGCGGATTTAAGCCTACTTGCAAAAGCGATTGTGAAACAAACACCTGAATATTTATATTATTCAAAAATGCCAAGTTTTAGTTATAACCAACGCTTCCATCATGCAACCAATCTTGCTTTGAAAATGGATCCAACTGCAGATGGCTTAAAAACAGGTTTTACCAAAGCGGCGGGTTACAACTTAGCCCTCACTGCTGAGCGTCCGACCTTTAATCCACAAGTTGAAAAACGTCGTTTGATTGTTGTGGTATTAGGTACACCTAGCGCAGTAAAACGTGCTGAAGTGGCACATAAGTTAATGAACTTGGCCTATACCTATACCCGCGATGAAGAAATAATTCCAAAGCAAAGGTTGATTGCCGAATTGCCTGTGATTAAATCAACTTTGAAGATATTTAAAGTTGAAACACAGCAACCGACCATTGTGACCACTTCTTTATATGGTCAAACCGCACCCATTGATTTAAACACTTTTGACTTACTCACCCAACGTATTCATTTGACAGATGCCAACCAGCAAGTCACGACCGTTGAACCGCTTCAAACCACCAATACACATATCAATATTGAGCTCAATGAACAGCATTTAACTGCCCCTTTGACTCAAGTCATGAACTTGGCAACGGTATCGATTTATCAAAACAATCAATTGATACGTAGCTTACAAATTGAGAATGATGTACAGATTGAAGAAGCCAATATTTTTCAGAAAATTATGATCTGGTTTTCGAATTTGTTCAGTTTTTTCTCAACAAATGACACTAAAAACCCAAAACTTTACCCTTTAAACCAAGGTTAAAAAAAACCTACTATTTCTATCAAGATTGCCAATACAATATAAAAAAAAGGATGGCATAATCCTGCCATCCTTTCACAAAAAAAATTAGGTTAATCATGAGTAAAACCTTACATCATATCGTGATTGTAGGCGGTGGCGCAGGTGGTTTAGAGCTTGCGACACAACTAGGAGAACGTTTTGGTCGACGCAAGAAAGCCCGAATTACCCTAGTTGACCAAAACCTCACTCACATATGGAAACCTCTCCTTCACGAAATCGCAGCAGGTTCACTTAATCCTCACGAAGAACAAACCAATTATTTTGCTCACGCAGAAAAACATCATTTTGAGTTCGTGCTTGGAACCTTAATCGATGTCAATAAAGATCAAAAACAAATTACACTTTCTCCCCCACAGCTTTCTAAAGAACATACTCCCCTGACTCAAAGTCTCAGTTACGATACGCTGATACTTGCAGTTGGTTCTGTATCCAATGACTTCGGTACCGAAGGTGTGCGTGAACATTGCCACTTCTTAGATAGTCGAAAACAGGCTGATATCTTCCAACAAGATTTGTTTCATCTATATATCGAAGCACAAAACCAACCAACTGAACGTGCTTTAAATATTGGCATTGTTGGTGCAGGTGCAACGGGGGTTGAACTTGCAGCGGAACTAATTGAAACCACGAAAAACTTTTATCGATATGGTTTAAAGAAAATTGATCCAAAGCAGGTTAAGATTACCCTAATTGAAGCCTCTGATCGCATTCTCCCTGCACTGACTGAAAAAACGGCTGCACACAGTGCCAAGCAACTGAAAAAAATGGGTATTGAAATTCTGACCCAACATAAAGTGCAAAAAGTCGATGAATCAAATGTCTATTTTAGTAATGGCAGTGTCT
Source organism: Acinetobacter sp. NIPH1876 (assembly GCF_022808535.1). Taxonomy (NCBI): domain Bacteria; kingdom Pseudomonadati; phylum Pseudomonadota; class Gammaproteobacteria; order Moraxellales; family Moraxellaceae; genus Acinetobacter; species Acinetobacter sp. NIPH1876. Next base: position 184,681 of record NZ_JALGBR010000002.1, read on the forward strand.
TGCACTCCGATATTACGGTTTGGGCAGCAGGCGTCAAAGCACCGAAAGTTCTAGAATCATTTACTGATTTTAAACGTGACAAGATTAATCGTTTAATGGTGTATGCAACACTACAGACTTATTCTGACCCAAATGTATTTGCCTTTGGTGATTGCGCCAACTGTCAATTAGATGCGCGTCAACCGCCATTAGGCCCACGTGCGCAAGTGGCAAGTCAGCAAGCAACATTCTTGGTCGATGCAATGGCCGCACGTTTGTCGGGTTCTCCGCAACCAATGTTTAGCTTTAATGAGAAAGGATCTCTGGTGTCATTAAGCCATAATCAAGCTGTAGGCGAGTTGTTAGGCGATGTCAGCGTACAGGGCTTTATTGCAAAAACCATGTATGTATCGTTATACCGATTGCATCAAGCCAATATTCATGGCTATACCCAAGCAGGTATGCTGACCATGAAGGATTTTCTAACGCGTCGTGTACGTCCAAAAATTAAGCTGTATTGAGTTGAAATTTGATATTTCGTCTCAATATTTAACTAAATCGTTTCAAAAAGTGGAAAATAGTCAACAAAATCTATTTTTCACTTTATGATATACAGCTAAAACTATTGATGACATGGATTCAAAACATGACTGCTATTGCACTTAACCACGTGGTTTCATTCCACTACACTTTAACAAACGCTGAGGGTGAAACACTTGATCAATCTCAAGGTGAACCACTTGCATATTTGCACGGCGCAGGCAACATCATTCCTGGTTTAGAAAATGCACTTACAGGTAAAACTGTAGGCGAAAAATTCACTGTAAACGTTCCAGCTGCTGAAGGTTATGGCGAATATAACCCAGACCTCGTTCAAGAAGTTCCAGCTCAAATGTTCCAAGGTGTGGACAACATCCAACCTGGTATGCAATTCCAAGCTCAAACTGATGATGGCGTTCAAATCGTAACTGTTAAAGCGATTGAAGGCGACAACATCATCGTTGATGCGAACTTCCCACTTGCTGGCCAAGATCTTACTTTTGAAGTAGAAATCGTTGAAATCCGTGATGCTTCTCAAGAAGAATTAGATCATGGTCACGTTCACGGTGCAGGTGGTCACCACCACTAATTCATTTTTGAATTAGATGGAAAAAGCAAAGCTTCGGCTTTGCTTTTTTATTGCCAAGCACTTTTCCAAAATCGAAAAATCGCTTAACGTTATTCAACTTTCGATTACAATCCACAGCTATGTCTCAGACCTATCAACTGATTTGGTTTCGCCAAGATTTAAGAATCCATGATCATGCAGCACTTTGGCATGCGACTCAGGCAGGCCCTACAATTGCACTTATCATTTTGTCCCCTGCGCAGTGGCAGCAACATGACGATGCAGCGATTAAAATCGAATTTTATCTACGTCAATTACAACAACTCAAACAGCAACTTGCAGACCTGAATATTCCCCTGCTGGTTCAAACAATTCCATTTTGGAAAGATATCCCTGATTTTTTCTCACGTTTAATGCAAAAACTTAATATTGAAAATATATATGCCAATATCGAACTTGGGATCAATGAACTCAAACGAGATCAGACTGTACAGCATCAAATCAATCAATATAAAAAAGAATTGATCCTTTTCCATGATCGAACTCTATTTCCAGTGGCCTCTATCCGCAATCAATCTAACTCACCCTATCAGGTTTTTGGTGCATTTAAGAAAACCTGCTATCAACGTTTACAGCACGGTTTACCCCAATGTTATCCTTCCCCAACAGAGCAGCAACCGCTGTCTCTGGATATATCCGCCTTTCAACAAGATGACATCCAAACATTACAACGCGACTATATAAAACAAATCCAAGATACCAACTTTAGCAAATGGCAAGTTGGAGAAGCACATGCACTCATACTCTTAGATCAATTTATTGATGAGCACTTAGCAGCTTATAAAACTGCACGTGATTTACCGGCTGTTTCAGGCACCAGTCAGTTATCAGCCTATTTAAATATTGGGATTATTTCGATTCGGCAATGCCTGCAAGCCCTGTTTAGACAGCAACACGGTCATTTTGAGATTCAATCTGAAGGCCAACAAACATGGTTAGATGAATTACTTTGGCGTGAGTTCTACCAACATATCTTGTTTGATTTTCCCAATGTCTCCAAACATCAGCCCTTTCAATCCCAGACCCAAAAGATCAACTGGCGAGATGATCCTATTGCTTTAGAAAAATGGCAACAAGGACAAACAGGGATTCCAATTATTGATGCAGGTATGCGGCAAATGTTAGCCACGGGTTGGATGCATAATCGAGTCCGTATGATCTGCGCCATGTTCTTAAGCAAAAACCTCCTCATCGACTGGCGTAAAGGTGAACAATGGTTTATGCAGCACCTGATTGATGGTGACTTGGCTGCCAATAATGGGGGATGGCAATGGTGTGCTTCGACAGGCACGGATGCTGTTCCTTATTTCCGTGTGTTTAATCCAACGACGCAATCACAAAAGTTTGATCCTGAAGGCGAATATATCCGTCAATGGATTCCAGAACTTGCCCATCTTGATAACAAAATGATTCATGAACCTTATGCAAAAAATCAGGCTTTAATACTGGATTATCCTAAGCCGATAGTGGATTTAAAGGCCAGTCGACTACGTGCAATCGATGCATTCAAATCACATTAACAGAGCTTACATAAGTTAAATAAACTTCTAAAATAGGATACTTTTTATTATTTTGAAATACAGACTATACTGTATGTTACTGTTTATAAAATTATTTTACAAAGCTAACAACAGAAAAACTGTCGTCAGAACTGTAAAATAATGCTAACTTCTTCACAAAAGACATTTATTAAAACTAAAATTATTATGCAAAAAAATCCGGCTCCAGCACTCGTCTTGTGGATTATCTCAGCTCAAATTTTTATGGGCATCGTTGCGTACGAGTGGCTGCCAGCAAGTTATCGCGGAAGCTGGGTGTTTTTACTTATTTTGTTAATTTCAGGGGCTTTTTTAAATGTTGGTATGGCCTTAGTTCTCGGGCTCGTCACATTTGTTGGTGTTGCTGTCTATTTTTTCCTTGACCTCGCCAATCAAACTTATGTCGAACGTCAACTGCTATTATTGTTTGTGCTACCAATTACACCGATCTTTTTAAGTGCGATACGTCATAATATTCAAAATGCGCTAAAGAGCTTCCGCGACATTCAGAGTTATGATCGAAATTATCAACACGATATTTTGCCGCTCACTGCATTGAAACATTTCCAAGGCGAATTAAAAAAGCTATTGCAGCTCACGCATAAAGATCACTATAAAATTATTACCACTCATATCAATAATACCGTACTAATTCGTGAAATGCTGGGCGAAGACATCTGGAAAGAAACCCAGAATAAAATTATGGCGATTCTTTCAAATGAAAGAGAGAGTGTGATTTACCATTTCATTAATGAAGAACTCAGTGAAATTAAAAGTATTGTCATTCACGAACCGAGCATTGATGAACATCACATCTATCCACACTTCATTCAAGACCTTCAGGAACTGACTGTACTCAAACTGCATATTGAGCAACATACTGAATACTTAGCACCTTCCAGTCGAGAGGTGCGCTGATGTCAGTATTACTCAATATCTGTGGTGTACTGGTTGCAACCAGCCATTTCCCAGATACAACCTTGCAGCAATTTTATCAGCAGTACTATCACTGTCAGATCGAAGCAGCAAAAACGGATCTAAGTACTCAAATTCAAACACCGCAAACGGTTGCTGAATTCTTTCCTCAGCCTGCGACATGGTGGCCTGTGTTCACATCTGATCAGTTGGACTCCGAAAGCTTTAAACAATTGGTTGAACAAGGCGTTAAACCAGGTGTGATTTTACCCAATGAATATTTTAGCGCGGTTAAATATTATAAAATTAAAAAAGCCGTCAATGAAGGTGCTATTCCTGTTGCCTTCTATCAAATGGCTCATGCAAAGTATTTTGCAGCTAAAGCAACTTTCTCAACTGCCATTGGCCTACGTCCCTTAGCGGCATTGATTGAAACGGGTTGGGATGAAAACCTGATTGCTCAACCCGCTGGTAGTTATATTATTCAATCAGACCTCCCTGATGAATTACGTATTCCAGCGCGAAAAATTCAACATCATCAGCACTATTTTTATCAAGCGATTACCGATCCTGCACAAAGCTCAGGTTATCAAGTGGTAATTAATCCACCACTTGGAATGCCCGTAAATACTATTGAGTATCCAAAACTGGGGATCTCATGGGATCTGAATCGCACACAATTTAGCAGCAGTACGGATGGAGTTGAAACCAGTTTATTTGGCTATATTTTGATTGGGCTAAGTACAGTGGTTATTCCACTGGATTATATCTATTCGGCACATTATCCGAGTTTACTCAGCACATTTGGGAGTTCTATCTCCTGGATTTCTTTATTACTTGGCGGCGGATTACTCCTGATCTTGATTATTTCTATCATTCGTAGGAGAAGAATAAATGCCCGCAATTGATATTCTTTTCTTATTTGGCTTTTTAGGCATTTGGATTCCACAAGCCTTTTGGGCATGGTTGAGCTTTCAGGCATGGAAATATTCTAAAAATGCAGCAAAAGAACTGGAAAATCTGCCTATTCCTGAACGATGGCCCGTATTAAGTGTCTTGATTCCAGCCTATAACGAAGGTGTGGTCATCGAAGACACTTTACATGCGATTGCACAACAGGATTATCCTGTACATGCCTATGAAGTACTACTGATTAATGATGGTTCAAAAGACAATACGCTAGAAATTGCTGAAAGAATGGCGGCCATTTATCCTTGCATTAAAATTGTTAATGTACCGAAAGGTATGGGTGGCAAAGGTAAATCTCGTACACTCAACAACGGTTTACCGCATGCCACGGGAGAACTGATCGTCGTCTACGATGCTGATAGTACCCCTGAACCCGACTGTGTCCGCCTATTAGCCCAGACCTTGCTGGCCGATAAAAAATTAGTCGCAGTGAATGGTAAAGTCCGTACCCGTAACTGGCGTGACAGTATTTTGACTCGTTTTATTGCGATCGAGTTTATTTTCTTCCAATGGATTTTCCAAGGGGGTCGTTGGCAGCGTTTTGAACTGTCGACCTTAATGGGCACCAATTACGTAATCTGGCGCGATGCTTTAGAAACGCTAGGTGGTTTTGATGAAAAATCTTTGGTCGATGATACCGAGATGAGCTTTAGAATTTTCCTCGGGCAAAGACGGATTAAATGGGTACCCTACGCGGTTGGTTGGCAACAAGACCCTCCTTCTCTAAGTGTATTTGTAAAACAACGCTCACGTTGGACTCAAGGGAATTTCTACGTTACCAGTAAATATTTACCGATCGCACTTCGAAAACCATTCCCTATCGGCATCGAAATTTTTAACAACATCATGTGCTATGTGCTATTTGTACCTGCACTGATCTGGAGTCACATCACTTTAACGTTAGGCTTATTGGGTATTGCAGGGATTACTGTTCCTGGTCCATTTACGTTACTTTGGGGCCTATCCTTCTGTTTATATGTCGCACAAATGTGGTTCACCCTATCTTTAGAAAGAGCCAAACCTCAACTATATTTCTTCGCGGTTTTATCTTATGTCACGTATTCACAAGTATTCTTATTTATCGTGTTTAAAGCGGCTTATGACATGCTTAAAAATAAGATTCAGGGAAACTCGTTACAGTGGTATAAAACTGAGCGTAGCAAGGAGAAAAAATAAATGAAAAATAAAACCTTACATCATCCATTTTTAAAAGCTATGCTTGCAAGTGTAGTCCTCTCCTTGCCCGTATTCACATCTGCGGATACATTAAATACATGGACCTTTGACAACATCAACACGTCCAATAAATATACCATTGAACCGCACTTCTTTTATGTAGGCAAAGGCTCTGAATGGCAGAACATCCGTTTTACTAGCGATTACTCCACAGAGCATTTCACCACTTTACTCGTCAAATTTGATGACAAGCTGATCTACAACACCACCTTAAATGGCGACGGTACATTAAGCTTCGACATTCCTGCAACTCAAAACGGTTTTCATCGTTTAGATTTTATTTTACAGCAGTATTCGCCAAATACCTCGCCTGCTGCTGACCGAACTACCTTCTGTAGTGAGGATGTCGATCAGGTAACTTATTTAAGTAATTCTAAAATTGAATATACACGCCACCGCCCCGTTTATCGCTTAAAAGATTTGCCTGATGCTTTATTTAACCCACAGGTTGTCCGTCCAACGCCATTTGTTGGAGTCTTGAAATATAATCCCGCAAATGTCAATGAAGCTTCAATGCTAGGACGTTTGATCAGTGCATGGGGTTCAGTCACGCCTATCCAATGGTATGAACAAAACGCACCAACGGAGCAAACACCCAACTTTTATATTGAAATTTTAAAATCAGCCAGTCCTTTACCTAAAGGGACTTTAGTGCAAATTAGCACTGTCAATGATATTCCAACATTACAAATTCAATATGACCAACCAGAAAAACTAACCTCTGCAATTAACGGCTTACTCAATTCAGAATATTTACAACAACTGAATACCTCAGCAACCTTTCTTCCCAATAAGCTTGCAGCACCAAACTGGGCTAAAATCAAACAAATTCACACCCTTGCCGATTTAGGTATTAGTGATTTCCGCTTGAACCAAGCTGAAAAAAATCTCTTCCTCAACTTCCCCGCAGTTTGGCAGCCAACGGATATTTTACAAGGTCAAATTGCATTGCGTGTGCAGAGTGGTTTATTGGAAGGCTCTAACATTACTACTTGGATTGATGGCGGTTTTGCGGGGAGTTTGAAAACAGCCAATTTAGATTCGGACCCAGTAAATCGACAATTTAACTATTTTGCCAAAACTATTTCGAACAATACGACCTTTAACTTAAAGCTTGAAAATTCGGTGATTGTAAATTCACAATGTTTACCAACCGCAAAAGGTTCTCTCTGGATTGATACACAAAAATCGACGGTAAAACTCCCGCATAAACTCAAAAATGGGGTTGCATCCTTATCAATGACTTTTGCAACCCATCCAACCATTGCGATTGATAGCAATGCGGGAAGCTTGGAAATCGCGATGATCGTCAGCCAAGTGGCTAAAAAAATGCTGATGACCAATGATCCAATCCCACTCAATCTAGTCAAACTTGATCCAGCAAAACCCGAACTTCTCAATGTACAGGTCAACCCCAATATCTATCGCCAACAGGTATTAATGCACCAAAGCACACTTTACCCACCTGCGACTGTGAATGGCTTCTTGGTCAGTTTCCATGATCAACGCTTTGATATTATTACTGACTCGATGCAAGGCGCTCAAAACTTCACCAAGCTTTGGGAAAAGGTTCAACAAAATATCCCCAATAATGCCAGCAAGATATTGGTGACTGAAAGTGGTCAGGTCTTCATTTTACAAAAGATTATGGTCGGTAACCAGAAAGCCCCTCTTGTTAAGCAATCATCATTCTTTATCTTGGTCGTTATAATCTCTGCTATCATGGTTCTTGCAATTTTGCTCTGGTACTGGCGAAAAAGACCAAATGCTAAAAATAAGGCTGACTAAATCCACAACGTTAATCACGCTTGCTTTATCAGCCCTGTTATTTTTAGGAGGTTGTATTCATCATCTCAAAACAGATGTACAACCTCCACAAATTGAAGGTATGTTCTGGCAACCTGACTTGGCTACAACGCCACCGTCAGGCAATTGGGACTTACTTGGTGTTTCTACTTTCGTGCCACAATGGTCGGTGGTGCAATCTAAATCATGGTTTGATCATGACATGGGTTTAGAAAAATGGGATAAAAACATTAATCTGAAACAGCTCCAGCAAAAAGCATGGGCTCAGCATATTTTACTTGGATTAGCAGGAGAATATGATGAGAAGATAGCTCGCTCCAATGTATTACAACTTGCTGAAAATTCTAAAAAAATAATAGAGAATACCAAGTTCATTCCTCTTAAAGGTTATTACTTTCCTGTAGAAGCAGACCCAACTTGGATTTGTGTAGATGATCTTGCCAAAGCCATTCGAACTTTGCCCAAACCACTTTGGATCAGTATCTATAGTGGCGAACAAGCACCTGAACATTTAGATTCCTGGTTAAAAAGCTGGTTACCAAGCCACACAGGTGTATTCTTCCAAGATGGTGTTGGCGTTGGAACGCGTTCACCTCAACAAGCCCGAGTCGTGCTAGAAGACCTTCAAAAAGAATTTGGTAAGGATAATATTGTGATTGTATTAGAAGCTTTTCGTCCCGTGAAAGGCGGAAAGTTTCGCTCCGCCTACCCATGGGAAATCATGCAACAACTGAAAGCCTACGAAGGACAAAAAGTGTATATTTTTGACGGTCCACATTATATGAACCGTATGACAGTTTATGCAGTCGCATTGTGGTATAGGCTAAAGTATCGAGCTCGTAGCACAGAGATCAATCCTTAAAAACTCTTATAAAAAACCAGTTCAGTACGTGTGTTGTTATAGTTTTCAGTGCCATCAGCTAAAGCATCTTTAAAGTAATGTCCATACAGTCGTTCAACTCTTAGTTTTACTGGAACATAGTTAAACGGCTGCCAAGCAACGCCTGCACCATATTCAAATAAATTATTGTAATTTTCGCCTTTAGAATCTGCCAAAGTATGCAGTTTGCCATAGGCTTGTACGGTACCTACTTCACCGCGATATACATTGAAGCCTGAACGCAAGCGTAAATCAGCAATTACATTATAGTCCTCGCGAGAGTAACTCGCGACATTGCCATACAGATCCGTAAAATAATCATTCCAAATCGTACGCTGCTCAATCGCTGGGTTTGCATACCACTCTTGATAGCCAGTGACCCCACCCACCACACTTTCCCGGAATTTATCCCGATTACGGTCAATCAGATCATAGCTGCCACCCACTTCTAAATAAGCACGGATCGGAATTGATTGCCACGGTTGATAGTTCGCTCCTACACCAATCGTCACTGCATTCTCATCAATAATTTCTGGACGTACGCCGCCTTTAGATTTGGTGTCACGGTTTAGATTCACAAAGCCATACACTTGCGCCCGTCCATTATCAAGATTCTTCCCATAACGCATTTTTAAGGGAAAAATGAAATCGTCATAACGTGACTCATAAGACGGGGCAAAATACACATCTTTAAACGTCGAGGGAACAGATGCCCCGCTCAGGTTTTGCACTGCTTGCTGCGCTTTTGCAGCAATTTCAGCGTCGGATGAGGTCGATAAATTCTTAAAAATCACTAAGGCTTCTTTGTTCCTTTTTTGCTGATTCAACAAATACGCTTCTTGTAATTTCAGTTGATCATCTTCGGGTGCAAGCTGTTCAGCCTTACGCACACTTTGAATAGCATCATTTTGTTTATTTAAGCGAATCTGCAAATAAGTCAGACTTTTCCAAACCTTGATATCTTGTGGCGTGATTTGTCCTAATTCAAGCAAGATTTTCTCAGCTTCTACTGGCTGGCTTTGTTCAATTTTATAAAACTTGTCCCAACGATCATAAATTGGGTTACCTGGTTTATATGCTGCATCCCCTTCTTTGACAAAATCAGAATCAGCACTGAATGCATATTGAACTGGTAAGATAAGACCTAAAATTAATAGTGTATGACTCAGCAGCTTATTTTTGGAATTGTTCATCGCAGATCTCAACTAAAAATACTCAGAATATAGACAATAAAAAGTCAATGTAATCTAAAGTTAAAGTGTTAAATTATTCACATATTATAACCAAATCATGGTTATGCTATCGTTAAAATAAGTTATTTTATAATAGATTAAGTTTATGAATCATCAATAGAATTTTACAAATATTCGCTACATTCACTTTTATAAATAATGAAATTCACTCAATCTAAAAGAGCAAGATTATGTCCTATTCCCAACATGCAGAACCGCATGTGATACAACGTTCTGGCTGGCTGAGAGCCGCTGTTTTAGGTGCCAATGATGGCATTATTTCCGTCACCAGTTTAATTATGGGTATGGCTGCGAGCGGCGCAAGTTCTCATACCTTATTGATTACCTGTATCGCAGGACTCATTTCTGGTGCTACCTCAATGGCAGCTGGCGAATACATTTCGGTCAAATCTCAAGAAGACATTGAAAAATCTGATCTGCGATTTGAGGCTAGAGAACTAGAAAAAAACCCACATGCTGAATTAAAAGAACTGACTCAGATTTATATTTCACGGGGTTTGAATCCTGAGCTTGCCCACGAGGTTGCCAAGCAACTGACTGAACACGATGCTCTCGGTGCACATGCACGAGATGAAATTGGGATTCATGAAAATACTGCTGCCAACCCAGTTCAAGCGGCTTTGTCCTCAGCAGCGTCTTTCTCTTGTGGTGCGGCCCTCCCCATGCTCGCGATTTTACTCAGTCCAAGCACGTGGGTCGCACGCTCAGTCCTGATCACAGGTGTTATTTCATTGGCCTTATTAGGTGCTTTATCCAGTTACTTCGCCCGTACCTCTATGTTAAAAGGCAGTATACGTATTACGTTATGGGGCATCTTGGCAATGGCATTTTCTAGTTGGGTCGGCTCTCTGTTTAATGTCACACCTATATAGAAAGCTAATTTTTTAATATAAAAATAACCTCTATATTCAACAAGTAAATAGCGATTATTATTTGCAAGCCTTTTTGTTTTTACGTTAAGGTGGTTAAAAATGGAATGAGTAAAGCATCATGTCAATTTTACAATTATTAGAAATAAAACATCCGATTTTACTAGCACCGATGGCAGGTGTTTCGACTCCAGAACTTGCCGCAGAAGTTTCTAATCAAGGTGCATTAGGTTCCTTAGGTCTTGGTGCAAATACGCCAGAAGCAGCTAAAGCCCAGATTTTAAAAACTCAAGCGTTAACAGATCAGCCCTTTCAGGTGAATTTCTTTTGTCATCAATCAGAACCTTTGAATCCTGAAACTGCACAACATTGGATTGATTATCTTCGTCCTCAATTTGAGAAGTTTAAAGCAGAACCACCCACACACCTGAATTGTATTTATCCCAGCTTTTTAGACAATGATGACTATCTACATGTGGTACTTGAAACTAGCCCCAAAGCGGTGAGTTTTCATTTTGGGATTCCACACCCCCATCAAATTCAAGCACTAAAAGATGCCGGGATTATCACGATGGTCTCTGCAACCAATTTGCTTGAAGCCCAAGCGATTGAGGCTGCTGGCATCGATATCATTATCGCACAAGGAATTGAGGCAGGAGGTCATCGTGGTATTTTCAATCAACAGTTTGATGCAGCCATCAAGACATCTGATTTAGTATCCTTGATCACTCAACATTGTACGATCCCTGTGATTGCCGCAGGTGGGATTATGAATGGCGAACAGGCTAGAACCATGCTGAAACTAGGAGCTGCTGCGGTGCAATTAGGTACAGCATTTGTACAATGTAAAAGTTCAAGTGCAAATGCAGCCTACCGTAAAGCTCTATTTAACCAGAACATTACTCAAATCAGTGCCAGTCTGTCTGGCCGACCTGCACGGGGCTTGCTCGGGACTTGGCATACACAGATTGATTCACCCAATCGCCCTAAAGTCCCTGCTTATCCATATACCTATGATTTAGCTAAACAGTTAATGAGTGTTGCTGGCGGACAGCTTGATTTTAGTTATGGTGCCTTTTGGGCGGGCAGCAATGTTACACAAATCAGAGAATTGGAAGCAGCTGATCTGATCAATCAACTGGTTTTAGAGATGAAAACCAACTAAACCTGTAAATAAAGAAAACCCACTCAAAATGAATGGGTTTTCTTTAAAGTTGCTTAAACTATTTTACCAACCGAAGCCAACACCGACGCCACCCGAACTCTCCTCTTTGGTAAATGCACCACCGATGGTAAGTGAAGTGTTTTCGTTAATTATGCGTTGATAACCAATCGAAACGGCCTGTTCCTGCCCTTGAAAACCTGCCCCGACACCCACTCGATTTAGCCCCTTCACACTGGAAGCACTGCTTGCCATATTCATCATTGCAGCAGTCATGGCGCCCTGACGATTGAAACGTTCATCCACTTTTTGGAAACGTTGTTCCGTCTCGACTCTATAATCTTGGAATGCACTATTTAGGGCATTGACCCGTTCATTGGTATAGCTATTGGCTGATTTTTCTGATGCTTTTAATTGTTGGTAATTTACAGCATCTGTGTCTTCTGTTGCATTTGCAACATGAATTACCTGACGTTCTTTACCTTTAGCTCCCACTGAAACCGTATTGTCACGATTTGACTCCGAATCATTACCTAATACAACGGCATTTTTTGCCTCAGTATTCACATTATTACCTAACACAAAGGTTTTATCGCCTTTAATGGTATTGTCATTACCAATAGCATAACTCGCATTCCCAGATACAGTATTAGGGTCACCAAAAGCCCCAGAACCATTGCCTGAAACTTGATTGCCAACACCTACAGCAGTTGAACGATTACCTGTTACGACAGTATTGGCTCCTATTGCAACCGAGTTGTCGCCTGTCGCCGAAGCAGCTTGAGCATCCTTCATGCCATTCACTTGAATATACTGATTACTGGCTGTTAATTGAGTTTGTACATCTGCAATTTTACTATCGGTATATCCATTTGCTGTCTGAACCGCGGCTGTTGTTTGCTGGTCGGTATAGTCTTTCGCTCCATGCAAAGATGCAGCTGCTTTTTGATCTGTATAGCTTTTTGCATCATTCAGTACAGATGTAGTTTGCTGATCTGTATAGGCTTTACCATCAGCTGCTTTTTGGTCAGCATAGGTTTTGGCACTATTTAGAGCCGATACTGTTTGCTGATCTGTATAAGCTTTACCATCAGCCACTTTTTGATCAGCATAGATTTTTGCATCATTTAAGGTTGTAGTGGTCTGCTGATCGGTATAATTTTTTGCATTATTCAATGCTGTGGTAGTTTGTTGGTCTGTATAATTTTTTGCATCATTTAAGTTAGATACAGCTTGTTGCTCTGTATGTGTTTTTAAATCTGATACCGAGGTTTTAATTGTACCTAACTGTTGATCAACGGCGACAAAGGCATCACTCACGGTATTTTTCACTTGCCCTTGAATGCTAAAAGTTGGCGCTGTGAATACACCATTACTCCATAATGCACTGCCTCCCAATGTCTGGATAAATGCAGTATTGGTTGTGTCAACACGCGTATTTAAACTTGTCACTTCATTGCCAATTCGCGTATTTAAAGTGCTAACCTCATTTGTTATACGACCATCTACTGTATGTAGTTGTCTACCTGTCACAGCATCCGTTGATGTAGCTGATAAAGTTGCATCTTTCAGATTGGTAATTTTCGTCCCAGATGTGCCTTGCAAAGTAACTGTATCTTTAGCGGCACTGTCATAAATCACTGCGCTTGCAGAAACATTACCTAAGCCATTTTGTAAGGCTGCGATATCATTGGTATTGGTTGTGACTCGACCATCAATACTAGCAACTGTCGTATCTACACCATCAATACGCGTATTTAGAGTACCAACTTCAGTTGTAACTCGACTATCCAATGTACTGACTGCTGTAGCATTTTTTCCAATCGCCGTCGTATTTTGACCAATCTTACTATCTAGAGCCGCGACTTCTGTACCAATTCGAGTATCCACACCATCAATACGGGTATTTATCGTATTGGTATTGGTAATTATTTTGCCATCTAAACCCGAAACCTCATAACCAATCCGAGTGTTTAATGTATCAACTTCATTTGTTATACGACCATCTACTGTATGTAATTGCTTACCTGTAACAGCATCCGTTGATGTAGCTGATAAAGTTGCATCTTTCAGATTGGTAATTTTCGTCCCAGATGTGCCTTGCAAAGTAACCGTATCTTTAGCGGTACTGTCATAAATCACTGCACTTGCAGAAACATTGCCTAAACCATTTTGTAATGCTGCGATATCATTGGTATTGATTGTGACTCGACCATCTAGAGCACTAATGGCTGAGGCATTTTGACCAATGGCTGTTGTATTGGCTGTGATTTTACCATCTAAAGTCGCAACTTCCGTACCAATGCGAGTATCTACTCCATCAATACGTGTGTTGATGGTATTCGCACTGGTTGTAATCTTTCCATCCAGAATCACGGCTTGTTGGTCTATATAACCTTTCGACGTGGTTAAGCTCATCGTCGCTTGTTGATCAGCATAAGATTTAGCATCGGTTAATGTATTAGATAAACCTGTGGTGAATGCTGTATTTAGATTCCCGACTTCTGTTGTCACACGCCCATCTAAAGTGCTGATAGCTGTAGTATTGGCTGTGATTTTACCATCTAAAGTCGTAACTTCCGTACCAATGCGGGTATCTACTCCATCAATACGTGTGTTGATGGTATTCGCACTGGTTGTAATCTTTCCATCTAGAATCACAGCTTGTTGGTCTGTATAGCCTTTCGATGTGGTTAAGCTCGTCGTCGCTTGCTGATCAGCATAAGATTTAGCATCGGTTAATGTATTGGACAAACCTGCGGTTAATGCTGTATTTAGATTCCCGACTTCCGTTGTAACTCTTCCATCCAATGCTGTAATGCTATTATTAGTTGCATGCAACTGTTTACCCGTCACAGCATCTTTAGAGTTTGCATCTAAAGTTGCATCTTTCAGATTGGTAATTTTCGTCCCAGATGTGCCTTGCAAAGTAATCGCATCTTTAGCCGCACTGTCATAAATCACTGCACTTGCAGAAACATGACCTAAACCACTTTGTAAGGCAACGATATCATTGGTATTGACTGTTACTCGCCCATCAATACCAGCTATCGTTGTATCAACACCATCAATCCGCGTATTGAGTGTCCCAACTTCATTGGTCACTCGGGTATTTAAGGTACCGACTTCGGTTGTGACACGACTATCAAGTATTGCAATATCATTAGTATTGGTGCTAACACGTCCGTCAATCCCTGCAATTGTGGTATCTACTCCATCAATACGGGTATTTAAAGTTCCCACTTCATTGGTCACTCGGGTATTTAATGTACCGACTTCTGTTGTGACACGACCATCAAGTGTCGCAATATCATTAGTATTGGTGCTAACTCGTCCATCAATCCCTGCAATTGTAGTATCTACTCCATCAATACGGGTATTCAGTGTTCCAACTTCATTGCCAATACGCGTATTTAATGTACCGACTTCTGTTGTGACACGACCATCGAGTGTCGCGATATCATTGCTATTGGTACTAACTCGTCCATCAATCCCTGCAATTGTAGTATCTACCCCATCAATACGGGTATTCAGTGTCCCCACTTCATTGGTCACTCGGGTATTTAAGGTACCGACTTCCGTTGTGACGCGACCATCAAGTGTCGCAATATCATTGCTATTGGTGCTAACTCGTCCATCAATCCCTGCAATTGTAGTATCTACTCCATCAATACGGGTATTTAAGCCTGCTACTTCATTGCCAATACGCGTATTTAATGTTCCCACTTCAGTTGTGACACGACCATCGAGTGTCGCGATATCATTGCTATTGGTACTAACGCGTCCATCAATCCCTGCAATTGTAGTATCTACCCCATCAATACGGGTATTCAGTGCTCCAACTTCATTGCCAATTCGGGTATTTAATGTACCGACTTCCGTTGTGACACGACCATCAAGTGCCGCAATATCATTGGTATTGGTGCTAACACGTCCATCAATCCCTGCAATCGTGGTATCAACGCCATCAATTCGGGTATTCAGTGTTCCCACTTCATTACCAATTCGGGTATTTAAGGTGCCGACCTCTGTGGTCAATCGACTATCAACACCTGAAATTGTGGTATCTACACCATCAATTCGAGTATTTAATGTACTGACTTCGGTTGTAACACGACCATCAAGTGTCGCAATATCATTGGTATTGACTGTTACTCGTCCATCAATCCCTGCAATTGTGGTATCCACGCCATCAATACGGGTATTTAAAGTTCCGACTTCGGTTGTGACACGATCGTCTAGGTTTGTCACATTATTATTTGTCGCATGTAGCTGTTTTCCAGTCACTGCATCAGCTGAATTACTATCTAAAGTCGCATCCTTTAGGTTCGTAATTTGGGTGCCTGTTGCGCCAGCAAGCGTAATTTTTTCTTTGTTGCTGCCCGCATCATAAAAAACAGCATCTGCAACAGTGGCTGTAAGAAGTTTCTTATTGACCGCATCATAATCATTTTGCGCATCTGCTACATTGGTGATCCGTTTTTCTGCCCCAGCTTTACCAACAGAGATGGTATTGGCTTCATCAGCAATTGAGCCAGCGCCTAGAGCAACACTATTATCTGCATAAGCTTTACTTTCAGCACCAATTGCTGCCGCTTTATCTCCAAATGCAGTAGATCGAGATCCCGCTGCCAATGCTTGTTCACCAACTGCGATTGCACCACCTTTTTCAACCGCCTGCATCAAGGCATTCATTTCCTCTATCGTGAATGCTCTACCACCTAAAGTCACTGGATGTGTAGGATTACTAGGGTCAAAGGCAAAATCTAAACCATCAATTTTACCTGTCATCGTGGATGAATCCATCTCAATCACTCGACCACTCAAAACAGTTAAAGCTTGAGTCGGATCAAAACTTGATTGATCTTCCAAGGCACCCCCCATCACCGAGCTACCATTACCTAAAGCTGCTCCGCCAACACCTGTTGCGCTACTACTTTTGCCAGTCACGCTGTTGTAACTACCAACAGCACTACTTGATTGACCTTTTACCAAGTTATTAGAACCTATGGCGCTGCTCTTAAATCCTAAAGCTTGGTTTGCATTCCCGACCGCATTACTCCCTATTCCGCTTGCTAGGTTATCCGTACCTAAGGCAGCACTCTCCATTGCTTGTGCTTTATTTTCATGACCTAAAGCACTGCTATCCAAACCAGATGCTTCATTTTTATAGCCCAGAGCGCTACTTCGTACCCCCATTGCCGAGTTTTGCAAACCAATAGCTGAACTGTCTACACCTTGCGCGATATTAAAATATCCGACCGCATTACTATTGATACCCAGTGCCTTATTACTTGTACCCACTGCAGTGCTATTTTGATGTGCAGCCTGATTATCAAAGCCTAAGGCATTTGAAAAAATACCCGTTGACTCATTGTCATATCCAATACTGGTACTGTTTACGCCTGATGCCTTATTTGCCTGGCCGATTGCCGTACTGGCAATTCCTGTTGCTGTGTTGTTATGCCCCACCGCTGTAGCAATATCTCCAGCAATGTTTCTGACACCTACAGCGGTACTGTGTGTTCCTGCCGCAATATTCTGATTACCAACAGCAGTACTGTTTGTACCAAAGGCAATAGATCCGCCCTGATCAATCGAATTAAGGAAGTTTTGTACTTCTTGCTGACTCACCGCTAAGCCATTGATATGCGTAATTGATGCGGTTGAAAAATCCGATGCAGTGACTGGAATACCATTAATCGCTGTAAGCTTAGTTCCATCATTGCTATAGAACGCATAGGTGAAACCTGTTGCGGCACCAATTGCAGTTGATCCTGTTTGTTGGCTTAAGTTATTGCTACCAACAGCAACACTACGCACACCATTTGCAGTATTTTGATATCCAAGCGCATTACTGCCAAAACCCGTTGCAGTATTTTGACGCCCCAATGCATTACTGCTTGATGCTGATGCAACATTATAAGAACCGAAAGCATTACTATCCACGCCAGAGGAAGTATTGGCATGCCCAACGGCACTACTATAACCACCAGAGGCAATATTGGTCCGACCTAATGCATTACTGGTAGAACCAATCGCCTTATTATTTGAACCTATAGCATTACTGTTCACATCCAAAGTAATATTTTCATTACCGATTGCATTACTTACCGCACCAATTGCAGCATTACTACCATAACGCAGCGCATTTACATAAGCTGATTTCTGTTCTTCACTCAATACCATCCCATTCACAGAAGTCAGTTTTGTTGGGTTATCTCGTAAATCAGCCCAACTTGTTGCTGTACTGACCACAGTTATGCCATCAATAGCATCCACAGTTCCTGCTGTTACAACAACACCTGGAGGGGTTCGGCCTGCTGGACTCGTTGCGCTTCCAATTGCTGTTGAGGATTGCCCCACACTGGTATTCAAATAACCAAGCGCACTACTGTTTGCTCCCCTCGCCGTATTACCATAACCAACAGCGGTCGAGTTAGTACCTAAAGTAATACCACCAACACCAAGGACACTGCTATTCTCTGCTAATGCTAAATTTCCTCCCCATTGCAATCGCTCTAAAAAGGCTTGTCGTTGCGTATCATTAACAACAGTACCATTCACATGCGTAATCGTTGCTGTTGTATTCCCTGTCGCCGTCACAGGAATTCCATTGATTCCTATAATAATACCCAATCCATTTGTTGTTATAGATGTAGATCTTAAGGAGGAAATATTAGAACCAACGGCAACACTTGATTTATTCTGACTATAATTATTGACCCCAATCGAAGTTCCATAATCATTGACCGCAACGTTATCATGACCTATTGCACTACCGCCATGCATCAATGCGGTATTGTTATAACCAATTGCGACACTCGCATTCCCTCTTGCTTCGTTTGAATAACCTATCGCTGTACTCGAAGCACTCGTGACGATATTGGCAACACCAACTGCACTACTATTTGTACCGACAGCAATATTACCGCCGTTTTTCGCTGCTTTAATAAAAGCAGCTACCTTATCAGGGGCAGCAGCTTTAGTCGTGGTAATGCCGTTTATGGTAAATGAATCGATATCATCAAGACTGATACTGGCCGAAGTGACCGAAATCCCTGCAACTTTGGTTAGCGTCGTACCATTATTCTCAGTCACATGTGCAATACCAGATGTCGATCCTAATGCTGTATCACTGCTGTTATGGGCATAGTTATCCGATACTGCAATAGCCGAAAACAGGCTTTGCACCTGCCCTAGATTAACGGCATCCGTTCCTTGCGTACCTGCTGCAACATTCGTAATTTGTCGCTGTAATACGGTATTCCCGACTGAAAAACTATTCTCTCGATCTGCAATAAAATTTGCCCCTAGCGCAATACTATTTTTACCTAGCGCTTGAGCCTGATTACCCAGAGCAACGTTATTAATCCTTCTCGCTAAAGCGCCAGAGCCGATTGCTACTCCATTTGATGAGGCAGCAGCACCACCAATTGCCACTGCATGATCCAGAGCCAGAGTTTGATTATTACAGTCTGCTCCAATCGATACAGCACCATCAACACCAGGACCAAAAAAACTGTCACTACTGGCAGAAGCAGTTTGAGTTATATATGTAATATCGCCAACTCCGCTCATTTCTATTGTTTTGTTACTCTGGAAACCAGGACAGGTTATGCCTTGAACAATATTTCCAGCCCAAACATGAGTGCCTGTCACCATAGCAATGCTTAAAACTAGCGTTTGCAGACCAAATCCCCGAGATGTAATAGAACGAGTGGTGACAGCCTCCAAAATGCTTACCGCCCCAATGGTATTATCTGTCTTACCAGCACTTCTGGCATTTTCAGATACAACAACCATGCGCCCCAGTGATTTATTCCAAATTTTTTTAAAAATGTGATTCATATCCGTACCTATATTTTTTAATCAATCGGTACAATTACAAAACATTACACTAAAACCTGTATATCACTGAAAACTGGTATTTCGATAAATCGTCACAATTTTAAAATAATTAATTTATTAATTTAAATCATCTTAATAATATTTTTATAATTCTAAAAATTCAAAAAAATGCCCATATATGGGCATTTTAAAAACTATCAAATTATGCTAACTCAACAAGCTCTACAAAGTTTTCCTCTTTTTCTATTAATTTCTCTACATTCCCCAAATTAACGAGATCAGTAATATCCGAAATAATAATTTTAAAATCGAATTGCTGAGAATTATCCATCATTCCTTTATCTTCGATACCACGTACGGTAAACCTTTCACTATCATTTCCAGCTAATTTTTTTGCATTAATTTGTTGAAAGGCATGTCCAATAGAAGAGATCCAATGATAATGATTATCCACCCGACTTTCGAACCAAGTCCCAGTTTTACCCTTAAAAGCAATTAAAGCAGTGAATGGTATTAATAATCGCTGTTTAGTACAAACCAAAGAAGCTCTGTAGATCTTTCCTGCAGGTACAATGCATTTAATTGTTTGCTTGATGGTTTGAGAGCTGGATTCCGTTGTAGACTCTGTTTTTGAAGTCGCATATTGGTATTCAAAATTAACTTTTATCGTCTCTGATACATCCACAAAAACAATTCCAGCTTTTGCTTTTACTTCATACCCAAGACCAAACTTGATTGTATGGCTCTTTGTTGTCGTATGGGTTTTTGCCAAAGTACAAGTATCCGATAACTCGGTTGAAAACTCAGTGCCAATATTACTTTTAGAATTGTCAAAATCGCTATGGATAATCGTAACCTGATTTTTTTCAAGTTTTGCCTGATCTTGATGAAAAATGATTTCAACATCATCAGCATCACTCACATCCCCATATAATCCACCATCATTTTGTGCCCCCTTTTCATACCACTTACCATTGGCTGGATCTTTATTGGTATTTAATTCTTTTTTCCAAAAATCTGTTAATAACGAACGTAAATATAATTTATCTAGATGTTTAACTGACATGGTTTTTCTCCATTTATTCAAATAAGTTTTATTGAAACCATATAAGATCACATTAGACTAAATTCAAATATCACTGAAAACTGGTATTTTAAAAACAACTCTTGATTAGATTTATTTAATAATAAAAATATTTAATAGTCATATAAAATTCAAATAATAGTTAAAATAAAATATATGATCTAAAAATAAGTAATAGAAAAAAAAGAGGCCTGAAAAAAATATTGTAGACATAGACCTTACAATACCTAATTTCAGTGATAGTCAAAAAATCAAATCCCCCCTATGATGACAACTGAAAACAATAATGGTTAAGGATGATTTTTGTGTCTCAGAATGAACTCACTTTACCCGTGCCCGTATTTATTCTGGAAGATGATGCAATCATGCAACAGCGGCTAAAAAGAATCTTACTGGACATTGGTTATACACAAGAGGCTCTCATTTTTGCGCAAAGCCTCTATCAAGCGAAAGAGATACTTAAACAAAGCCCAATTTCATTTGCACTGGTTGATCTCGGATTACCCGATGGCAATGGCATTGATTTTATCGAAAGCCTAAGACAGCTCGATGAAAGCTCGCCCGTTCTGGTTATTTCGGCTTGGAGCACTCAGGAAACGATTTTAAAAGCAATCCAAATGGGTGCAACAGGCTATCTGTTAAAAGAACGAGATGATTTTGAAATTACCTTATCAATTCGGAGTATATTAAGAGGTGGTGCACCAATAGACCCGTTTATAGCCCAACAGATTCTGTCAAAAATTTCATTTGAACCGACAACAAAAGATATTGTAGTCGTAGAACAAAATCATTTACTTTCAGCGCGAGAATTTGAAATTTTAAAACTGGTTTCTCAAGGAATGAGTAATCGAGAAATCGCTGATTTTCTTCATTTATCAAAATATACAATCGAATGTCATATCAAACATATTTATCGAAAGCTTTCAGTGGGCAGTCGCTCCAAAGCCATCAATACAGCACGTTCATTAGGTCTTTTATAAAGTACCTCGTACTGTGCTGGTCGCTTTGCTTAGCACAAGTAGTGCTGGCGAATTCATTGCCATCTATTGCAAATAGCCACTCAAGCTGTACAGCTCAAATCACCTCGATACAGGTTGCAAAAGCAAACCGAGAAAGTCAGACACAACATCCTCAAACCGACTGGCAAACGATAACTTTGCCTGATCATTGGCATCAACGTTGGCCAGACTATACCGGTAGTGCATGGTATAAAATTGCTTGGGATTATCATTGTCCACAGCATCAATACGAACCGATTACCTTAGTGATTAATAGTATTAACATGGCAGGAGAGATTTATCTAAACGACGAACGCCTTTGGCAAGATAAATCCCTAGTTGAGCCACTGTCTCGTAGTTGGAATATGCCACGTTACTGGGATTTACTCCCCTCTACATTAAAACAAGGCTCAAATACTTTATGGATTCGAGTCGTTGGAGTTGCAACCCAAGATCCAGGCTTAGGGCACGTTATCTTAGCAACACCAGAAATCGCAATTCCTCAATATGAAACCTTCATATATGAACAACGCGTTTTAAACTTTTTTAATCTTTCCTTCTCACTGATCTTGGGCCTGATTGCTTTTCTGGTCTGGCTCTTTCGTCGACAGGAAAAAGCTTTTGGTTGGTTTGCTCTAACCTCCTTCTGCTGGGTGATTATTATGAGCAATATTGCCATCATCAATCCCCCTTTTGGCTTAAATACCTTACAAATTGCACGCATCAATATCGTCATGATTTTTATGCATGCAATTTGTGGTTGTTTATATGCATGGCGTTTTGCGCATCAACGTTTTCCCCATATCGAAAGAACCTTTTTGATTGGCTTTATTGTTGTAGCTCTATCCGCTATTTTACTCCCAGATACAGCATTAACATGGTTTTTACTACTCACCTTTATCTGCGCTGTTTTTATTAATATCGCCAACTGTATTTCGTTCCCTTTTATTGCTTATAAAGTAAGACAAATCGAAGCCTATTTATTGGCGAGTGTTTTTGTTTTCTTCTTATTTATTGTACTGCATGACGCGTATCTGATTCTTAGCAAGTCCTCAACTAGAGCTGCTACTGTTGCTTATACAGCGCCTTTAATGACCTTATTTATTGCGATTATTCTTGCTTTAAGGCTTGCCAAAAATGTGAAGAAAATTGAAAAATTTAATCAAACATTGGCACAGAATATTGTTGAAGCAAGGGATGAATTGGCTGTTTCACTGAGCACCCAGCATCAACTTGAATTAGAAAATGCAAAGCTACAAGAACGCATACAACTTGCACATGATTTACATGATGGCTTAGGCGGTTCTCTGGTTCGTTCCATGGTGACTGTCGATCAAAGCCATGTAAATCTGAGCAATCAACAATTTTTATCCATGTTAAAGTTATTACGAGATGACTTGCGTCAGGTGATTGATAGTGGCTCAAGTACTGGGGCAAAAGTACCAGATACGCCTTTGCTCTGGGGAGCTCCATTGCGTTATCGGTTTAGCCAGCTATTCGATGAACTTGATATTGCATCAAAATGGTCTTTTCCCGAATCTTGGCAAATCCAACCAAGTCCGCTCGTTTGTCTGACCTTACTACGAGTCGCAGAAGAGGCATTGACGAATATTTTAAAACATAGCCAAGCAAATTCAGTGCGCTTTATCTTGTCTTTTTCAAATGATACAAAATTAATTTTAGAGATTGAGGACAACGGAATTGGATTTAATGTTGAAGCGGTCCAAACTGCGGGAATGAGTGTCGGCCTGAGAAGTATGCAAACGCGTTTAGAACGTTTGGGTGGGACTCTCGTTATTTACTCCAAGGTTGGGAAAACCGCAATAAAAGCATCTCTTCCGATTTAATTTAAATATGTTCCAACAAGTACTGTTGACTTGTTGGAACACTCAGACATTTATTTAATTGCATCAAGCAAAGTATGCTGTGCATTATGTGGCGCCTCACCTTCTACAGGTCGTGCACGATCCCAAACACCATCACCCTGTAACAACCATGCTTGCTGATTATCTTTGAGATAATTCAATAAACCGAGTTGATAGATACGCTTCTTCAACGCAGGATCTTCAATCGGGAAACAGGCTTCAACACGGTTGAATAAGTTACGATCCATCCAGTCCGCACTCGAACCATAAATACGTGGATTACCATTATTACTGAAATAATAAACACGTGTATGTTCCAAAAAGCGACCGACAATCGAACGGACACGAATGTTTTCAGACAGATTTGGCAAGCCCGGACGTAAACAACAAATGGAACGAATAATCAGATCAACCTGCACACCTGCCTGCGAAGCTTCATACAATTTATTGATCAATTGAACTTCGGTTAAGGCATTTACTTTAATAATAATTTGCGCTGGTTTGCCTTCTTTGGCATTGGCAATTTCATCATCAATATAATTAATGAGTTGAGCGTGCAAAGTGAATGGCGCGTGCAGTAGCTTTTTCGGCTTTGCCATTTTGCCCATACCGGTTAATTCTTGGAAAATACGGTGTACGTCTTCACACAGGTCTTTGTCTGTGGTCATCAAACCGTAGTCGGTATAAATACGAGCATTGGTGGCATGGTAATTCCCAGTCCCCAAATGAACATAGCGCACCAGTTTATTATTTTCACGACGCACCACTAAAATCATCTTGGCATGGGTTTTATAACCCACGATACCATACACCACCACTGCACCCGCTTCTTGCAGGACGTTGGCCACTTCAATATTGGACTCTTCATCAAAACGGGCACGTAATTCAATGACTGCGGTGACTTCTTTCCCATTTCGTGCTGCTTCAGCAAGTACTTGTACGATTTCTGAATCAGCACCGCTACGGTAAAGGGTTTGCTTAATTGCTAGCACTTGCGGATCACGCGCAGCTTCACGCAACAATTGAATCACAGGCGCAAATGATTCAAACGGATGATGCAATAAAATGTCCTGCTTCTGCATGGCAGCAAAAATACTTTCCGACTTTTTAAATGCTTTTGGAATGACTGGTGTATGTGAGTCATAACGCAAATGTGGACGTTTAAAGTTCGACAATAAACGTGCCAAATTCACTGGTCCATCAACACGATAGAGCTGCTCTTCGTTTAGATCAAACTCATCCAGTAAATATTCATAAATATGCTTTGGACAGTTATGTGTCACTTCCAAACGAACTGCTCGACCAAAACGGCGTGAACTTAATTCACCTTTGAGCGCTTTGGCTAGATCTTCTACATCTTCGTTCAAGGCTAAATCGGCATTACGCGTGACACGGAATTGATAGCAACCTGTTGCCGTCATGCCTGGGAACAAGTCCGAGACATGTTCGTGAATGATTGCAGACAACATCACATGATGTTCTTTACCATCGGTGAGCTCATCTGGTAAACGTACCACACGTGGCAAAGAACGTGGTGCGGGTACAACTGCAAGATCAATCTGACGACCAAACGCATCCTTCCCTTCCAAGGTCACAATGAAGTTTAAGCTTTTGTTGACTAAGCGTGGGAATGGGTGTGCTGGATCAAGACTAATTGGAGTCAGTACAGGGGCAACTTGCTCTTGAAAATACTTTTTAATCCAAGCCGATTGTGCTGGCGTTAATTCACCACGACGTAAGAAGCAAATATCCTCTTCACGCAGTTTCGGCAAAATTTGTTCGTTTAGAATACGGTATTGACGCTCAATTGCAGCATGCGTGGTTTTTGAAATTTGATCTAAAACTTGTTTAGGTGTTAATCCATCTGGCGTGCGGCTTTCATTGCCTAAGGTCAGTTGCTCCATCACTCCCGCAACGCGAATTTCAAAAAATTCGTCTAAATTGCGTGAAAAAATCAGCAGGAAGTTCATCCGTTCTAAAAGGGGGTGAAGTGGGTCGACGGCCTGTTCAAGTACACGAAGGTGAAAATCGAGAATCGAAATTTCACGATTAATATAACGATCGTTGTAACTGTATTCTATGGGCGCTGTTGTCGTCACTGCAGTATTCATACCGAACCTTGTCGCATTATCATTCATCAAGTGATGATTTAAGTATGCTGCAAAATTATGTCAATTTGGTAAAAAAGCCCAAAAATATTGGGCTTTTTTAAATTTTTTTTGGATTATTGCGGAATTTGTATCGCATTCATATATTTTAAAATAACACGTTTGCGATATTGCAGCTTACGGTCATTGCGGTTGTCTTGATAGTACTTTGGATTAGGTAATAATGCCGCCAAGAAAGCCGCTTGTTCTCGGCTTAAACTTTTTGAACTTTTGCCATAATAGAATTGAGCCGCTGCCTCAACCCCATAGATGTTCTGACCAAACTCGACTGAGTTCATATACACTTCTAAAATACGGCGTTTTGACCACATCCGCTCCATCATCCATGTGGCAATGGCTTCTTGCCCCTTACGGATGAATGAGCGCTGATTATAAAGAAATAAATTTTTAGCCAGCTGTTGCGAAACGGTTGATCCACCCGCAACTAACTCGCCTTTTTCACTATTTCGTTCTAATGCAAATTGAATTCCAGCCCAGTCAAAACCATGATGATGGATAAACTTGGCATCTTCACCCGCTAAAATTGCGCGTTTGAAATTATCACTAATTTCATCATAATCGCGCCATTCCTGTTTAATCGGTTTGAAGTCAGTCAAATAGTCTGCACGCATAAACATCGTCGTTTCGACCGGATGGGTACGCCACCAGACCAAACTAGCAAAGATCCATAACTGAATCAGTAGAATGACGCCGATAATCAACATTACTGCGCGTGCTAAAAAGGCTTTCATTAAAGTGCATCACTCCATCGTGCAACAAATTCATGCTAAGCTATTTTTTATATCAATAACTAGCGTAAACACATGACTGAAACGACTCCACCACAAATCAATCAAAAATTGCAAATACAAACATGGTGGTTTACTGCGCTACTGATTGCAGTCAATGTCGGATTATTTGGCTGGCAGATTCTTTCAGGTGTGAATATTACCGACCCTGCCCCAGTAGATGCAATCGCTTGGGGTGCAGATTTTACCCCACTCACCTTCACAGGTGAACCTGAACGTTTATTCAGCAGCATGTTTTTCCACTTTGGCATGATTCATTTAATGCTGAATATGTGGGCACTTTATATTTTTGGTAGTGTTGCCGAACAACTCTTTGGACGAAGCTACTATATTGGTCTGTATTTTCTTGCGGGCTTAATGGGAAGTGTACTGTCAAGCTATTTAAGCATTCGTGATGGTTATGAACTATTACAGCAGTTTGATCCTAAACTGCTTCCTCACATCAGTGCTGGGGCCTCAGGCGCAGTGATGGGCATTGGTGCCGCGTTGACCGTGGTCTCATTATTTCCGCCTTTGCCACAACAGCGTTTTTGGCTCGATAAAAAGTCATTACTGATGATTATGGGAATTAACCTTGTCTTTGGTTTTACCGTTTCAGGCATTAATAATGCCGCTCATATCGGCGGTATGATCATGGGAGCTTCATTAGCTGCGACATGGTATTTCAGTCAAAAAATGCAAAACAAAGGCTTATTCCAGATCATTGCTTTAAGTCTTGGATTGCTATTACTTGCTGCATTTTATTGGTATTGCACCGCCTTAAGCGCAGGACTCAATCCTTTATGGCATGAAATCCTGCGCCAGAATCAGTCAACATTTTAAGACTGATTCATTTCTCTTAGACTTTGTAATGGTGGAATATCACATAAATAGCTCAGACGATAACGACCAATCAAAGTACAAATGATCATCATGCTCAACGGTAGGATCAACCAAATTTCAGGATGCCATTGCACAGCCATTTGCATCCTGTGACTGGCAATCGCACTAATCACCTCTGCAAACAAACATGCCACCACACCTGACAACAATCCAATAAAACCAATTTCAAGACTGAGCATCCGTTTGAGCTTATTCTTGGCAATACCAAATGAACGTAATAAAGCGACTTCTTTACGACGCTCATCCATCAGCACATTTAAACATGCAATCAGTACCAATACACCAGAGAAGCCAACCAATGCGGCGAGTACCGTGACAATCTGTACCAGCACATTCACCAAACGTTTAATTTCATCCAGAATCCGTCCGACATCAATAAATACCGTATTGGAAAATTGCTGAATCAATTGCACCATTTTCGGCTGATCGGCAGGTGGCAGATAGAAGCTGCCTAAATAACTGCCCGCGTTTTCATCCATCGTTTCGGGTGAGAAGATGAAGAAAAAATTCGGACTAAAACTTTCCCATTCGACGCTACGTAAGTTCACCACTGTAGCTTCTAAGGTACCTTCAGGCAGGCTAAAACTGAGCTGATCACCAATTTGAATGCCAAGCTCATGCGCTGTTTTTTCCTCTACAGAGACTTGTCCCACTTTGCTAAAGTTTGCAACCCCTTGGGTAATCACATTGTCTTTAGGATAAAGACTGGCTTGAGTCAGATTGAGCTCACGACGTAATGAGTTGTTTTGCTTGACCAATTCAGGCGCGAATGCATGTCCATTTTTAGCCAGTAAACGTCCGCGAATATTGGGATACAGTGGCGTTGATTGCCAACCATTTTGCTCAATTTGCTGTTTGAACTGTGGCATATCAAATGGTGGTAAACCATAGACAAATTGGTTCGGCGTACCCTCAGGCAATTGCTGTTGCCAGCGTTGCAGCAGATCCGTTCTCAATACACTCAATACCGTAATCAAACTCAGGCCTAAAGCCAGTGCAGTGATCTGCAAAGCGGTTTGATGTGGAATCCGTACATAAGCCGCTAGAGGATGTTTCAGTTGTTTAATCGCTTTGAGTAGCAGCCAAATCACCCCATACATCATCGAGCAAAGCAGTAAGATTGCGCTGAGTACCAACAAGCTCAACTGTAGATTATCACTCAGCACCAAACTAAACAGAATCAAGCTGACAATACCAATCGCAAACATTGCCACATAAGACTTCCGTGAACGCTCCTGTTGGCGAATCACCCGAATCGGTGGTGTGTTTAATAACTCCCAAATGCTTGGCAAAATAAAGCCGATCAGCACCATCACACTGGTAAAAATCGCAATGGGTAAGGCATAAAGCAGATCGACGACTGCGAAGCTCAATTGCAGTTGTGGAATCAATTGCAACATCAGTTGCAATAAACCATAACCCAAAGCAATCCCAATCAAGCTTCCTAACACAATCGACAAAGCACTGACGATTGCAAGCAAGGCAATATAGGCCAATAAAATTTGTCGCTTACTCGCCCCCAAACAACGCATCAAAGCAATATGATCTTGATTCTGCTGTACATAACGCTGACTGGTTAAAGCAATCGCGATACCACAGAGTAAAATGGTCAATAGATTGGCCAGCTGTAAGAAAGTATCCAAATTTTCAATCGGCTTCATTAAGCGGGTATTAGATTGACTGGCATCTCTGAGTTTCAGTGAACTTTGCTCGCCTTCAAATTGTTGATCTGCCTGCTGTTCAGTGTCTTGTTCATTTTTTTGAGATTGTTTGAAAATCTTTTTATAGGCCTTAATTGGCTCAGGCTCACCCGCAAGCAGCAGTCGATATTCAATTCGGCTTCCGACTTGAACGGCATTAGTTTTAGCAATATCGGCTTGGTGAATAATCACCGTCGGAGAGAACCCTGAAAATCCAGTCTCTTGATTAGAATCTCGTTCAATAATGCCCGTGACTTTAAACTGAGCATCGGCAATTGCCAATGGCTCCCCCATTTTTGCATGTAATAAATCCATCGCCCGCTGACTTAACCAGACTTCTCCTGGTTGTATCGCCTGTGCTTTGGGTTGAATCACCAACTGACCACGTAAGGGAAAATTTGCATCTACCGCTTTGACATTCACCATCACAAATTGATCTTGGGTATGTGCCATTGAGCTAAATACGGTCACTGGAGCATGTTTTAACTTCAGTTCATCTGCCTGTTGCAGCCAATTCAGGTGAATGGGATCCTTGTCTGATAGGACTAAATCCCCACCCAGCATTTCAGCCGCTTGTAGCGCCACCGCATTTTGGACTTGAGTATTACTAAACTTGAGCGCCGTAGTGGCACTGATTGCCAAAGACAAGGCAATAATCAGCAGATATAAGCCCCCAGTACGAAAACTTTGTAACAGTAAGGGTTTCAGGACTGAACTCATACCCCCTCCTGCAACTTAACGATTTCCTGAATTTGACCATCGGCGAGTTTCACATGGCGTTGGCAAAGTGCAGCCAAGTTTTGATCATGAGTAACTAGCACTAAGGTTGTACTGAGTTCTTTATTTAAATCAAATAACAGTTGTTCAACCTCTTCCGCAGTTTGCCCATCCAGATTCCCTGTGGGTTCATCCGCAAAAATGATTTTTGGCTCTGCAATTAACGCCCGTGCAATCGCAACACGTTGCTGCTCTCCACCTGAAAGCACTTTCGGTGTTTGCTGTGCTTGTCGAATCAATCCTACCCTTTCCAACCATGCCAATGCTTTTTGTTCTGCCTGCTTGAAATTAAAATCGGGTTGCAAACGTAACGGCAACATCACATTTTCCAATGCACTTAACTGCGGCAACAACTGAAAAGATTGAAAGACAAAGCCAATATTTTCTAAACGAACACGGGCACGTTGTTCTTCAGTAAGCGTATGAACTGCTTCTCCACAGACCCATAACTCACCCAAACTCGGTCGATCCAATGTCGCGAGGATACCTAATAAGGTTGATTTTCCTGAGCCTGAACGTCCTGTAATGGCAATTTGTTCACCTTGATAGATATCTAAATTAATATCTTTTAAGATGCTGAGACTTTGCTGATTGATTTGAATATTTTGTGTAACTTTTTGGGCAGAGATAATCGGTTGTGGCATGATGTCACGTATCCTTTAGGACAAATTTGAAATACGATGCAAAAATCTAAAGTTATCTGGTCACTATCAAAAGCAGTTGGAATCATCGCCATTGGCTTGATCCCAACACTGGTTTCAGCAAAGACTATTTTAATTTTGGGTGATAGCCTGAGCGCAGGTTATGGCATCGATGTAAAACAAGGCTGGGTGCAATTATTACAACAACGCCTAGACCAACAGTATCCGAAACAACACAAAGTGGTCAATGCAAGTGTCAGCGGTGAAACCACCAGCGGTGCATTGGCAAGACTTCCGAAGTTATTACAAACTTACAAGCCTGAAATTGTGGTCATTGAGCTTGGCGGCAATGATGGCTTACGTGGTCAACCGCCACAAATGATTCAAAAGAATCTCGCTCAATTGGTACAGCTGAGCCAAAAACAGAAAGCCAATGTTTTACTGTTTGGTATGAAAATACCACCGAATTATGGGACAGCCTATAGCACGGCTTTTGAAAATAATTACAAAATTGTAAGTCAGCAATATAAAGTGAAACTGTTGCCGTTCTTCCTTGAAGGTGTGGCTGGGCAGAAACATTTAATCCAGAATGATCAAATCCATCCCAATGCCAAAGCACAACCAATTATGCTGAATGTGGCTTATCCCTATATCAAAGGCGCTTTATAAGCACCAGTTGAGTCGCTAAAGTCGCTTAGCCGATATTTTTCTTAAAATACACCACACGTTCAGTTTCATGAAAACCGAGTGCTCGATGCATTGCATGGCTAATATGATTGTCCAGCGCTGCATCTGAAGCGAACTCAGTACATGCAAATTGTTTCGCCCATTCCTCTACGAACTGAACCAACTGAGTCGCGATACCTGAACGTCGATATTCAGGTAATACATAAATCCCTTCAAGAAAAGCCACGGGTGAGGTTTGTGTACCATTCACATATTCATATCGAATCGAAGCTTCCAACATGCCAATTGCTTGTTGGGTGTCGGTATAAGCCAATAATTGTAAAGTATCAGTTTGTTTAAGTAGCTGACGCATTTCCAATAAATGCGCATCGTCATGATCAGGCCAGAGCAAACTTCTTAATGCTAGCCAATCTGATAATTGTGATTCAGATATCGGCATAATATTCATAGTGGAGTTGCTCTTTGAGTGAAACATCCAAATTTTATTAATGAAGGATAAAACATGAATGATAAAATAATGGCGAGTCTCTCAACTCGCCATCTGCTTTAAAAATCGAAGAAACTGACTTCACCTGTTTCCAGTGAATATTCAGCGCCAACCACAATCATTTTGCCTTTCTCGATCAGACTTTCCAACACGGCTGAACCATGACGTAATTGATTCACTGAAGCAAATACATTGGAACGAACCGCATGAGCTGACAGTTTTTTCAAATCGTTTTTTAAATCTGTTTGCATCAAAATTTCAACCGAAGGGCGTACACGATTGACAATCGACATCAAATTTGACGATGGCGGTTGCTGTGGGTTCATCAAGGTATCAATCGTCGCTTGAATCGCGCCACAGTGACTATGGCCTAACACCACCACAACAGCACAGTCATAACGTTCTGCCGCAAACTCAACACTCCCCACCTGTGACGGTGCAACAATATTACCGGCTACACGAATCACGAACAGGTCACCTAAACCTTGGTCAAATACCATTTCCGCAGGTACTCGGGAATCAGAACAGCCTAAAACAATCGCAAAAGGATTTTGTTCACTTGCCATTTCGGCACGTTCTTGGTGAGACAATAATTTTTGTTGAACTGCCTCTCCCTTTACAAAACGGGCATTACCAGCTTTTAAACGTTCTAGGGCTTCTTGAGCAGTGAGCATGCTTAAATCCATCTATGGTTGACATGAGCAAATAGTGTAATGTGCGCCTGTTTGAAAGTCACTGACAAAAATAAAAACTCTCAGTATGTCTGCTAATGTTTTAATCAGGAAAATAATGG
Source organism: Acinetobacter sp. NIPH1876 (assembly GCF_022808535.1). Taxonomy (NCBI): domain Bacteria; kingdom Pseudomonadati; phylum Pseudomonadota; class Gammaproteobacteria; order Moraxellales; family Moraxellaceae; genus Acinetobacter; species Acinetobacter sp. NIPH1876. The sequence continues at coordinate 217,177 of NZ_JALGBR010000002.1, forward strand.
AAAATTGATGATTTCATTGGCAAGAATTTCCATACAGTTGTAGATTATGCAAATGACTCCTTTAGCGCTTTCCCCAATAATCAATGGGCGTAAAAATAGATCAAGGACAGAACAATGAATACAAAAACCCAATTTGCAATGCCCTTTCGTAGGACGCTCACTGCGGCGTTACTGGCATGCAGTTTAACCACAGTTGCAATCAGCACCACACAGGCTGCGGAAATTGAAATGAGTTTCCAAAACCTACTGCAACAAGAACGTGCTTGGGCAGGCTTGCAAAGTAAAACTTTAAAAGTAGGTGACATTACGTGGTCATATAGTGAAGGTGGCCAAGCAGGTAAACCGATTGTGATTTTGATCCATGGCTTGGCTGGCAGTCGCGATAACTGGAACCGCGTCGCACGTGCCTTAACTGCTAATTATCATGTGGTCATCCCTGACTTGCCTGCCAGTGGTGAAACTCAGGTGCCAAAAGATTTTGATTATTCTGTACCCAACGTGACTGAAAAACTACGTCGTTTTGTTGAAGCAGCCAACCTCACCGGCCCAGCACATGTGGCAGGTCATTCACTTGGCGGTTCAATTGCGATGCTATATGCAGGTCAATATCCATTTGAAACCAAAAGCTTATTCCTGATTGATGCGGCTGGGGTATATAAATCTGCCACCACACCTTATCTTAAAGATCCAACTCAAGTCAGAAACATGATTGTGAGCAAAAAAGGAGACTTTAACTTCTTGATGCAACAAGCCATGCATACACCACCATTCATTCCTAAAGAAATTGCCCAAGCGCAAGAGAAAATGATGATTGGTCAGGTTGAACAAACTCAAAAGATGGTTGATCAAATCATTGCCTTGAATAAGCTCTACACACCAGACTCATTTGCCTTATTGGCGCGCTCAATTGATGCACCCACCCTGATTTTATGGGGTAAACAAGATAAAATTATTAATGTTGAAGTTGCACCTGAGTTAAAATCACTGCTGAAAAATGCACAAGCACCTGTAATCTTAGACAATGTTGGACATATGCCAATCTTGGAGGCAGATCAATTGGTGGTTCAGCAATATCTACCTTTCCTCAGTAAGATTCAGGCACAAAAGCCTGCAGCAATACCTTCACCCTAAATTTAATGAGCGATTTGAGATTTTATGTCGAAACACCCCATGATAGAACAACTGATTGATGCACAACTTGATTTTCTAGAGCAGGAGTTTGCACAGGCAGAAACGATTCAACACGAGTTTAAACAGTACTATCATTGGTTACGCTTACAACAGTTACAGCATCTTTGGTCGTTTGAACAAATCTTTGAACTGATTGAAAAGCAGATTTTGGCCACACCTGCCAGTCCATTTTTAATCGAACAAATTGCTGAACATATTCGTTTTGCCTTGATTCATCCGATCAATGATCAAACCACGATTGAACAGGTCATTCCAGTCCTGACCATCGACTCAATCGCCCAGTATGTAGCGAGCAAGAGTGGACATCGCCAACGCTTGATCAAAACAGTAGTGAATAACCCTGCTTTTTCTGCATTGATTACCCAACTGATTCAACACTCAATCCAAGATTATCTGGATAATTCCATGTCAAAACGTGTTCCTGGGGTTGGACATTTTATGAAAATGGGAAAATCTGTTTTAGAAACAGTGACCGATTCCAATCTGAATGACACCATTAACCACTACTTACAAAAGAACATTTTAAAAATCAGTCAAATGAGTGAAAAGGTGTTAAATCAACACTTTAATGATGACAAGCTCTACCATTTTCAGGCCAACCTCTGGCATAAAATTAAAGTCATGCCTTTATCGGTCTTGCGTAATTATTTCGAGGTACAAGATTTACCTAAGACAGTGGGTATGGGACATGAAATTTGGGAGCATATCCGTCAAACCCCTTACCTAAAACAGCAAGTGCATGATGGCGTCTATGCATGGTATGCCCGTAATCAGGAGCGAACCTTTGATCTTTTACTACGTGACCTAAATATTGATGAAGAGTTGATTCAAAATCAGTTGACCGACCTGCTCTCACCAGTTTTACAGCAAGTCATCCAAACAGGTTATTTAAGACAACGCACACGCGTGTATTTAGAGAAATTTTATTATTCTGAAAAAACTAAAAACATTCTTAGTCAGAAAGATCGTTAAACGATCTTTCTAACTTATTCACTTAGTATTTAACAGTTACGCCGACAAATGCACGTTGACGTTCTACTAAATATGAATCATCACCATTTGATAAGTTCTTATCAAATAAATTGCTCAAACCCGTTCTAAAGGTAAGATTATCATTGTAGCTATAGTTTGCAGACACCCCAAAAATTGTATGCGGTTTTTGCAGACTACTGGTTGTTACATTATTACCAAAATATTGTTTTCCTGAATGTTTTGCATTGAATTCAAAAGCAAAAGCATCTGTTGGTTTCCAATTTAAAGCTGAGTTCACTGTAATTTTAGGTGTAGTAATTAGTTCTTCACCCGTATCTAAGTTTTTTGCCTCAAAGAAATAAGTCATATTATTATTCCAATACAACGTATCTGTGAGTGGGAAGTTTGCAACAACCTCTAAACCTTTCGTCCGTGCTTTGCCAATATTTTCATAACGGGTATACCAACGACCATTAATCTTATCTAACGCTGCGTAATCAATTTTATCTTTGAAATCAGTATGGAAATACGTCACACCAAGATCAGCGTTAAAGCCCGTATAATTGAAGCTAATTTCATAGTTGGTACTTTCTTCAGGTTCCAGATTTGGATTACCTGCCATGTAACAACCACCTGTCGTATAACCCAGTGGGATTAGAGAACTACAACCACCTCCTCTAGAAAAAGTCGCAGCACCTGCAGTTGTTTCTTTTAATGATGGTGCTCGGAAACCTTTTGCAACCCCACCTTTAATGGTGAAATCAGTGACTGGATGGAAGACAAGATAAGCTCGTGGGCTATGATGTGAACCATATTTATCATCATGGTCTAATCGATCACCAATCGTTAAATTTAAGTTGTCTAATAAACTTATATTATTTTCCAAGAAAACTGCCCAAGTTTTATTATCAACAGTTGGATCTGAATATTTCTGCCCATCCCAACTTCCATCTGGTGATGTTCCAATGGTTTGAGTATTGGTTAACTCATTTTTCTTCCACTGCCCACCAACCGTTAATGATTGTTCAAACAATACATTGAATGGGATATTCAAATTCCCCTCAACAATTGTTTCATTTGACTTCGCAATGCCAGTCTCATTACTACTATCGTAATCATTGTAATACGCAGATAGTTTAGATTTACCAAAACCCCAATCCCCATCATGGGAAATACTATAAGTGTGATGTTCTAAATTATCTGGTCCCCAAGAGATCTCGCCCTCACTAATCGCACCACCACGTCCAACGACCTCACCAAATCCTGCCTTATTTTTTTGAGTTGAAATTCCCGCTTCGACAGCAACTTGATGTTTATCATTAATTTTATAATTCAATAATGCGTTATAGTTTTCATCAATGTATCCAGAAGTCCCTTTACCAGCTTTAATATTCTGATCAGCTTCACGCTCTGTACGACCAGCAGTTAAGCGTAATCCTAAACTATCAGTTAATGGACCTGTCACCATAACGCCCATTTGGTCAGTATGTCCTAAATCCCCGGAAGTCGTTGGAACAGTATAATTACGAGTTAAGCTCCCGCCCCATTTGGTTGGAATCTTACGGGTAATGATGTTGATTACCCCACCCATTGCATCTGAACCATAAAGTGATGACATTGGGCCACGTACCACTTCAATTCGTTCAATCATTTCAGGTGTAATCCAGTTTAAATCCTGACGGCCTAAATCAGGACGATAATTGGTATCACGCGAAGAGCCAATACGTTTCCCATCAATTAAGATTAAAGTGTAATTATCTGGTAAACCACGTAATTTAATTTTTGAACCGTCGCCATTAGGACTCGTCCCACCTGTAACACCAGGAACTTTATTCAATAATTCACCAATGCTGCTTACTGGTTGTTTTTCTATGTCTTCTCGCGTAATCACACTAATACTTGCAGGTGCATCTTTTACATCTACAGCTTGGCTACTAGCAGTCACAACAATTTTTTCAAGTTGGACAGCATCTTTATTGGTTTGAGTTTCTGCTGCATGTGCAACGGTCATCATACTACTCAACACAGAAATTGTGAGGAGCGATTGACGCACGATTGTATTAGACATATTTTCACCCGATTCAGAAAAAATCTTAAAATTTGCTTAAAAATTCATGAGAATTCTAACAAAAAACAAATAAAACTCAATAAAAATGATAATTATTATTATTTATATATTCACTTTGTTTTGCATACATCTATTTATAGGATAAAGAAAAATCATCTCAGTTTTGATTAAACAATAAAAAAAGCCCTCGAAAGGGCTTTTAAAAATACAGTAAATTTCCAGCAATTATTTAAAATAAGCGCCTTCTGCTTGCGTATGATCGGTTTGATCCACTACACGCTGTAATTCAGGCACATGCTGTCTTAAAGTGGTTTCTACCCCTTGCTTCAAGGTAACATCAATCGCAGAACAACCTTGGCAACCACCACCGAATTTCAATACAGCAGTTAGACCATGTTCTGGATCATTATTTACTTCTACCAAACTACAATTACCGCCATGTCCTTCTAGACCTGGATTAATTTCAGATTGCAGTACATAGGTAATACGCTCTTCAATTGAAGCATCTGGGCCGACACGCGGTACTTTCGAGTTTGGTGCACGGAATGTTAATTGACCACCAAAACGATCTTTGTTGTAGTCAATTACGGCGTCAACCAAATACGGAATTGAAGGTGCATCAACATAAGCAGGAAAATTAGGATAATCCTGTTTATAGTCTGTCGGCACCACTTCTTCAGGTGCGCTATATGCCATACAACATTCAGCACGTGGAGTACCTGGATGCTCTACAAAAACACGAACGCCAATTCCTGGGGTATTTTGCTTTGCTAATAAATCACCTAAATACTCTTGTGCAGATGGAGTAATTAAAAGGTTTGGAATTTCTTCTGCGACAGCAGTGTTGGTGTTCTCAGTCGACATAACAATAATCCTCAAGCTGATGTCGTTATATTAACCGAAGATGGAGGGTAATAAAAAAAAATCAACCATTTTTGTAGGAATTCTATGCAAGAACATTGTTTATTAAGTTTTTAATGGCATTATTGCTTAGACACTGATCAATTTAAAACCTATATGTTACATCTACCCTTTGGTCACACTGTGACTCTCATCATTATTACTGTTGCAATCTCCTTATTGGCCTTCTCCAATCAGGCGGTGATGAACCGTTTGATCTTTTGGCCTCCCGCAATGCAACGTGGGCAATATGACCGTTTTATCACGCATGGTTTCATTCATGCTGATGGCACGCATCTATTGTTCAATATGATCACGCTGTTTTTCTTCGGCAATATTATCGAAAGCTTCTATCGTCAGTTTTTCTATGATATGGGCTTTGTCTTATTTTATCTAGGCGGATTGATTGTTGCCATTTTACCGAGCTATCTGAAACATCGTCATGATGCACGATGGGCGAGCCTAGGTGCTTCTGGTGCAGTTTCAGCGGTACTGTTTGCCTATATCCTGTTCCAGCCTTGGAACTTGATTTTTGTGTTCTTCATTCCAGTTCCTGCGATTATTTTTGCCATTTTATATGTGGCCTATAGCATCTGGTCAGGTAAACGCGGCAATAGCAATATCAACCACAGCGCCCATCTCTGGGGTGCTGCCTATGGCGTGGTGGTGACCATCATCTTGGAACCAAGGGTTGTTCCACATTTCTTGAATCAACTCACCAAAATCCCATTTTAAATCATCTTAGAAATAAGCCCCTATATTGGGGCTTTTCTTTTTTTAAGATTAATAATCAAATTTTAATTATTTTTATCATAAAAATCATCTCTCTAAACTCGCCCTAATTCTTCTATAAAATTAAGTCGATTCTAATGTCTCGTAATAGCCTTCTTAGCACACTTTCTATCGCATTATTTAGCCTTTCAATTTCAGCTTGCAGCAATAATGATTCTAATGACTCCAATACCGTGGTTGAAACCAAGAAACAGCCCAACATTTTATTCATCATGGCAGATGACTTAGGCTATTCCGACTTAGGTGCTTTTGGTGGGGAAATTCATACCCCGAATATCGATGAACTGACCCGAGCAGGTCGTATTTTAACGGATTACCATACCGCGCCGACCTGCTCTCCAACACGCTCACAATTGATTTCGGGGACTGATCACCATTTAGCAGGCATTGGTGCAATGGCTGAGCTCACACCTGAGCATCTAAAAGGTCAACCGGGTTATGAGGGTTATTTAAATGAACGCTCACTCTCGATTGCCGAAGTCCTGAAAGACAATGGCTACCGAACCTATATTAGTGGTAAATGGCACTTAGGCTTGACCGATGCAACCAACGCACATGCCAAAGGATTCGATCACTCATTTACGTTATTGCAAGGCTTAGATCTACATTTTAAACAAGCACCAAGTGCCTATAAGCGTAATGCCACTTATACCGAAGACGGCAAACAAGTTCCGATTTCATCCTTACCTGATGATTTCTTCTCTACCAACTACTTCACCGACAAACTGATCAGCTATCTAGAATCAGGTAAAAACTCAGGTAAACCGTTCTTTGCCTATGCTGCTTACACCGCACCACATTGGCCTTTACAAGCACCTGCTGAATATCGTGATCGTTATCGTGGTGTTTATGATGCTGGCTATGATGTGATTCGCGATGCACGCATAGCCCGTCAAAAACAACTCGGATTAATTCCAGCAAATTTTAAAGCAGCTGAACCAATCGCCACGCAAAATGCACCACAAAAATATGCTAAGTGGAATGAGCTTTCAACCGAGCAAAAGGCGCTTGAAGCACGCAGAATGGAAATCTACGCAGGTATGGTGGAAAATCTGGATGCCAATATTGGTCGAGTGATTCAGTATCTAAAACGTAATAACTTATATGACAACACTTTAATTTTCTTTGTTTCCGATAACGGCTCAGAAGGTTTTATTCGTGGCAATTATGGAGCCGAGTCAGGTTTTGATAACAGCGTTAATAATGTCGGGACTTCAAGCTCTTATCACTATGTTGGACCACGTTGGGCTGAAGTCAGTGCTGCGCCATTCCATCTCTGGAAAGATACTGCAGGTGAAGGTGCAACCACCGCACCTGCAATTGTAAAACTGCCATATCAAACCAAGGCTCAAGCCACGCATCATGGTTTTGCCTCAGTCTTGGATGTGTTCCCAACCGTGCTCGACTACGCAAATATTGCCGTCCCACAAGGTCAATACAAAGGTCGTCAAATCAATACACCAAGCGGCTATTCATGGAAACCCGTACTCGACAATAAAGCCCAAGCCATTCGCCCAGTCAACTTTAGTTTTGCCGATGAATTACATGGCAGTAAATATGCCCGTCAAGGCGACTGGAAAATTGCATTACAAGGTAAATCAGAACTCGGAACAGGTGCATGGGAATTGTATAACCTCAAAAATGATCGAGGTGAAACGCAAAACCTTGCTCAAGATAATCCTGCCAAGTTACAAGAGCTGGTAAATGTGTATAACCAATACACCCAGCAAAATGGTGTTAAGGAATACAACCTTAAATGAAGTGGGTATGCTTTTTAATTTCACTGAGCAGTCTGTCCCTCGTGACAGGCTGTAGCAAAGTTAAGCCTGCTGCCACTCATTCACATACACAAAACAGCACCGAGGCTCAACTAGGTTCATTACAGCAATGCCAACAGTATTCGGGCTTACCCGAAGCATGGCAAAACAGTAAAACCGCTGGGATGGTGTGGGTTCCTAAAGGTTCATTTCATCTGGGTTCAAACTTAGCCTACCCTGATGAGCTGAATTTTGGCCAAGCACAGCGGCAAGTGGCTGGCTTCTGGATTGATCAAACCGAAGTGACCGTTGCTCAATTCTCCAGTTTCATCAAAGCCACAGGCTATGTCACTGATGCGGAAAAACAGAAACAAGCTGCAGTATTTTCTCCTGATGTGAATAACCCAAATCAATGGTGGCAACTAAAAACAGATTACACATGGAAAACACCCAATGGTGCTCAAGGTCAGCCCCCATTGCCGTCTGAACCAGTTCGCTATGTCACTCAAAATGATGCTGAACACTATGCCGTTTGGTTGGGACGGGATTTACCTACAGAGCAAGAATGGGAATACGCAGCCAAGGCTGGTTCGAAAACCGATACCCCTTTACACCAAGCACCACAGGATGCCCATCAACATCCACAAGCCAATTATTGGCAAGGTGAATTTCCTTTCAATAATACAGTTGAAGATCATTTTCAAAGTGTCGCGCCCGTCGGCTGCTACCCTGCCAATGCCTTTAAGCTGTTCGATATGATTGGCAATGTCTGGGAGTGGACCTCATCTGTTTATCACGGCGCACATGATCAACACATGGGCAATTATGCAGAACTGCGTCAACAAAACAGCACCGCAACGCAATATGTACTTAAAGGCGGTTCTTTTCTATGTGCCTCCAACTTTTGCGCCCGTTATCGAAATAGCAGCCGCTATCCACAAGAATTTGACTTGGCGGCAACGCATGTCGGATTTAGAACGGTTTTACGTACAGCAGAATGATACAAATCTATGTTAAAAACCTGTATCCTTCTGCTAGCTGAAACCGACTGATCGATTTACAGTAGAAGGGAAAGCAATAACAATAGGATGCAAGGATGAAAATAATACTGCTCTGCTTCAGCACTTTACTTACATTCGGCTTATCGGCCTGTGCCGTACATACCCCACATGGCAGCGTAATTGTTGATCCAGACAACCATCATGATGGTCGTGGTGATTTCTGCCCTCCAGGACAAGCCAAAAAAGGACGCTGCTAAACCCCAATATGCCTAAACCTGCTAATGCGTTTAGGCATATTTCGTTCAAAACTGATTTAACTTTAAATACTCATTTCATCTGATAATTGCATAAGAAGTCACATTTTTTTAATTTAATAATTTCATTTAGTTAAAATCCATATAAACTATATGGAATATATTCTATTTTCGATGGGATTTTAGATGACTCTAAGCCAACACAGCCCAGTCGTGGACATCTTGAATAAAGTTCAACATGCTGATGATTGGATGATTTTCTTAGAGCAACTGAATCACTATTTTGATGTGCAAGCTTCGCAACTGTTGGCTGTTGACCTTGAAGTCCAAGCACTCTCCTTTAGCGTCCATCACGGTGTGAATTTTGACTCCAATCAACTTGAACAAGCCGCACTGACCCAAATCCGCTTGGCCATAGATGATGACCCACGTTTAAAGAAAATGCTTTTGGGACCGATGACGGGATGGATGCATTGTTTTCAACATTTTCAAGAGCATGAAATTATTCAAACCCAAGTATACCAACGTGTTTTACAACCCTTAGATCTACGTTTCTGTTCAGCCATCCAAATCATTTATGATCATAAAGTCTGTGTATTACTCGCTTTTCTCACCAGCCCTGAGCGTGGTGCATTAAGCTGTACTGAACTTCAGCCGATTTATGAAATTTTGCCGATCGTACAGCAGAAAATTCAACAATATCGCCATCATTTTGAATATTCCACCATGACCCTACTTGGGTCACAGTTAATTCAAAAAATGAACCAACCGATTGCGATTATTAATCTCAATGGAGATATCTTAGAAATTAATGCTGAAGCTGAGCAATTACTGAAAAATAATCCACATATCCACATCCAACAACGTCGCTTTATTTTCAGTGAGGACCGACAAATTCAGTTTGATCAAAACCTGATTGAGCTCGAACGCCATTATAAAAACAATCCAGAACAGACACATCATGAACGGTCTAAAATCATGTTGCTAGATCAACATTTATTCTTAACGCTGGATTTGCTTAGTCCTGATAAAACTCATAAGATTTTTGGCCTTCGTCCAGTCTTACTTGCCACCTTCTCTGGATTAAAACAGAAGCCAAAATATCAAAAAGACATTTGTACCCAGCTGTTTATGTTTACGCCTGTTGAACATAAAATATGTGAGCAACTTCTAGAAGGTAAAACCACCAAAGAAATTGCCCTTTCACATGAAATTCAAGCCGATACAGTGAAGAAGCATCTGCAATCAATTTTTAAAAAAACCCGAACCCATCGCCAAAGTGAGTTGATGCAGCTATTAATGCAACTTCTATAAGGATTGAAAATAAAAGTCCTAGGCAATCTCAGCAGGAAATGCAATCACTTGGTCAATTTTGACTTGATTCATGGCAACCATGAGTAAGCGGTCGATACCCAAAGCAATACCAGAACATTCAGGCATATGGGGTAAAGCTGCCAATAAATGCTGATCCGTTGGAATCACCACCAAACCCTGCTTTGCACGCTCTGCATTATCTGCCTCAAAACGAGATGCTAGAACCTCAGCATCTAATAACTCATCGTAGGCATTGGCCAGCTCTAAACCTTCAATATACACCTCAAAACGTGCGGCAACGGATTCACCATCCTCATCCTGTTTTACTTTTGCCAGTGATGCCATTTCAGGTGGAAAATCAGTCAAAAATACAGGTGCATCGAAGCCTAGACTAGGTTCGACAAAGTGCGAGAATAACAGGTCCATATAAGCTAGACGATCATCACCCAAATCAAGATTAAGCCCAACACGATTGGCTGTATCTTTGAGTTGTTTCAAGCTCGCTTGCAAAGGATTAATATCCAAACGATCCTGAAAAGCATGCTTATAACTGAGAACAACTGGACGAATATCGCCAAAACGATGTGCCAAACAGGTTTCTAACAGATCCGCAGTTTCATGCATCAAGCCCTTTAAGTCTAATCCCGGTCGATACCATTCCAACATGGTAAATTCACTGTTGTGCTTACGCCCATGTTCATCATCACGAAATACTTTGCAAATTTGATAGATTGCCCCACTGCCACTGGCCAATAAACGTTTCATTGGAAATTCAGGCGAGGTCTGTAAATACTGGGTATTTAATTTACCGTGAATATGACGCTGTACTTGAACAGAAGCCAAATGGACATCCGTCACACCTGCCTGCGACAGAACTGGTGTTTCCACTTCCAGCACTTGCCGATGCGCAAAGAATTGACGAATCTTGCTGTACATCTCAGCACGCGCTTTTAAGGCCTCAAGTGAACAGGTCGGTTGGTAGCTTTTCATATCTTGACTCATGCTTTTGGCCCACCATGTGCAGCCCATTCACGGCGCAAAGGATAATTTTTTCGAAGTAAATCAAATGCGGTTTGCTCAACCTTGCCACCCTGAACACAAGCACGAAGTTGCTGATCATCAGCAGCAATATCATAAATCTGAGTCAGATGTTGTTTAAGCACAACTTTTAAATCCTGCTGCCCGAAATATTGTTCCACCTGAGGCAATTGACTCTCAAAACGCTTTGAGGCTTGATAAGAAAACTTATCGCAAAACGCTTGATAGATCATCTGTGTGCCTCTGGCCTTCCCTTCCAGACTATAACCCGCAATATGTGGCGTTGCTAATGCCAATAAATCCAACAGTTGCTCAGAAATTTCTGGTTCAAACTCAAATACATCGAGAACGACTTGACGCTGCGTGGTGATAATATCAGCCATTAATGCAGCCTGTTCAATCACAGGACCACGCGCACTATTGATTAAAATAGCAGAGGGTTTCATTGCAGCCAAAGCAGCCGCATCAAATAAATGCTGCGTCGGGAAATCACCCGATAAGGTCAAAGGCACATGAATTGAAATTGCATCGGCACGTTTTAACAGCTCAGTAAAAGAAACATTTTCAATACTGCCTAATTGCACATAAGGATCATAGCCAATTACATTCCAACCAAGCAGTTGTGCCATCACGGCAAGTCGACTACCGACATTCCCTAAACCAACAATGGCTAAAGTGAAGGCTTTATTTTTTTCCAAAAGATTGATATCTAAGTGTAGTAACGCAGTAATCACATATTCTGCAACAGCTTGTGCATTACAACCTGCGGCATTACTCCACGCAATATGTTTTTGCTCTAAGGCTTGAATATCAAGGTGGTCAGTTCCAATAGTGGCACTGCCTACAAACTTAATTTTACTCTGATCAATTAAGGCATGGTTTACTTTGGTCACTGAGCGAACTAAAAGTGCATCGGCATCCTGTACATCCGCATGGGTCAGAGTACGTCCTGCTCGGTGCTGTATTTCTGCAAATTCCGCAAAGAAATAATCGGTAAATGCCAAATTTTCATCTGCGATAATTTTCATGCAGCGCTTTCCTTCAATAATTCTGTGCTTATTATCCTTAGCACAGCACAAATTGACAATTTATAAATGCAAGCTTCGTAGAGATTAATGGCAGAAAGATGTGGCTTATGCTACACGCATGCGACATATTGCCAATTTACTGCAACATCTTTGCTTTTATACTAGAGCTTTCTAACATTCCTAAATCGTAATGACGCAATATTCTCCCTATAAAGGCAAAAATGGTATTAAACGGATTCTCAATGCCACAGGCTATTCTGTTGCGGGGTTTAAAGCAGCTTTCCGTTATGAAGCCGCCTTCCGACAAGTTCTATTGCTGAATATTATTCTGATTCCACTAAGTTTTTTTGTACATGTCTCTGCTGTTGAGCAAGCCCTGATGGTTGCTGTCTGTTTATTGGCGATCATTGTGGAACTGTTTAATTCAGCCATTGAAGCGGTGGTTGATCGTGTTTCTTTAGAAAAAAATCCACTATCTAAGAATGCCAAAGATATGGGCAGTGCTGCGCAATTTGTTTCTTTGGCTATTATCTTTTTTACTTGGATGATTATTTTATTCCGTTAAAAAAGATTGCCTTCAGGCTAAAAAGACAATCTAAAAGGCCAAGACCTGTGTGAAGAACATCTAGGACGAATGCTAGCCAATTGATATCCGTCCCAGATTTTCTTCATTATTCTTATTATTTTACTCTCGATTATTTATTACTTACCTCCAAATAAGTAAGCAACTCCGACTCGTCCACCAAATTCACTTCCACCTGCGAAACCTAAAGCACCACTTGCTGAAACACGGTCCGTGAAAGATGTAACAACACCAATTGATCCAGCTGTTTCACCTTCATAATGACCTACGCCACCAAACACAGCCACTTGACCTGCTTGAATATTCGGGACAGCTTGCTGAGCCGCCAATGCTATAGCAATTCCGCGATAAGCTGTTTTTTGCACATCATCAACACGGCGATTCAATTGATCTGCGCGACTATCCAGACGATTAATTTCACCTTGTACATCTTTACCCTGTAAAGTAATACGATCAGCAACAAGGTGATTGGTTGTCACATGACCAGCACCAACTGTAGTTTTCTGCTCAGTCGTTGTTGATTGCCCTGATGTATCGGTATTGGTTTGAGTTGCAGCTAAAACTACACCATTTACTGCATCTATACGTGTTTCCGTTGTACTTGTCGTAGCTTGATCTGCTGCAACTTTTGTTTCTGTACGACTCAATGTAGACGAATCAAAGGTACCGAACTTATCAAGTTCATTCGTTTCCTTTTTTGCAATTGTAGTTTTTGTTCCATCACCAGTAGTTATCGTTTCAGAGCCATAAACAGTACCCTTAACACTATAGTCGGTTCGATTTACTGTTTCAGTACCACGCGTAATACTGACTGTATCTTTTCCAGCTGCAGAAAGTGATTCAGTATATTCAGATTTAGATGCTTGTTTTACATCATTCGCTGCAATCAGCCCCATTTCTGTTTTATTTGTAACAGTATTGGCTTGGTTGTTCTCTGTGTATTTAAATCCTGTCTGATCTGCATGAATAACATTTAGCTCACGTGATGCAGTAAAGTTTTCTTCGGAGGCTTACCTGTTTTAAAAGTAACTTGACTGCGAATGTCATGACCATCTGCATCTTGTCCAATCACAACATAATAATGATCTTTACCGTCTGCATCTTTCCAGCTATGAACATCTTCTGCAGTAAATTTATTACCACTAACATCTACTGCAACAGTGCCGATTTTAAAGTCTTCTTCTTCTGCTGCTTTAACAACAGAGACACCTGTAATTTTGCTTATGAATTTATTATCAATTGCAGCGGCAGCAGTAAGATCACGATCTACTTCAATATTTTCTTGATGATTACGCGCATATTTCGCTGAATCTTCCCATGTTGTATTCCAGTGCTCTTGAAAATCATTATCTTGTTTGTGCGTAACAACTTTGGTTGTCGTACCTTTAACAACAGACTCAGCAATGTTAGTACTTCTAGCGGGATCTCTGCCTGTCTGAATTTCAACTGGCTGCCCTTTCTTATCTCCAGATACATAACGCGTTGGCTGATAAACAGATTCATAAGATTCACCTGTCATTTTTTCGACAGTTTCCGTATTTATTATTGGCTTGTTATCAGCCAATACAATCTCATTATTTTTATTTACCAAGAAATCACGAGTTTTACTTTCCGTAGAAAGTTTATTACTAACTATATAATCTAATGCATTACTTGTTCCTAAAGCGGCCTGATTAAATTGTGTTTCACTCCATTCAGATGAACTTTTATCAAGCCCAATAAAACCATCCAATACACTTTCTTTTGAATTATCAACTGATACCTTAAATTCATTGGTATAATCAAGACCAACTACATTTACATCATCATAATCAATGGTTTTAGAATTGAAAGTTGATTTATTGGTATCAACTGTAGACTCTATAACTGACTTTTTATCCGCACTTAGATTAAAAGCAACAACATCTTTTGTTGGATCATTATTTTGATGCTGATAATCAGTAGAAACCGTATGATCTGACCAACTTTGCTCACCACTAGACAACATGCCATCTGTATTTTTACTAGTGACCACACCTGTTGCTGAATCTGATGTAGATTGATAATCGACATTATTTTGACTGAATTGAGATTCGACTGTACCAACACGAATCGTTTGCCCAGAAATAGGCTTCCCATCCGCTCCTAGTTTTGCTTCTGTTGTTAAATTAGAGCTTGTAGTTGAATACTTATTAGAACTTATACGTTCATCTGTTGCTGCGTATGTTACATCTTCAAGTACGCCTGCATTACTTTCCGTATGTGCCCCGATCACGCTGTTCACATCATCTGCAGCAAATGTAAATCCCGTATCATCTAAACGTTCAGAAGTTACCTCAATTTCAGTAGCAGGATTAACTGTTTTATCAAGTTGAACTCTCGTATTCGCGGTTCGAGTGATATTTCCTGTTGCCAATGTATTATTCCAACTCGTTAAGTTGGTTGTTGTTCCATCCACGGTTAACGTTGTATTTTTATTATCACGAGATTCTAAAAGCCCCTTACGGATTTCCTGATAGGTGTAATTACGATAATTAATACCACCAACCTGTGTTTCTGGGCCATTTACAACAGGTGAAGTTTGGCTAACAAGCGCTCCAACCTGTTTCGTTCCTTCCATAATAATATCTTTTTCAGAAGTATAACGTCCTGTTTGGGGATTGGAGTCCTCTATACCTACAGTTTGTTGATAATCATTATTTAATACCGTATCTGTTTTTGTCTCAGTTAATTGCACTGGTGCAGCTAATGTCATTCCAGATACAGCGGCGACAGCCAATGCAATTGACGTTTTTTTTAAGTGTGAACTCATTTTCATCTCTCCATTTTAATTTTTTGAGATTTCCTATTTAAAAACAACTTCTTATAATATTTTTGAAATAATTTATTAATTAGGATTCCCTCAATGAAGAATTCCAGTTTTACTTTATAATTTTATCAATCAAAATTTGATATAATATTTTTTTCTTCCTTTCTCTTTTTTTACATACTACAAAAAGCCCAATAAAATCGATCTGGTTATTAAGCATAGAAACAAAATAAGGTTTATAATTTTTTGGTTCTAAATGATATTTTTTGGATCAGTGACAAGGCTTATAAATTTTTATGCAAGAAATAAATGAAAAATCGGCTTTTACTCAGCGACTAAAAGAAGCTCTCCTAAAACACTCATGGGCTAAAACGAGTCCCACTTGGCTAGCTCGAGAATTTAATCTACGGTATAGTGGCAAATCTATTAGTGTTCAGACTGCAAATAATTGGTTATTAGGTCTTGCCATTCCTAGCCAAGATAAACTCCAGCTTCTAGCAGCGTGGTTAGAAGTATCCAGTCAATGGCTGCGTTTTGGTAATGCAACACAAGAAATTCAGCATCCAGAAATGGTTCATTCTGGTATACAACTTGTACAACAAGACTTACCTGAGAAATTTGCACAACTCTCGCCAAAGCAAAAACAATTGGTCTATGATTTAATTAATGCATTAATTGATACTAATCAGCAATAAAATCTTGATTAACGATTTTTACAATATAGAGCTTAAGTGCTTCATTTTCTTTCTTTAATAAATTCAATTCTTCTACTAACTTAAAATAATTCATTTTATATTTATATAAATCTTTGACTTCAATGACTGGATATAACTCAAAATCTCCTACTTTATTAAAATTAATCATGAAATTTCCTACCTAAAAAGTCATTTTCGAAAACACAGTTTTTAATCAACTATAAATCTATTTAAAAGATCAAAAAATATTATAGTTATTATGCATATACTTACTTTAATTTAGCTCTTATTATAATATATTAAATTAATCTTAAATCCATACACCAAATGAAGAATGTCACAAACTATCAACTATTATAATTTTTAATGTTTAAATAAAAAAATCCCTGCATATGCAGGGATTTTTTTGATCTAGACGTAGATGAATTACATCATGCCGCCCATACCACCCATACCGCCCATATCTGGACCAGCTGGTTTATCTTCTGGGATATCAGTAATCATACATTCAGTTGTCAACATCAAACCAGCAACAGAAGCTGCATGTTCAAGTGCTGAACGCGTTACTTTAGCAGGGTCAAGAATACCCATCTCTAACATATCGCCATATTCACCAGTTGCAGCGTTATAACCAAAGTTACCTTCACCCGCTTTAACTGCATTGATCACAACTGAAGGCTCATCACCTGCGTTTGAAACGATTTGACGAAGTGGCGCTTCAATCGCACGACGTAAAATGTTGATACCTGCAGTTTGATCTTCGTTCGCGCCTTTTAAGCCATCTAATACGTTTACAGCACGTACCAGTGCAACACCACCACCTGCAACAACACCTTCTTCTACTGCTGCACGAGTTGCGTGAAGTGCATCGTCAACACGATCTTTTTTCTCTTTCATTTCAACTTCAGTTGCCGCACCAATTTTGATGACTGCAACACCGCCAGCTAATTTAGCAACGCGTTCTTGAAGTTTTTCTTTGTCGTATTCAGAAGTAGATTCTTCGATTTGCGCACGGATCTGTTGAACACGTTCAGCGATTTGTGCAGCATTACCAGCACCATCAACAATCACAGTGTTTTCTTTAGAAACAGTGATTTTGTGTGCAGTACCTAAATCTTGAAGAGAAGCTTGCTCTAAAGACATGCCTACTTCTTCAGAAATGACAGTTGCGCCAGTCAAGATCGCGATGTCTTGAAGCATTGCTTTACGACGGTCACCAAAACCAGGGGCTTTAACCGCACATACTTTGATAATACCGCGCATGTTGTTTACAACAAGTGTTGCAAGTGCTTCGCCTTCAACATCTTCAGCGATGATAAGAAGTGGTTTACCCGTTTTAGCAACAGCTTCTAATACAGCGATCAATTCACGGATATTGCCGATTTTTTTATCAACAAGAAGGATGAACGGATTTTCAAGTTCAGCAGTTAAGGTATCTTGCTTGTTCGCGAAGTATGGAGAGATATAACCACGGTCAAACTGCATACCTTCTACAACGTCTAATGCGTCTTCAAAGCCAGAACCTTCTTCTACAGTGATAACACCTTCTTTACCTACTTTTTCCATCGCTTGAGCGATAAGTTTACCTACAGTGGTATCAGAGTTCGCAGAGATTGAACCTACTTGTTCAATTGCTTTGAAATCATCTGCAGGTTTTGCATTGGTACGGATATTTTCAACGACAGTTTTCACTGCGATGTCGATACCACGTTTTAAATCCATTGGGTTCATACCTGCAGTTACAGATTTGATCCCTTCATTTAAGATTGCTTGAGCAAGTACAGTTGCCGTTGTCGTACCGTCACCCGCGATGTCATTTGTTTTAGAAGAAACTTCGCGAACAAGTTGAGCACCCATGTTTTCAAACTTGTCTTTTAATGAAATTTCTTTCGCAACTGTTACACCATCTTTAGTGATGTGCGGTGCACCGAAAGAACGGTCAATCACAACGTTACGGCCTTTAGGACCTAAAGTTACTTTTACTGCATCTGCAAGTACGTTTACGCCTGCAATCATTTTTGAGCGAGCTGAATCACCAAATTTTACGTCTTTAGCTGACATGTGAAACTCCGAATCTTTTTAAATTACTGTATCTGATTAATTTGTGAGTTATGTATCGATTAGCCTTCAAGTACAGCTAAGATATCTGACTCTTTCATGATCAAGAGCTCTTCACCGCTTACTTTTACTGTTGTACCTGCATAAGTACCGAACAATACTTTATCGCCAACTTTAACGTCTAAAGCACGAACGCCATTGTCAGTGATTTGACCATTACCTACTGCAATTACTTCACCTTGAGATGGTTTTTCAGCAGCAGAGCCTGGAAGTAAAATACCACCAGCCGTTTTAGTTTCTTCTTCTACGCGACGAATCACAACACGATCATGTAATGGACGAATGTTGCTCATAGTTAACTCCATCAGACTTAGTCTTTTTGATTAATTCGTATCGCCAATTCATGGCAATACATAAAATTTTGATATGCCACTTTTGTGGGGTTAAAAAAAATAGCTTCAAGGGGCGAATTAAAAAAAACTCGACTTTTTTAGTATTTTTTCTTCAAACTGATTTTGATTGAACAAATTGTCTACAGCCAAGAAAAAGAGCTGTCATTGACAGCTCTTAGATTTTCATAAAAAGATGTTTAAATAATAATTTGGTGGTTACCCAATAATTCACTCAATGTTGTGTTGACATTGTTGAGTAGCACTAACTGAACACCGCTCTCAACAGAGGCTTCACCATCTCGATCTATACTCACGATGGTATTCTCACCCTCTTGCTTGACATGAATGAATTTTTCCAGAGATGCAGTCGAACCATCCCCAGTGTAATCCATCAATAATTGACTGATATCGATCTTATCTGCTTGTAAATCTGCCCAAACGTTACCAACATGAAAATCTTGCCAGCGATCAACAAGTTCATCACTATAGTTCAATATGTTATAAATCACAGTATCCGAACCAGCACCTCCAATATAGGTATCGTGACCACCACGACCATCCAAAATATTGTTCCCAGCGTTCCCTGTAATCACATTATCCAATCCATTACCTGTGGCATTGATATTTGCACTACCAACCAACTCAAGATCTTCAATATAACGCCCACTTTCTAAATGTCTTTCTATACTTTCTGGATCATTTATCCAGTCATAATTCCCCATCAGACTATAACTTACAGAACTCAAAACTTTATCATGCCCACCAAAGTCTACATCTCGGTAACCAGATTCGATTAGTTGATTTTCCCAATAACCACTTTCAACCCACGAATACTCCTCATGCCTTTCAATCCAAACATTTTCATAATGACCTTCAACCCACTGATCTTTGTAAGAATCACCAAACCAAATCTGCTCAGAATACAGATTACTGACCCACTCTTGCTCAATCTCAGGTCCATTAAGGGCATAACCGTCCTGCCATAATCCTAATTCGGAGTCAAAATACTGATTTACATAAGCATCATATGAACCATCATCAGTATAGTAACGCTTACCGTCCTGATCACTATAGTAATCACGGTAGCGCCATTCCCCATTGTCAAACCAAATTTCCTCATAATGGCCTTCTATTAAAACTGGTTCATAATGGCCTTCTATCCATTGCTTTTCATAATATCCATCAAACCACTGAGATACATAATGGCTATCATCTACCCACACTTCTTTATAATTTTCATAATGCTCAATACGATATTCTTGGATAAAATCAGAACCATGATCTACTTGATAAATATTATCGGTCTGATCTCCTCTAAATTGATCTACCTTAATCTGGGGAATCTCTGTTGGTTTAATTATTACCGTAGCACTTTGGTTTCCCGCACTATCAATTACAGTCACAGCCAATGAGGTTGCTTTATTATTCATATAGACTTCAAATATTCCCTCCTTTTTCACAATAACTGTATTGGTATAAGACGGCTGACCATCAAAATTATAAGTTATTTCAACTAAGGTCTTAGGTTCTGCATGACCGATGAGATAACCAGATTGATTGACTGCAAATTGCGTTGCCGCAGCTGGTGCGACAATATCGACTGGCGTAATAACTTCGGTATAGTTACTTTGATAGCCATTTTGTTCTACAACAACCCGTAGTACCTCACCCGTCGCTTGAGAACGATTTAATTCAATATTAAAATGTCCCCATTTATCGACAACGATATCACCAACAAGAAAACCTTGAGCATTTACAACTTTTAAGTAGCTATCGGGTACAGCATCTCCTGATATAAAGAAACCATTGTCAGACATAACGATATTTTCAGCTGGGCTGGGCGCATTACTATCGGCATTAAAAATAATGTGAACTGGCGTGCTGACATTTTTTGCTAAATCCGTTGCAGTAATAAATAACTGCTCACCGCGTAAAACTGGTGGATAAATACTTAAATTGAAATGCCCCGTTTCATCTGTGTTGAACTCTGCACGGACATCACCATCAGCATCAATGACTTTGATTGTAGCTTTTGGTTCAGATTGTCCACTAATTCCATCCCCATTTTCAGTAATAACCACCTCACTGAGCAGTGGCGCAATATTATCCAAAGGTGCAATAACTTCAGTGATTGGACCATATAGATTGTTCGTTGGATCTAAGGCGCGGACATACAATGTCTGTCCTTGTAAATAGTAGCTATTAAGCTGCACATTAAATGTACCATCTTCATTAACAACAAAATTCCACCAATTACTACCCACACGCTCGCCAACTGCATTACTCACAATAATTTGCTGGCCAGCAACTGCCTGACCAGATAAATTATGTCCTTCCGCATCAAGCAATAAATCTGTCACGGCTTGCGGGGTATTGAGTAATACAGGCAAAACTTTTTGTACAACATCACTGCGATTCCCTGCAGAATCTCTCACCACAAAACTTAAGGTTTGTGTTTGATATTGACTATAGTTGATCCAGTGAGAAAAAGAGCCATTGTAGGCCACAGTCGTTGTGATCAAATTTCCATATTGATCAATAATATCAACTCTTGCATTTGGTTCAGCCAGACCAGAAATCCATCCTGCTTCATTTATGGTGATATTTTCAGCAGCGAGAGGTGCCACTTCATCCAATGGTGCAACAATCGTTACTGTTTCACTCACATTGCCTGCACGATCAGTGACTGTAACCGTTAACGTCTGCGCGTTTAAATAAAATTGATTCAAATAAACAGTAAATGTGCCATCACTATATGCCGTACTGCTCCATCTACTGACTAAATTATTATTCTGATCATAAACTTGAATGATGCTATTAGGTTCAGCGATACCAGTTAAAATCGAGCTATCGCTGCCCTCCGTTAATTTAAGACTCTTAGCCGCATCTGGTGGAGTTGAGTCGTTTATGGCTTCAAGTGAAAGAGTTTCACTTTGATTTCCAGCTCGATCAAAAACAATAAAACTTAATTGTTGTCCTTTTAAATAGACATTATCAAACCAACCTGAAACTTTACCATCACTCCCCGCAGAACCACCTCCAACTTCATTGTGATTTGCATCATAAATTTTAATTGTACTATTGGCTTCTGCTATTGCCGTAAAACGACGTCCATCCTGATCAAACTCAACGGATTGAATGGGACTAGGATTAGTATTATCTAAAGGTGCAACGATGCTGGTTTTTTCACTGACATTTCCTGCACGGTCAATCACAGTTACAGTTAATATTTGGCCTTTTAAATAATATTGACTAAAACCAACAGCAAATGTTCCATCCGCATTAACCGTATTATTCCATGAATAAACTAACTGACTATTTTCATCATAGATCAAGATCGTGGCATTTGCTTCTGCCATACCCGTTAGAATCGATCCATTATGACTTTCAGCCAGAAGAAGATTTGTCGCTGCCTCTGGTGGTGTATTATCATTTAGTGCATAAGCAGTAACGGCTTCACTCTGGTTGTCTGCCCGATCAAAAACAATAAAACTTAATTGTTGCCCCTTTAAATAAACATAATTTAATTGACCTGAAACTTTACCTTCACTATCGGCATAACCACGCCCAATTTCGTTATGATTTACATCATAGATTCTAACTATGCTATTGGCTTCTGCTATTGCAGTAAAACGACGCCCATCCTCATTAAACTCAATCGATTGAATGGGGTCAGGCTTAATATTATCTAAAGGTGCAACAATGGTTACCTTTTCGCTGACATTCCCCGCGCGGTCAGTCACTGTTACCGTTAAAGTCTGCTCTTTTAAATAATATTGACTAAAATCTACAGCAAATGTGCCATCAGAATTAACTGTCGTGTTCCATGGATAAACCAAACTATTATTTTGATCATACACTTGGATTGTGGCATCAGGTTCTGCGGTGCCTGTTAAGATTGAACCCGATCCTCCCTCTACAAGCTTAAGCTTGGTCGCAACTTCTGGAGCTACTGTATCCACGACAACTTTTTCAATTGCAGTTTCTACAATATTCCCCGCAATGTCTGTTCCAACAACCTTAAATAAATAAGTACCATCAGCTAAATTAACTTGTTTAACAGTCGTTTCTGCCCAGGTTTTCCCACCATCTTTAGAAACTTCATAGCGATTATTAAGCGTGGCTTCTTTATTAATTACAATTGGATTTAATGCCTGTAAATCAAAGCTATTATCTTGTGTAATTCGATCAAAAGGTGAACTCCCAGTGTCATTTAAATTAACTATTTTTAAAGTACCTGCAGCTGGTGCGATCGTATCTATCGTCACGATAGGAGACAATACTTCACTGCTATTCCCCGCTTGATCCGTCACAATAGCTTTAAATTGATAGACTCCATCTGACAAATCTTTTTGTGCGACAACGGCCTCAGTCCACTCACCGCCATTTTTAGACACGTGGTAGGTAACTACTGTTCCTTGCTCTTGTCCTTCAAGGCTCAAATTAAAGGCCTGATCGTTGGTAATGTAATCTGTTGCTGAAACACCTGTATCGGTAAAATCAGTAAAGGATAAAATACCTGTCTGCGGTGGAGTTTTATCAACAGTCACACGCTGAGACAACACTTCACTGCTATTCCCCGCCTGATCCTTCACAATGGCTTTAAATTGATAAACCCCATCTGACAAATCTTTTTGTGTGACAACGGTCTCAGTCCACTCACTACCATTTTTAGACACTTGGTAGTTAACTACTGTTCCTTGCTCTTGTCCTATTAAGCGCAGATCAAACGTATTATTTTGCGTAATATAGTCCGTATCCGAATAACCACTATCAACAAAATGAGTAAAAGCCAGATGCCCTGCAACAGGTGCGGTTGTATCAGGTGCTGTGATCAGAGTAGCTATACTTTCATTGCCAACTTGATCTTTAGCAGTCACATAAAGCTGTTCACCATTGGTCAAAGCATGAGCTAAAGTCAGACTAAATTTACCATCAGCTCCCACTATCGTTTCCGCCAACGCTTTACCAGTCACATCTTTCACAATAACCGCACTGCCAATTTCAGCTTGACCAGTTATGTTTTTTCCATCCTGTTGTACAGTAAAACTGCCCTGAGGTGAAACAGGTGCGGTTGTATCAGGTGCTGTGATCCGAGTAGCCGTACTTTCATTGCCAGCTTGATCTTTAGCAGTCACATAAAGCTGTTCACCATTGGTCAAAGCATGAACCAAAGTCAGACTAAATTTACCATCAGCTCCCACTATCGTTTCCGCCAACGCTTTACCAGTTACATCTTTCACAATAACCGTACTGCCAATTTCAGCTTGTCCAGTTATGGTTTTTCCATCCTGTTGCTCAGTGAAGTTACCTTGAGGTGAAACAGGTGCTGTGGTATCAGGGGCTGGATCATTTTTTTTACTGCCATTACCGTCACCACTCGCAGCAGCGATTGCACCGACACCTGCCACACTTCCAGTAATCCATGCCCAAGTCGGGATGCTCCCTACTGTGCTAGAAGCTGTCGTTGCAATTGCATGGCTAGTCTCAACTGAACGATCTGTTGCAATCGCATTCGGGATCTCAGATATGGGACGAACAACTGAGCTGTCTGAAGCCAAAACATCGGGTGGAACACCATCTAAGACTAAATAATCGGAAATCGGTTGCTCTTCAACTTTAGTGTCGACAATTGCAGCCCATAAACTTTCTCCATCCTGTAACGGAAGCTGCAAAGTATCCTGTACAAAGAATCCTTCTAGAATAACTTTTGTACCATCAACTAGATGCACAATTGCATCATTACCAATACGTGTAATTGAAGCGATTTGATCAACGTTAACCCCAGATTTTGCAAGCAAAGCTTGATTTAAAGGGATTGGTTTTGTTTGTCCTGCTATTCCGATCTCAGATGTGGCAGCTGCTTTATGATTATTTTTATCTAGTAAAAATACACGTTTCATTTTGATCCCTAACTGCCTACTGAAATCGCAAAAATGTTCAATATTTTATTTGCGATTTGCATATATTATTAAAAAGCAAATCTTAGCAAAACTTAGGCAGTTACAACATATTACAAACTAAAATTTAGAAAGAAAAACTCAGCAGTTTTCAAAGGAATTTATATTTTTTAAGAAAGAATAAGCTCAATTATAAATTGTGTTTTTTATTTTAAAATACAAACCAACCCATTGATTAATAAAATATTAATAAAAGTTTCAGCCATTAAGCACATTTCAATTATCGCCGAACAAAACAAGTAAAGCTAAATTTATATAACCTATAACCATCATCTACTTAAGCACACAAGAATCTTTATAACTGGTTTATTTCAATGTGTGAAAGTTACCCAAGCTCTCATCAAACCAATAATGTTCAATCTTGCCATCATCCGAAATTACATTAAAACTATTGGTTAATCCAAAGCGTAATCGATTTGAAGTCGCTGTTCCGGCATGAATATCAAAGATTGGATGATCAAATCCCAATTGAAATATTTGATTTAAATCATGTACAGCTACTTTATGTAAATGTCCGTGCAATAAACCAAACAACCCAGTTTCTCCCCAGCGCTCTAAAGCAATTTTCCCTAGCACAGGACAATCTTTATCACCATGCTCATTCGGAAAGGTATAAAAGGGTTGATGAAAAACCACCAGTTTGATTTTATTAGATGGCGCTTTTTTTAATTGCTCATAAGCCTCATGAATTTGCTCAAGAGAAATATGCCCTCTTGTATGATATCGCCGACGAATACTGTTCATCCCAACAATATAAAAATGCTCCGTTTCCAGTGTTGTTTCCAAACGACCAAAGAATGCTTGATAACGAACAAAAGGAGAAAAGAAACGGTTCCATACATGATAAAGCGGAATATCGTGATTGCCTGGTACCACCAGATAAGGAAGATCGAGCGCATCTAGAAATTGTCGACATGCATAAAACTGCTTAAAGCGCGCGCGTTGTGTCAGATCACCACTCACGATCACAGCTTCAGGACGATGTTGTTGGCAAAATTGCTTGATTGCTTGAATGCAACCTTCACGTTCCGTTCCAAAATGTAGATCAGACAGGTGTAATAACATTCGGAACCATCACTTTTAACGCAGATTTTTTCACTGAAAATTTTAATGGGGTGTCCATCACCATAAGCTCTCCATCTATTGCCACCGTTAATTTTGGCTTTTTACAATTGACCAGTATATGTTCGGCACAAAATGAATACACATCAGAAGCTTGATCAATTTTACCCTGAACCAATTTCCATAACATTTTCATTAAGCTGAAACGATCACTTTTGGCAACAACAACCCCTGCTAACTTTCCATTAGCAGCACATTCTGCAATTCTTAATTTCATATCACTCAGTTGCAGTTGATTATTACCCAAAAAAACTAAAGGGGTTGCAACAGGATAGCGCTGTTCATCAATGGTCACCGCAAGTTTTAAGGATTTATGTTCACGCAGTAATACATCCAAACCCGATGTATAGGCATTTAGCGGAAAACGTCCAAGTCGCTGATTGTATAGTTCACGCTTTTTTATAAATAAAGGATACAACCCTAAACTCGCATTATTGAGATAAATTTGATCATTGATTGAAGCAACGTGCACTGCTTGTATCCTACCCGTTGCAATCACTTCTGCCGCTTGCGCAACATCAATCGGGATATTCAACGCCCGTGCAACATAATTAAACGTACCCAGCGGTATGATCCCCATCGGAATATCCGTATGGATTAACTGTTTTGCAACCGCATTTAAAGTTCCATCTCCCCCAGCCGCAACCACAACGCCACGTAATTCAGTCTGTTGATGCCTAGCCAAAACAGTTCTCATCATGTCATCAAAATTAACCTGCTGATTTAATTCAAAAACCTGAATTTCAAACCCATATTGTGTCCAATATGTCATAAGGCGCTCATATTCATCATCTTGCTGCGCAGCATGGAAACCTGATTTTTGATTATAAATAATAGATAAAGGCTGTAAATTTCGACTCATTCGCATCAACCTTAGGGCTTTTGATAAGCCTATTTTTGTTTACAAAATCAACAAATAAAAGCAAGTTTATGTAAATTTTGAATGAACATTATTCATATAATCAATAACAATTCTCAAAAAATTAAAAATAAATTAAAATATTGATTAACAAAGAAATTTATAAAAAAAATATTACATATAAAAAAACAAAATAATAAAACATAGAATAATAAAATTATTAAAAAACAATATTATAATAATAAACCAACATTTCTCACCTTACACACCTACCTATTCTTTAGTCTTATATTTTTTATGATTTTATGCTTTAATACAGCCACTTTTTTTACTTCATCTGTCTCACTGCCATCCAGTGGATAGAATTTGTACGTCGTACACACTTTAAAAAGGCATCACCATGACCCAAGTGAACGCACCAGAATTCGTTCGTCACCCTAAGCTGATTGCATGGGTGGAAGAAATTGCAAAATTGACC
The DNA here is from genome assembly GCF_022808535.1 of Acinetobacter sp. NIPH1876. Taxonomy (NCBI): domain Bacteria; kingdom Pseudomonadati; phylum Pseudomonadota; class Gammaproteobacteria; order Moraxellales; family Moraxellaceae; genus Acinetobacter; species Acinetobacter sp. NIPH1876. The sequence continues at coordinate 244,427 of NZ_JALGBR010000002.1, forward strand.
AAACCAGCAAAAATCGAATGGTGTGACGGTAGCGAAGAAGAATATCAACGTCTCATGGACTTGATGATCGCTAACGGCACCATGCAAAAACTTAACCAAGAAAAACATCCTGGTTCTTATCTTGCAAATTCTGATCCTTCTGACGTTGCTCGTGTTGAAGACCGTACTTATATCTGCTCGCAAAATGAAGAAGATGCTGGCGCAACAAACAACTGGGTTGCTCCTGCAGAAATGCGCGAAAAATTAAATGGATTATTTGACGGTGCAATGGAAGGCCGTACCATGTATGTGGTTCCCTTCTCGATGGGTCCTTTAGGAAGCCACATTGCTCACATCGGTATCGAGTTAACAGATTCACCTTACGTTGCAGTCAGCATGACTAAAATGGCACGTATGGGTAAAGCAGTTTATGACGTGTTAGGTACAGATGGTGAGTTTATCCCATGCGTACACACTGTTGCTGCACCATTAAAAGATGGTCAAAAAGATGTTGCTTGGCCATGTAACAACGAAAAATATATCGTTCACTATCCAGAAACGCGTGAAATCTGGTCTTATGGTTCTGGCTACGGCGGTAATGCATTGCTTGGTAAAAAATGCCTAGCATTACGTATTGCTTCTGCAATGGGTCGTGAGCAAGGCTGGTTAGCTGAACACATGCTAATTCTAGGTGTAACTAACCCACAAGGTGAAAAACACTACATCGCAGCGGCATTCCCTTCTGCATGTGGTAAAACAAACTTTGCGATGTTAATTCCACCAGCAGGTTACGAAGGCTGGAAGATTGAAACTGTAGGTGATGATATTGCTTGGATTAAACCAGGTGAAGATGGTCGTTTATATGCAATCAATCCAGAAGCAGGTTTCTTCGGTGTTGCGCCTGGTACAAATACCAAAACTAACCCGAACTGTATCGCAACGATGCATAAAGATGTGATTTACACCAACGTTGCCGTAACCAAAGATGGCGAAGTATGGTGGGAAGGTCTTACTAAAGAAGTTCCAGCTGACTTAATCACTTGGAAAGGCCAACCATACGTTGAAGGCGAAAAAGCAGCACATCCAAACTCACGTTTTACTGTTTCTGCGGGTCAATGCCCTTCGATTGACGCTGACTGGGAAAATCCAGCAGGCGTACCAATCTCTGCATTCATCTTCGGTGGTCGTCGTGCAGACACAGTGCCTTTAGTTTCTGAAGCATTTGACTGGGTTGATGGCGTTTATAAAGCAGCAACGATGGGCTCTGAAACAACTGCGGCAGCGGTTGGTCAACAAGGTATCGTTCGTCGTGACCCATTCGCAATGCTTCCATTTGCGGGTTATAACATGGCTGATTACTTCGGTCACTGGTTACAACTTGGTCAAGAAGTTGGTGCAAAAGCTGAAGCTGCTGGTAATAAACTACCAAAAATCTTCAACGTAAACTGGTTCCGTCGTGATGCTGAAGGCAACTTCGTATGGCCTGGTTTCGGTCAAAACATGCGTGTTCTTGAATGGATCATTGATCGTTGTGAAGGCCGCGCTGAAGCGACTGAAACACCAATCGGTTATGTTCCAACTTACGAACAGTTGAACTGGAATGGTATTGATTTCTCTAAAGAGCAATTCAACACTGTTACAGCTCAAGACAAAGATCAATGGATCAAAGAACTTGAAAGCCACACTGAGTTATTCACTAAACTTGGTGCTCGCTTACCTCAAGCACTTAAAGATCGTCAAAATGAATTATTAGCAGCTGTTAAATCTGCTTAATCATAATTGACATAAAAAGGTCGCTTCGGCGGCCTTTTTTGTCATCTTACATTGCAAAACTATAATAAACTAACAGCCTCAAAAGTAATTTTCATCCATCGAAAATGAATAGATTAAGACTTTAATGTGCCAGCAAAAGTCAGTTAAAAAATATAAAGAGATCCATATTTTATCGATTTAAACAGGAAAAGTTATGCAACAAGACATTACAATTGCACAAGATTTTTTAAAATTACTCCCAGACTCAGACACTGTTTTTGCAGCCAAAGACTCTTTTCTCGCAAAGCATTTACTCCCCCTCATTTCGATTGACCTTACCCAGATCAATCCTAAATGGCAAGGTTGGATTCATTTAGTCAATCCAATTGAGCCTTATGAATGCTACATCGGCTCAGAAACTGCTGAGTTTTATAACGAATTTGCGCATGAAAATTGGTTTATTTTACAGTTGGATGGGCAGTCTCAATATCATTGGCTGGCTGAACAACACTATTTTATTTTAGAAAATAAAAATCATCCTTCATACGCTGAGGTTTTGACTCACAGTCAAGAAATGCATGAAGACTTTAGACAGGTTAAACAACGCTTCTTAGAACAAAAAAGAGTGATTAGCACATCTGATGTCAATTATCAAAATGACAAACCCACCATTTTACTCAATCAACTGGGTGGTGATGCTGAATATGGCAACTGGTGCTACCCGATTGAAGAACAACTTAAATTGGAAAATATGGAACAAGATGACCATTGTTTTGTACACATCTTTGACCAACAGCAACGACGCTATTATTTTATTGCCTCCGCATCCGGTTGGGAGTATTGCAATCATGGTGCCGACAATATCTTGATGTTTTACCAACCCGAAACTCGACGTGTCCTATTTACATTTGACTGGACATAACTGATCACAGGTCGCTACGGCGGCCTTTTTTAATGTCCAATTTTCGAAAATTCCTATCAATCCTCCACCCCACGCTAGGTATTCCCATTAAGCTTTGGACGAAATAAATTGCAAAGTTAACGAATATTAACAATAATTGTAATAATAATATTTCTCATTTACATGGTTGTAGACATGAGTTCTTCCACGCTGTTCAAACGCACTCCCCTTTTTTTAGCAATCTCCACATTAGTCAGTATCAGCTCATATAGCCATGCACTTGAGGAAGGATCACAACAACTCCCAACCATCAAAGTTCAAGCCTCGCAAGATAGCGATGCCAGTGAAAAAACCAAAGCATATACCATTAAAAGTAGTTCAAGTGCCACCAAACTCGATATTGAAGCCAAAGAGATCCCTCAGACCATCAATGTAGTGACACGACAACAAATCGAAGATTTTGGCCTCACCAGTTCTCGAGATGTGCTGAACAATACTCCCGGTGTGACCGTTAATTCACTTGAAACTGAACGCTCGGTGTATATGGCACGAGGTTTTGAAATCTCAAACATTCTCGTTGATGGCGTGGGCTTCCCTTCTGGTGAATGGAATTATAATGACACCAATCCAGATAGCTATTTCTATGATCGCATTGAAGTCATTAAAGGTGCAGATGCACTGACCAATGCTTTTGGTGATCCAAGCGCAACCATTAACTATATCCGTAAACGCCCCACCAAAGAGTTTCAAGCCAATGCTGGCTTAAGCTATGGCTCATGGGATACACAACGTTATGAGGCAGATGCCTCTGGTAGCCTATCACCAAATGGTGCTGTTCGCGGCCGTGTTTCTGGTTTTCAACAAACAGGCGATTCAAACCTAGACCGCTATAGTTCTGAGAAAAATGGTATTGCAGGAATTTTAGAAGCTGATCTTGGAGACAATACCTTACTGACCATTGGTGCCAGCCAAGAAAAAAATAAACCCAATGCCAATAACTGGGGTGCGTTACCGTTGATGGATTCTACGGGTAAACAAATCAGCTATGATCGTTCGTATAATCCTAATCCAGATTGGACCTATTGGGACAATACTTCGCGTAATGCATTTTTTGAGTTAAAACAAAAATTATCAGAAACTTGGTCTGCCAATCTAAGCTACAACTACAATGAGAAGAATCGTAAAAGCCAACTGCTCTACTACTATGGCTATCCAAATGCTGATGGCTCTGGTATTTCCCTAACACCAAGCGGCTTTTTAGAAAATAATAAACTACATACGGCCGATTTAAATCTACAAGGCAAATTTGACCTGTTCAATCAAGAGCACGAAGCAATCATCGGCTATTCCTTCTCAAACAGCCATCAGAATGATCATGCAAAAAATGGTACTTTACACGACAGTAATATTAACTATACCGATAATGTTCCTTACACAACAGATTGGGCAAGTTGGACCCCTAACAATGTCACTTGGTCTGATTTTTCTCAGACTGCAGACTATACACAACGTAACCAATCGGTTTATGCAGCAACACGCCTTCACCTTAACGATGATCTAAAAGTTACCTTAGGGGCAAACTATGTAAAAGCCAAAAGCGAAGGTATAAGTTACGATGCGCCCATGGTTTATGATGAAAGCAAAGTTTCCCCATATGCAGGTATCACCTACAACTTCACCCCTGAATATACGGGTTATATGAGCTATACCTCGATTTTCCGACCACAAACTGCAGTCGATGAAAAAACAGGAAAAGTTGCGGATCCAATTGAGGGGAAAAGCTATGAAGTTGGGTTTAAAAGCTCATGGCTAGATAACAAACTGACTGGAACACTGGCTGTGTTTAGAACCGAAGAAAGTAATTACCCGCTACGCCCAACAGATAGCCATCCACTTAACCGTACTTCAGCTATCAGTGATTTACGTTCACAAGGCGTAGAAGTGGGTTTGGCAGGCCAATTAACAGATCAGGTCAATGTTTCACTCGGCTATACCCAGTTTAGCCTGCAAGATCTAAAAAATGGCGGTGCTGCAAGAACCTACAATCCAACACAAAGCTTTAATCTATTGACGACTTATTCCCCCGCTCAGCTACCAAAACTGAAAGTTGGTGCAGGTCTAAAATGGCAAAGTAAAATCACCCGTTTTGACCCAAGCTATAACACTTATCTTAAACAAAGTGATTATGCCTTGCTGAATTTGATGGCAAGTTATGACATTAGTCCAAATCTCAGTATTCAGGCCAACGCCAATAACGTAACGGATAAAAAATATTTAAACAGCTTTACCGATGGACAAGCCTTCTACGGAGCACCTGCAAATTACACCATTGCATTCCGCTTCAAATACTAATGAAGACCAATAAAAAAGCCCCTTATTCAAAGGGGCTTTTTTATTGAGAACTTTTAAGCAGCAACCGTGCTATTTGGTTTATTTGCTAAATATACATCTAAGTTTTCTATTTCACTTGGTGCAAAATTGAGACCAAGCTTTGAACGTCTCCACAGAATATCTTGGCTGGTCGTTACCCACTCAAAGCGGCATAAATAATCCACTTCTTTCGCATACAAACCTTGACCAAAATGTTGACCTAACTGCTCAACCGAAGTTGCCTCACCCAAGATATTCCAAATACGTGAACCATAAGCAGATGCCCAACGTTTTGCCAAAGACTCAGATGCATCAGTGATTTGTGCACGAATCTCTTTCGCCAACTGTTCAGCTGATGCCATATTTTCACCACCCGGCAAAGCCTCAGTTGCTGTCCAACTGCCTTTCATTTCTGGGAAAAATGCTTTGAGCTGCTGCATTGCAGATTCTGCTAACTTACGATACGTGGTTAACTTACCACCAAAGACCGAAAGTAAAGGTGCCTGATCTTCTGCTTCTTGCGATAAAGCCAAAGTATAATCACGGGTAATTGCAGATGGATTGTCTGATTCATCATCACACAATGGACGTACACCAGCAAAAGTCGAAATAATATCGGCTTGGGTTAACTGATTTTTGAAGTGTGCATTACTGACTTCAATCAAGTAATCAATTTCTTCTTGGGTGATTTTTACTTGTGCAGGATCACCTTGATATTCACGATCCGTAGTTCCAATCATGGTGTATTGGTCTAAGTACGGGATTGCGAACACAATACGACGGTCATCATTCTGCATGATAAAGGCTTTATCGCCTTCATACAGCTTCGGCACAATGATATGACTGCCTTGAATCAAACGAATACCATACGGCGATTTAAGCTGCAAATCTTGCTTAATAAATTGTGCCACCCAAGGGCCAGCCGCATTCACTAAAGCCTTTGCCTTAATCTGGAATTGACCTTTTTCATTTTCCAAATCAACAATCCAGTATTGCCCTTCACGTTGTGCTGATAAACAACGTGTACGTGTGACAATGTCCGCACCTTTTTCTCGGGCATGCATGGCGTTCAACACCACCAAACGAGAATCATCAACTGCACAGTCTGAATATTCAAAACCACGAGTAATTGCAGCATTTAAAGGGCTGTCTTCTTTAAAATAAACGTTATTCGAACCCAATAACTTTTCACGTTTACCCAAGTGATCGTAAAAGAATAAACCTGTACGAATCAACCACGCTGGGCGTAAGTGTGGACGATGCGGCATGATAAAACGCATTGGACGGATAATGTGTGGTGCTTTTGCCAACAATACTTCACGTTCAGCCAGCGCTTCGCGTACCAAGCGAAACTCTTTGTGTTCAAGGTAACGTAAACCACCATGGATCAATTTACTGCTTGCAGAAGAGGTATGGCTGGCCAAATCATCTTTTTCACAGAGAAATACTGATAGACCACGACCTGAAGCATCTGCTGCAATACCAACACCGTTGATACCACCACCAATGACAGCAAGGTCATAAATTTTGTCGTTTGACTGAGGAGAAGTTTGCATAAGCCACCGCAAATTTTCATTATTGTTCAATAACGAACATTTAAACATGTAAAATGAAAACAAACAATAAAAAAACGTCAAAAAAATGCCAATTTATAGACATTTTTAGATAAATGGTCAAAATTGAAAATGAATCGATTAAAAAGTGGATCTTCTGGCAATACAAAGACTGCTCATGGTTACAGCATTATTCTTATTTAAATATTCTTGAGCCAAATAATCTCAACTCAAGAAAAGTAACAATTTTTCGAAAATGAAGATTTACTGGGCAACGATCAAGCCAACATCTAAATCTCGAATGGTTTTCATAAACTCATCATTCGGCTGTTGATCGGTAAAAATACAATCAACTTGCTTAAGTGAACCTAAACGGATCATCGCATTACGACCAAACTTACTGCTATCCGCAGCAAGAAACACTTGTCGGGCACTCGAAACAATCTCTTGAGATACGCACACTTCTTGGAAGTCAAAATCCAGTAAAGTCCCGTCTTCTTCGATACCACTGATGCCTACCAGTGCATAGTCTGCCTTAAACTGCTTAAAGAAATCCGCAGTCGCCTGACCAATCACGCCACCATCTGGACGCACACGCCCACTGGCAATCAACACCTCAAAGTCTTCTTTGGTACTTAGAATTTTGGCAACATTGAGGTTATTGGTAATAATCCGTAAACCCGTATGGTTCAACAATGCGTGGGCAATGGCTTCGGTTGTGGTCCCAATATTAATAAATAAAGAGGCATAATCAGGAACAGCAGCAGCCACAGCGGCTGCAATCGTTCTTTTTTGTTCCAACATATGACCAACACGCATCGTATATTCAGTGTTTTCCACACTTGAATCATGCGCTGCACCACCGTGATAACGTCTCAGCAAGCCCTCATCCGCCAATTGATTAATATCACGACGGATGGTTTGCGGGGTGACATCAAAATGTTGAGCAAGTTCTTCAATACTGATATAGCCACGCTCTCTCACTAGTTCGAGGGTTTTTTGTTGGCGTAGTATCAAGCTCATGCTCATCCATCCTATGTTGTTTTAAGTCATACTAAACGGTCTATTTTAGCTTAATCTTCCGCCCAATCACGAGTGCGTCCGACAGCTTTTAACCAACCTTTATAGAGTTTCTCAGTCACATCCTGACTGCACTCTGGCACAAAGGTATTTTCGATGGTCATTCTACTCTTCAATTCGTTTAAATCCGACCAGAAACCGACAGCTAAACCAGCCAAGAATGCTGCACCCATACCCGTTGTTTCTTTCATCGCAGGACGTTCTACTGAAGTCCCCATGATATCGGCTTGGAATTGCATCAAGAAGTTATTGGCAGTTACACCACCATCAACACGCAAGGTACGCAATTTCTCACCTGAATCTTGCTGCATGGCATCCAAGACATCACGCGTTTGGTAAGCAATCGACTCCAATGTGGCGCGAATAATATGTTCGATACTTACACCGCGAGTGATACCCAAGATTGCACCTCGTGCTGTTGGATCCCAATATGGCGCACCTAAACCTGTAAATGCGGGCACCACATAGACACCGTTACTGTCTTTTACTTTGGTTGCATAGTATTCGGAATCATGCGAATCATTGATCGCCTTAAGTTCGTCACGCAACCATTGCACACATGAACCACCATTGAACACCGCACCTTCCAGTGCATAGTTCACTTCACCACGCGGACCACATGCAATTGTCGTTAATAAACCATGATTAGATTGTACAATGCGTTTGCCCGTATTCATGAGCAAGAAGCAACCTGTACCATAAGTATTTTTTGCCTGACCCGCTTCAACACACATTTGTCCAAACAATGCAGCTTGTTGATCCCCTGCAATACCTGCAATTGGAATCCCAATTTCTTGACCACTAATGGTATGTGTATAACCGTAGACTTCAGAAGAACCACGAACTTCGGGCAACATCGCTTTAGGAATATTTAACGCTTCAAGCAGTTTATCGTCCCATTCAAGCGTTTCGATGTTGAATAACATGGTGCGAGATGCATTGGTATAGTCAGTCACATGCACTTGGCCATTGGTCAATTTCCAAAGCAACCATGTATCGATGGTACCAAATAAAAGCTCGCCACGTTCTGCACGTTCACGACTGCCTTCAACACGATCAAGAATCCACTTAATTTTAGTCGCAGAGAAATACGGATCAAGGACCAAACCAGTCACTTTATGAACGTAATCCTGCCAACCATCTTGACGCAGTTGATTACAAATTTCATTGCTTTGACGGCTTTGCCATACAATTGCATTGTAAATAGGTTTGCCGGTCTGCTTATCCCAAATGACAGTGGTTTCACGCTGATTGGTGATCCCAATCGCTGCAATTTGCTCGCTAGAAATACTTGCTTGCGCTAAAGCTTCAACCCATACCGCACTTTGCGTTGCCCAGATTTCCATTGGATCATGCTCAACCCAACCTGGTTGTGGGTAAATTTGCGTAAATTCACGCTGAGCAATACTGATGACATTCGCATCGTGATCCAATACGATCGCACGTGAACTGGTTGTACCTTGGTCAAATGCAACCACGTATTTCTTTTGACTATCTGTAGAGATCATGACATACCTATCCAGACTTGCTTATGTATAGTGCAATAAATTAAATGCCCGTTAAAAAACGGGCTCAAATACTACAAAAAAGCAATGACTTCTGTATTAAATAAAAAACTTGGCAGATTATATGCAAAATTGTTCGAAAACGAAAATTCTTTCTTTATATTTGAAGCTAAAAAACGATGAATAGCCTGTGTTTTAAAGATTCCTCACAATAAAAAACTTATTTTATGCGATACTAAAACCAGAAATAACAGGATCATTGATATGAAAAAAACCAATTTATTGTTAATTATGAGCGGTGCTCTTGTTCTTGCAGCCTGTCAAAGTAGTCCACATCAATACAATGGCACAACGGGTTATCAAATTGAAAATAAAACGGCCACTTCCGCGACTGTTGCCTATACCCTTGCGGCACGTAGCAATAGCGATCTAGATGAGAAAAAATTACAACATGCCTGCAAGCAAATTTTAGGTGCAGATAAAACCTATAAACTTGCAGTATTGAGTGTCAATGAAATCGTCAATCCAACCCAACAAGAGCAATATGGCGTAAAAATTGGTAATAGCCGCGCAACATTTGGCTTATCTAATTCGCCAGATTTGAATAATAGCGAAGGCTATGCAACCCGTCAGGCACTTGAAACACGTCCAAGCACACTCAAAGTGGTTCGCTATACCTGTTCTTAATTTTATGACTTGATCAATAAAAATGGATGTATTCCATCATTGAGAATACATCCAACTCAACCTATCCTTTCAATACGTCATGAATCGAAAGATCTTTATCAAACACCGATTTTGCAAATGGGCATAAAGGAATGACTTTCACCTGACGTTCACGTACAAAGGCGATCAACTCCTTTAACAACTTATGTCCTACACCCTGCCCACGAAATTGATCACTTACATCGGTATGGTCAATAATGAGCATGCTATCTCCTGCCCAAGTGTATGCCATCTCACCCGCAAGCACCTCACCTTCGAACAGCTTAAATGCACCATGTTTCCCATCATCAATCTGCTGAATACTCATACACGTTCCTTTTTTAAACATTCTGCTATATAACAGCCCACAGGCCATCTGTTTATTTCATTTCAATGTTTTAGCATGCGTGGTGAGGCGATTGTGTTGAGATTTGATAACCTCAACACTATTGTTCTTTTTTAACAAGGAATATTTATTTGGTACGATAAAAACTGACGTTTCTAAACTCTTTAGCTTCATCCAAATCTGGCCAAGTACTTGCACTACGTTCGTCAATTTTTAGATATTGAGGATGACTAAAGTTTTTGACTCGACTATCGGCAACCCAGACTTCAGGTGCGAACTTTAAGAACTCATCCAAAAAGAAACGATTGGATTGGTCGTATAGCACATCTGCTGCCAGTAGCACATCGACTTGCTCGGACTGATACAAATCGTCCAGATACTCAAGTTCAACATCATTTAGCAACGCATTTTCACGACATGATGCCAGACTCACGGGATCAATATCACAACAAATCACACGTTTAGCACCAGCCATTTTTGCCGCAATCGCAACCACACCTGAACCTGCACCAAAGTCCAGCACCACCTTATCTTTAACATGATGTGGCTCTGCCAACAGCCATTGTGCCATTGCCAGACCAGATGCCCAACAAAAAATCCAGTACGGCGTTTCATTCCAAATCCGTCGAATCACTTCATCATCTAAACGGTCGGTCGGAAATACTGGGGGAATTAACCAGAGTGAAATCGGCGTTTCAGGTAATTGTTGTGCCAACAAATCTGTATTGGGAATCACCTGATGCAAGGCCTGCAACAAATGTTCAGGCGCTTTGGCAAATTGAAATGTACAACTCATATTTGTTTAATTCTAAAAAAACCCCTCTTCGCGAGGGGTTATCAATAATCTTTACGCTAATGCTTTTTCAGCAGCTTCTACAGTTTGACGAATCAAAGTCGTGATCGTCATCGGCCCCACACCGCCTGGAACTGGGGTATAAGCAGACGCAATTTCTTCGATACCAACTAATTGGATATCACCAACACCACCGCCATCACGTGGATGGAAACCTGCATCAACTACAACGGCACCCTGTTTGATCCAGTCTTTTTGAATCAATTCAGCTTTACCGACTGCACCGACAATAATATCTGCTTGTTTAACCAATTCTGGCAAGTTTTGAGTGCGTGAATGGCAAATCGTCACAGTTGCATTGGCTTGTAATAACATCATCGCCATTGGTTTACCCAAAATAGCAGAACGGCCCACAACAACCGCATGTTTACCTGCGATTTCAATTTTGTTTTCTTGCAAAATGGTCATGATGCCAGCTGGAGTTGCTGAACCATATGCAGCCTCACCCATTGCCATACGACCAAAACCTAAACACGTCACGCCATCCACATCTTTTGCCAATGAAATCGCATCGAAACATGCTCTTTCATCAATTTGTTCAGGCACTGGATGTTGCAACAAGATGCCATGTACATCTGGATTGGCATTTAATTTTTCAATTTCAGCCAATAATTGTTCAGTTGTGGTTTCTTTTGGAAGCTCAACTTTCAATGAGTCCATGCCAACACGATGGCAAGCATTCCCTTTCATACGCACATACGTTGCAGATGCACCATCATCACCAACCAAAATAGTTGCCAAGATTGGGGTACGCCCCGATTTTGCTTTTAATGCTTCTACACGTACCAACAAATCCGTTTCAATTTGTTTTGCTAATGCACGACCGTCTAAAACCAATGCCACAGCGCATCTCCAAAGTGGGTATGAATCAATTGCGTAAATAATACATGATAATTTGAGCAATATTCTTTTAGATGTTGTTTTTATGTGCATATTCGCAATAAACACTATTGTTTTTTTTTTAAAGATTGCTAATATGTGCATCACCAAGAGATGGCGGGGTGGCAGAGTGGTCATGCAGCGGACTGCAACTCCGTGTACGCCGGTTCGATTCCGACCTCCGCCTCCATTGGTAAAGCCCGAGTGGTGAAATCGGTAGACACAGGGGATTTAAAATCCCCCGCCCACAAAGCGTGCCAGTTCGAGTCTGGCCTCGGGCACCATCTTTCAGCTAATGAAATATGGTGCAAATAAAAATCCAGCGTAAGCTGGTTTTTTTATGTCTAAAATTTAAGGACAGATCATAAAAAAGCCAAGTTCATTGACTTGGCTTCCCCCACGTTTGAAACTTAAGCCACTTGCTGTCCTGTTTTTACTGGCAATAGGTTTTTATCCAAGCTCAATTGATAACCACGGGTTTTATCAATCACATATTCAGGCTTTTTGATCGAATCGACATAAATCCACTGCGATTGAACCTGCGCAGCATCAAATTGCACGGTCAAATACCCTCTCTGATTTAAATTGCAGTAATTCAACTCATCAATCAAGGTTGTGAATGCAAATTCAAACTGTTGCAATTGTGCCAATGGAATATTTAAATATTTTTCTAAGCCCGGTGAAGATACAGAACTGGTTGCTAACTCCACCCCAACGAATGCACCATCTTTACTGTATAAGTTTGACGACCAAGCGTTATGCGTATCCCCTGCCAGTACCACGACTTTTTTCTTTAATTGCGCCAAGGCAGCATACACAATCTCACGCTCAGCAAAATAACCATCCCATGCATCTAAGTTATAAGGTGCAACCGTCAGAACACGCGCTTTTTCTTGTGCTGTTAAACTAGGATCACCTTTCTGCAAGCGAATTTTTAAAGTCACCAACTCGGTAATTTGTACATTCATCTTATTTAAAGTATCTGCACTCGGATTCCCTGCGGTAATTTCAGCTAAAGCAAGTAGCAACTCTGCTGGGACCAACATTTTCGTCATCAGAATTTGCTGACCAAGTACATTCCAGTTTGCTGTCGACTGTTGCAGTTTTCCAATCAGCCAATCACGTTGGGTATAGCCCATTAGAGTACGTGCTGGATTGGTCAAATCTGCTTGGAATTTTGCAATATCCAAACCATTCGCTGTCATATAGTTGGCATAATCCAACTGTTGATCACGCGCAATAATACGCGTATCCAACATCGTCAATTGAACCAGATTGCCAAAATCGAACTGGCGATAAATCTTGGTGTGTTGATCATCGACAGGGCGAATTGGCATCCATTCAAAATAGGCCTGTAGAGCTGCCAATTTACGATCAAGGAATGGACCTTCATTCGGCTGGTGATTTTCAGCCCCTTCTCGCCATGCATCATTAGCTAACTCATGGTCGTCCCAAATCACAATAAATGGATGACGATGGTGCAAGGCCTGCAAGTCTTTATCTTTACGATACAACGCATAACGCTTGCGATAATCATCCAACTTAATAATTTCTTTATTATTGTCTGCAGCAAGCGTACGACCTAATTTAGCTGCATCTTCTGCTGCATAACCATCCGCGCCATATTCATAAATATAGTCACCTAAATGGATCACCACATCGACATTTTGCTTGGCCATTTCACGATATACATAGAAATAACCTGCTGGATAGTTTGAACATGAACATACTGCAAAACTGACTTTTGTCGCACTGCTTGGCAAAGTCTTGGTTTGACCCACAGGTGAAACTTTATCTCCGAAGATAAAACGGTAGAAATAGCTTTGATCTGGTTTTAAACCTGTTGCATCTACCTTCACCGTAAAATCTTGTGAAGCCGTTGTGGTGACTTTATCGGTTTTAATGATTTGTTTGAATTGCTGATCTAAAGCAATTTCCCACGTCACTTGCAGACGTGCACTACTCTCGCTTGGCGTCAAGCGCGTCCATAAGATCACGCGATCCTGTAAAGGATCGCCACTGGCAACCCCGTGTTCAAAACTCACTTGTAATGTTGCTGTCTCTTGATCTGAACTGTCGTTACACCCCGTAAAACCCGCAGATAAAGACAACGCCCCGAAACCGAATAGACTTTTTTGAATAAGTTCCCGTCGTGAAATTTTTGCTGTCATTTGGATAGCTACCTTAACTTTTATCACTATAAATAAATGATTTAAATTAATCGGCTTAAATGAAGCTTTGATCTCAGTTTGATGAAAGAATCATGAAAGTTATATGACAGTGCTTAATTTTCATCAGATAAGCACATGAATTGATTGAAAAGAAAGCAAATAGCAAGTTTTGCTCTTGCCAAGTTTTAAAGTGTCCTCTATTATTGCGCACATGCCCGAGTGGTGAAATCGGTAGACACAGGGGATTTAAAATCCCCCGCCCACAAAGCGTGCCAGTTCGAGTCTGGCCTCGGGCACCATCTTCCAACTAGTGAAAGATGGTGCAAATAAAAATCCAGCATAAGCTGGTTTTTTTATGTCTGAAATTTATGATCTGATCATAAAAAATGCCTTAATTTTTTAATTAAGGCATTTGATATTCTTAATTTAGAACAATAAGTCTTATTCTACGCGAACAATCTTACCATTCTCATCATGATGAACGATACTCACCTTCTGCTGACGTCCAGCTTGAATTTCTTGCTCAGCTAATTCGAAATAACGCGCATAATCAGGGAGTGTCTTTTCAACTGCATGCTTTTTATGCACACGTTTTGCAGGTAACAAACTCCAAAGCAATAATGCAACCGCACACATAAACAATGCCGTTACACCATGCTCAATGCCATCACCAAATGCGGACATTAAACGCTGTGCGATATGGGTCTTTTGTAATTCAACCAACACCCACACCAAAATAAATGGACGCCATAACAATAACCACCCTGCCCACATCATTGCGGTGGTAGTGGTCGAGAAGTAGCGTTTATGCCATGGGAGTTGGCGACGTACATCAATAATCAAGCTGTCTGCTTTCATTGCTTTTTACTCAGCAAAATGAATCTTTTAGGATTCAACGAATTCCACGATCTGGGCTAATCCAACGGGCACGCTTCTCATCATTACGCAACAGTACCTTTGGAAAGGCGACGATTGTAGCAGTAATTGTGATCAACCAAAACACAAACGGGTACCAAATCATCCAATAATAATTTTTCCCAAGGTTTGGTTCATAACGACTATCCATCCATTTGCTTAAAGCAAACTGAATTAAACAGGTCGCCCCCAATAAAATTCCACTACCGTAAGGTAAAAATGGCGAGCTCACCACCGCCAGTGCTGGAATTGCAAAGATAAAATGCAATAACCAGATGATCGCCATAATAAGCATCAAATATGACCAAACAAGTGTCAAACACAGTTCAAACATCAAAGGCCATAAAAAATTAAGCTTAGGCTTTAAAAACACATCAATATTTTTAACCAAGACCTGTGCGCCACCCATCGCCCAACGTAGACGCTGCTTCCATAAACCATTTAAGGTTTCTGGCATCAGGATCCACACCAAGGCATTTGGCTCAAAGCGCACATCCCAACCTGCACGCTGTAATTTCCAAGTGATGTCGATGTCTTCAGTCAACATGTTCGGTGACCAATAATCCACTTGATGTACTGCACTTTTACGAAAAGCGGTAATCACGCCCGATACGGTAAATAGACGACCAAAGGTTCGTTGTGCACGCTTGATCATACCGACAATCGAAGAGAACTCACCAACCTGAATGCGCCCAAGCAAGGTTGAACGTGTCCGAATACGCGGATTTCCAGTTACCGCTGCCACGGTTGGATCTTCCAAGAAATGACGCATCATCCATTTGGCAGCATGGGGATCAAGCAGAGCATCACCATCAATCCCGATCAGGAATTCTGCATCGGTCATCAAGCTACCCGCTTGTAGCCCCATTGCCTTGCCTTGGTTTTGTGCCAGATGTACCACACGTAATTTTTCATACTGTGTCGCCAATCGATCTAGCACTTCACCTGTATTGTCAGAACTACCATCATTAATCGCAATCACTTCAAAGTTAGGGTAATCCAGCTTAAGCGCATGGCTAATGGTTTCTTCAGCATTGTCCCCTTCATTAAAGCACGGCACTAAGACCGCAACTTTAGGATATTCAGCTAAAGCCGCAGGTTGCTGATAGGGAGGATCTTGACGCTCTCTCCAATAGAAAATGAGTGCCCCCACCATCCATAAATACGACATAAATAATGGATAGTAAAAAACAAACTTAATGGCATATGACCACAATAAAGCAATCCAACTCATCTACATTACTCGACTATGGTACTAATTGAGATGATTTTAGACCAAAAGCCTTACGCATTGTTTCAACATCTGGATGTCCTTTGATCGGATCATCTGGATAATAGGCCACATGCATTGCACCTTGTTCATATAAGGACTTAATCGTCGCAGCCATTTCTTCAGACGGCACTTTTTGGTCATTGCGCCAGTTTACCGCCTGTAACTCCATCACGGTCTTTTTAATACCGTTTGGATACTGCTTCACGCGATTCATGATATCTGAATAGAACTTAGCTGGATTGTCCGATTGCTCCATATAAGGCATTGCCATAATCGCAGTGAAATCATAACGATTCAGTGATTGCTCTAAAGATTGTGCATACCAGTTTTCTGCATAAGCATTTAAAGCCACCTGCGCATAAAGATTACGAGCAGTCACTAGGAATGGTTGATACTGACGAACCTCTCCTGCCAACTCCATTGCAAAATCATCTAAATAATTGGTTTTATAAGCCGTCCATTTTTGCAAATCGGCATCGTTATCACGAATTTTAGCAAGGTCAGTTGGTAAGCCTTGTTTGGCATACGCCGCCAACGCATCAGGACTGGCATCTTCATAATCTGACAAAGTCACGTCATCATGGAACAACAAGCCATCGAACGGCGTTGATTTAGCCAAATCCTGATAAATTTCTTTAATGGTTTGGCGCGCTTGTGGTGAAAATGGACTGAGACGAATATAGCCCATATTCAAATGTTCGCCTGCTTTGGCTTGTTGGGTTTCCACTAAATCTTTCGACACTGGATCAGTCTTAGGTAGTTCCCACGCCAAGAGTGGCATCCATGCGTATAAACGCTGAACTGGTGTACGGGTCTGGATTTGCCAAGCGACGCGGTTAAATAAGTCTGCACGCATTGGAATATGACGATTTGGGAAATACACCATATCGGCAGAACCGTTGGCATCTGGATCAGAAAAGGCCTGTAAATACACCGTATTTACGCCCATGCCATTAATACGGTCAATCAAATGATCGAGATTACGTTCTTGCTGCTTGGTATCTGGGTCATAAATGTAATCTAAATCGACATGCATAATTTTTTGCGGTCGATTGTTATCATTCAAATTCAATTCACGATTCTTAATCTCTTGTGCCAAAGCACTGGTCGACATATTGCCCTGAATCAAAATACGACTCATATTTTGAAGTGATTGCTTGGCATGATCTGCCCCATCATCCAAGGTAATGGTAATCGGCATCCCCAACTGTTTAGAGGTTTGTACCAACTGCATATTATAGCGACCATACGGCCAGACCATTACACGCGGTGAACGTAAACCATGTGATTTTAATAGCTCATTGTTCTTTTTTAAATCTTGATAAACACGGGCTTGATAAGCTGCATCACTTTCATAGCTCTTGGTTTTAGGGTCATAAATACGCGTAATCGCAGCAGGTTCCAGATTACCCTGCGGATTGCCATTAATGCCTTGATGTAAATGGTAACTGTGGCTGGCGATTTCAACCAAACCACTGTTCTGCATTTCCTTCAACTCATCCCAACTCAAGATTTTATTGCGCTCAATCAGCTCACCACCAAAATCAACTTTCTGGTCTGCTTTAGGTTCTAGCCAAGATCCGACCACAGCCAACACCACTGGAATTTTTTTTGCGCGAATAATCGGATAGGCATTTTGATAAAACGACTGATAGCCATCATCCACCGTCAGCAAAATAGGTTTCGTTGGTAATTTATATTTGCCTTGGTGTGCTTTGATCAATTGGTCGACATTAATAAAGTGATAGCCATTCTTTTTTAGCCAATCAATATGTTCACCAAATTGTTTGGCTGTCACAGCATAACTTGGAATCAAGGCATCTTTACGTTCTGTGATTTCATGATACCCAATGACCGTCAATGTGGTTGCATCAATTTTTGGATTTGCCGCAAAAGTTGTGGTGCAGGCAACCACCCCAAACACAAGACCTAAAACAGTTTTTAAAGTTGGGGACACTAAACGTGTTGTCATAGAGATATCGTCTCAAGATTAGAAATTCGCTGATCGCAGATCATGCCTGCATCATCTTACAATTTTATGGACAAATAAGATGTTTTTGATGGTCAGCTGGAAGTACGGATTGTATTTATAATTTTAAAAGCTGAAAATAAACTTAAATGTATTTTTTATGAAATCAATCACATTTTAATTGAATATTTTTTGGTAAGCACACCAACCCCTATTTCAAGATTTGAATTAGGGGCATTTAAGCATCCTTATACGAGATTAATATTGTATTAATTGAAAGTTAGGATGATCTGCAAGTTGCTGTAAATAGTGGCGCTCTTTTTGATAAAAATATTTATTCAGACGGTTCACCCATTCACCACGGCGGAAAGTCTGAATTTTTTTGTGCACCCCATCATAGTCCAATAACACCACATTGCTATCATTTTCGCCGACTGCCAAACGCGTGATTTTATAGTCATGCGGCGCATACTGATGCGAAGGCTGTAAAGATCTGAGGATTTCAACCTTATAATCCCCATCCATCCAGTAGTGTTTGTCCGTTAGCGCTTTTTCATTCACCCAAAAACCAGTCTGGGCGCCATCATGGGTATCAATCAGAAAAAAATGATCTAACTCTCTTAATAGTTCTGATGCAGTGATATCCAAATAATCATTCATATCGACCTCTACTCACTCAAATTCTTATCATTACTTTTTGCGACATTTTTTATCATCGATGAACTATAGCTGACTTACCCCCATCAACTTAGAATCACCTGAAGCACAACATTTCACACCCTGAAAATACAGATTGATGCTTTAACAATAAGGGACATCGAAAAATTGCTCTTTTAACTCAAAGATATACAGGACTGTATACAGAATCAATATATTTTTCTTGGGCTGTAATAAAATTCAGATGAAAGAAATGTTTTTAAAATCAAAATCTTATTATACAATTATCAATATTATTTTATCTTTATGATTTTAAAGCGATTTAGTCTAAAAATAAACCAAACCGCTTCGATTTACTCAATCAAAACTGGTTATTCGTCGCGTGTTTTTACGTCGAACAGTTCAATTTCGAAAGTCAGATTGGCATTGGCTGGAATGATCTTGCCCATTTTACGTGAGCCATAGGCCAAATGTGCAGGCACAATCAGCTTACGCTTTCCCCCCACACGCATGCCCATAATGCCCTGATCCCAACCTTTAATCACACGACCGGTACCAATCACGGTTTCAAAGTAGTTGCCACGATCTAAAGACGAGTCAAACTTGGTTCCATCTTCCAACCAACCAGTATAATGAGTCGTGATTAAAGCACCACGAACCGCTTCTTTGCCTTCACCTACTTTCAAGTCAATGATTTCTAATTCTGCGCTCATTGCTATCTCTCCACATCACTCAAACTAAAATTATTGCAATTGTTGCCACTGGATGTCGACTTGGCCTTTGTCACTTAACAAAGTCCATTCGCCATCCATAATATTCAACTGCAATTGCATGGTACGTTCGCATAAGCTCTCAAGTGCCTGCGTAGTTTGTGGGGCCAATTGCCACACTTGCACATTACTCAAGGTTTTAATCTTGGTGTTTTTCTGCCACCAATCGTCTGACTGAGAACCATAAGTCACAACTGCAACATTCTTACAACGTGCACTGGCCTTTTTCACTTTATCTTCAGATGGACAGCCCACTTCGATCCATTGCTCTAGCAGTCCGGTCAGATCTTTTTGCCATAACGCTGGCTCATCTGTTTCAAATAAGTCTTTGGTGAACTCTAGGCGTTCATCGGCAAACCGTGCATAAGCCAGAATACGAACCATTAAACGTTCAATGGTTTCAGAAGGATGCTGAGCAAGTGTGAGCTGATAATCGGCATAGATATGCTCATCCATATTGGCAATATTGAGGTCTGCCTTATATATCGTTGCTTTTAACGCCATAAACTAAACTCTTAAATACAGTGTTCTCAAATTTGGCGCTAAGCATACTCTATTTTACCGAGAAGCATGTGCGATTTGATCAAGTTGATCATCAATCGGATCGATACGGCACTGCAATAATTCTGTTTCAAAAGCCAACCAGTCACGTGTTGACTGACAAATCACCTCAATTCGATTATCAATGCTCTCCTCGGCCGACTTATAGTTAAACTGCTGCGGATTAAAATTAAAACTTTTCCAACCTAGATCGGTATTAAAAATTCCTTTAATTCGTACCCAGTCTTGTTGCGCACACAACACATCTAATAAATCATGAAAATTAAATTGCCAGCGTTTCGGCAATTTCCAACCTGCGACCGTATAACCCTGAGCCGTTTCAACATAATGATAAGGGAGTTGCTTTATTTCTGGCGTCTGTTCAATAGCTTGTGTTTGCTGCAATCTTAATAAGGGTTGGATCTTACGTTGTACAGGTTGCTGCTGAATATCCAATTGTTGCATATCCACCTGCCCATTTTCGGCTTCAACCCAATACTGGACATAGGTTTCATATTCTTGTTTTAAAGCCGCATAGGCTTGATGATCTGCGGCTGTCATACAGTCGATATGCGACAACACCACAATTTGAGCCGCTTTTAATTGATCGCTATATAAATTCTGTTTGACCCAATCCTGATCATGTAGACGACTCCCATCTACAACTATCACCAAAGCTCGCATTGCCAAGCTCGTTTGCCAATGCGGTTCAGTCAATTGCTCCAATAATTGTGCTGGATGCCCTAAGCCCGTTGGTTCAATAAATAATCGATCAGGTTTGCTTTCACTGAGTAAGCGAGAAAGTGCAATCTGCATCGGTAATTGACTACTACAACACAGGCAGCCCCCCAACAACTCTTTCACCGCATAGCCTTGTTGCTGGGTTATCAGTTGTTGGTCAACCCCAATTTGCCCAAACTCATTCATCAGAATCGCCCAAACTTCATGCTCAGGCTTTTGAGTGAGTAAATGCTGCAATAATGTGGTCTTACCTGCCCCTAAAAAGCCAGAAATAATATGAGTGGGAACTGTTTTGGGAGCAATAACCTTCACGATCGACTCGCATTGAAAATTTATTTCATTTTAAAGCGAAAAATTGATGAAATAAAATAAAGAATGATCTCCCTCTATAATTAGACTTAAAAGCCATTAAATAAAAATAAAGAGATATTTATCACATATTAAATCTAAAAATCTTATTTAAAAATAAGATATAAATGGTTTATTCAATTAATAAATTTTTAGAAAATGAAGACTAGTGTTTAAAACACGTAAAACAATAGATTATTTTTTAACCATAAAAACATATTTACATACATTTTAATCCTTAATTTCTTCATGATGTTTTACATAGCAACTACATAAAGCGATTCAATATTTCATATTGTTAAGATAGACGTAATAGATTGTTAAGAACATTGCCGCAAATACGTTTGGCACATAGCATGGACCTCATGCCGAAATTGAGAGATTGGGATTAACCGAATCCTCCTATTGCGGTTGTTATTTTAAATGAAATAAGGATGCCAAACATGAAATTTATCAAAACTGTTCTTGCGACTACACTTACTCTTGCTGCAGCTTCTACATTTGCAGCACCAGTAGAACAACAAACTGAAGAAAAAGTTGTTGTTTCAACTCAAGAGCAACCTGAAACTCAAGGTCAAGCTGCAACTGATGCAACAGCAACTGAAGCACCTGCATCTACACCGGCACCAACAAACTAATCAGATCTTAAGGTTCCTCCAGACCCTTTAGACCCACATTTATAATGATTTAAAATTTATTTCATTACAAATGTAAAAAAAGATCGAACCATGCTGCGGTTCGATCTTTTATTTTTTGAATAAGCTCTGCATTAAAAAATTAGCATTGAGTGGTTTTCTTAAACATGCTGCATGAAGGCTGATGAACTTCTTGTAAACGTGTCGCCTTACGCTGCTCTGCGGCTTCAAAGCGACAACGCTTCCATTCTGTATCTAGATTTAATTGTGGTACTTCTTTTGGCTTACGCTGTTCATCCACTGCAACCATAGTGAAATAACAAGTATTGGTATGGCGGATGGTACGCTTCTGAATATTTTGCGCTTCAACACGAATACCAATTTCCATCGAAGTGCGCCCAACATGATTCACGCTGGCCAAAAAGGTCACTAGCTCACCAACATAAATTGGTTCTTTGAAATTAACACGATCAACAGATAAAGTCACAACATAGCTGCCTGAGTATCGGCTTGCACAAGCATAAGCAACTTGATCAAGTAGCTTTAAAATCGTTCCACCATGAACATTACCTGAAAAGTTGGCCATATCAGGTGTCATCAAAACGGTCATTGTCAGCTCTGACTGGTCGTCAGGTGCTTGGTTTGCTTGATCTAATTGATACATGGGAAGAGCTCATAGAGAATACAACATGATTATTATCGTTTATTCATGGGTATAAACATATGCGCAAAACGATAAAACATCATCAATTCTTTTTATGATCTTGTTATTGTTTAATTCAAAATAATGACATCCCAAGTATTTTTGATTCAATGCATCCTCAAAAGAAAGAGAATGTTTGAAAATACCTGAGATGTAGGAATCTGGGTTTAATACAATTCAACTCAGATTAGCTGAACGAATCAGCC
Source organism: Acinetobacter sp. NIPH1876 (assembly GCF_022808535.1). NCBI lineage: Bacteria > Pseudomonadati > Pseudomonadota > Gammaproteobacteria > Moraxellales > Moraxellaceae > Acinetobacter > Acinetobacter sp. NIPH1876. Next base: position 267,278 of record NZ_JALGBR010000002.1, read on the forward strand.
CAATGATACCGTTTACAATCATATCAATTGCGATCGTACCGATCAGTAAAGCAGATAAACGTCCGACAATATCAAAATAGCGATCGATATATTTTGCATGTTTATAGCGTAAATGGTCATGACCAAACTTCATCAGGATCAAAATACTACAGGTTAGAATCAAGGTAATTGCAATAACAGCTATTGCCCCAGTAAAAGGTACACTTACCCCTGTCACTACCGCCGCACTAATTGTGCCTGGACCGATCATAAATGGCATCGCGATGGTACCCGCCAAATGCTCAGGCGCCCCCCGCATCTCACCAATGGTTTCAGCCCCTTGGAACACATAGCGATAACCGATCACCAAGAAAATTAGACCACCAAAAATTTGAAAAGATTCGAAACGAACATTTAAATAGCGACTAAAAATATTCTCACCGCCCCAGGCAAATAGAATAAATACCCCGAAGGCGATCAAACTGCCCTGTATCAAGGCTTTACTAAATACCTTTGCATCGGTATTACGGATCATCCCGACCATGTAAACACTCATCAGAAAGGGATTGAGCAATGAGAAAAATAATGCAAACGCATGAATATAAGGAGAAAACATAACGGTCTCTTTAATCTGCGGAAAATTTTAACTGCCTGCAATCACAGGCAAGGTTTAGAATCGCAATACAAAATTAATTTAGGGCTTGCTTACACCCCACAGTGGCATTCTTTAACGCATCATCTTTATTCAGATCAAAATTAACCCCTAATCCCAATAGACTCATGTGAATGTTGGCCTTGCTGTTATTCAACGCTTTGACTTTAAACTTAACCCCTTTATCACTGTATAGGGTGTTATCAACCAACTTTACCCGATAAGACATGACTTCCTTACGGTCATCCATACACAGCATCCCAATGCCTTGACGGTTCAGACTTAACGCGACTGATGCAGCACCCGCTTCACCGGTCCAACTTCCTGAAAATGGGATCTGTGTTGTACTGAGTTGGTTAAATTGAGCAGGAGACATCGTTGTGATCGAAGTACAACCAACCAAACCCAATACCAAAATCGCGGGTAGTAAAATATTCTTCACAACCATTACCTAAACCGATCAAAATCAAATAATTGTTACCATTTTCCCATATTAAGGCCTTTTTTGATTTGTACCGCATGTATATGACTAGTATTGGAAATGTAAAAAACATTAAATAAGTCTGTGATATCACAGTTATATTCAAGTTTTATTCAGAGAGCAAACCAAAACCTCTAATAAAGTATTTAATTCTTTAAAGCAAAATAATCTGAATCAATGCATAAATAATTCATCATCAAAAATAATAAATTTTTCTTGATTTTTAGTTCAATCATCTGTAGATTTTCTTTTTGAGCGAGTAATTCAAATGAATTTCCAATCTATATTTGAAACGTTTCAAACTCTTCCAAATGGAACGGATGCCTACCAACAATTAAAACATCAATGTGAACAAGCCATTGTCGCTGCTGAGCACCCGCTTGAACACAACGCTTTATTCCTCATTTATGGTTTTGCAAAAAACTATGTCCTACTTTATGAAGATCAAGCTGTCACGCCAGTTTTCGCAGACAAAGTTAAAGCACAAATTGTCGCTTATATGCATGAACTCAATGAGGCATTAACTACGAAAGATGCCAGCAGCATATTAAGCGCCTTAAATCATGTTTCTAAACAATATATTGGAAGCTCTAGAATTTTCTAATCATTTCCGTCCAATATAATATTCAGACTTGTTTTAGTTTTGACATTACTTCTAAACATTTATTAGGTTTAATTTCACCTATTAAACGTTTTAGAAGTAATGTTAGCTCATGCATTTAAAATCTTGCTCTATACACGATATAATAATTTTTATTGTTATTCTCTCATCTTAGGCCAAAATTAATCGAGCGTGATTTACAATATGCTCTGTCAAAAGCTGTAATGGCTTTGATTGTTGATTCCAATGATGCCAATACAGTGGAATATCAACGCTAATATCAGGCAATAACCCAACCAATACTTCTGCTTTATTTTCAATATTCAGTTGCAGCTCGGGCACCATGCCATAGCCTAACCCCAATTTAATGGCGGTCACAAAAGACTCTGATGATGGAATTAAATGACAAGGATAAGTACCTTTCATCAATCCATAGTTTTTTTCCAGAACATCAAAATGCATACGGTCTTTTTCATTAAAAATAATCGCAGGTGCAGCACGTAAAGTTTCTCGATGAACACCTTCTGCAAACCATTTCCGTCTAAATTGCGCTGTCGCCATCATTTGATAACGCATCAAACCTAAATATTGCGCACGGCAACCGCGCATGGGTTGATCTTCAATTGAAATACAGGCACTCACCGTCCCCTTTTCTAATAATGAATAGGTATGAGACTGGTCATCTGTTCTCAGCTCAATCACAATCTTTTCTTTGAGTAACACATCCTTTAGTGCAGGAAGCAACCATGTCGCTAAAGAGTCTTCATTTGAACCAATCACAGTCTTAAAAAAATGTGATTCTCCTCCACCAGTTAAACCATGAAGTAAGTTTTGTTCTAAACGTCGGATGTGCTGTATGTGTTCGAAGATTTGCTGACCTGCTTGTGTTAAGACACAAGGACGACCACGAATCAGCAGTAGCTGGCCTAATTCTTTTTCAAGTGCTTGCACCCTTAATGTCACCGCTGATGCAGTAATACAGAGCTTGGCACCTGCCTGTTCGAAGCTTCCATGTTCCGCAACTGCAAAGAAGGCTTCACATTGTTTATTGTCCAGCATAAGAACCTTAGAAAAATTTAGGAAAATTCAAACAGCCTTAATCTTACTAAATTTTAAAAATAAAAAAAGATGATCATGACCCGTACAAAATAGCTTTGCCCTGATTGATATAGATCAAACCAGTCTTTTTCTTAAATAGATAATACTGAGTAAGGCAAATGCCAAACCAATAAAGGACGGCGCATAACCAAAAGGCGTTGCCAGCAGCCCAACGATGACCGCACCCGCTACTGCGCCGCCATAATTAAAAATATTAACACGAGCAATAATTTCATCGCGTCGGCTTTCATCCAAACGACCTACAGCAGAATATGTAAGTGGAACCAAAGCACCTACGGCAACACCAGCCAATGCAAAACCCCAAATAACGGTCACTAATGAATGGCTGATTCCAGACAATACACATCCGAATGCCCCGATCAGGAGCGTGACCAAAGCAATCCATGTCGCTGTTTTAAATTGCAGTAAATAATCAAGACTTAAGCGTGTGAGTAGAATTCCAATTTGATAAGCGGCATACCCTAAAGGAGCAATGGTTGCCGAACTTGCCAAAACATCTTTGAGATAAATTGAACTCCATGTACTAATTGCAGAATCGACAGTAAACACAATCAAAATAATCAGCCCAAAAGTAAGAAGCTGTTGATATGGAATCGCTGGCTTATCTTGCAGATGTATGTCTGAACATTGTTTTTGCTGAAATAACCAGTGTTTAGAAAGTTGCGAGGTGATGAAGGCAATCGCCACTGCAATGCATAATGCTGTCGTTGCTCCAAGTGCTGTTGAAACGGTGGCTGACATAATCAATGCCCCTAAAAATGCCGCCGCGGTATAACATGCAAAGAAACCACCAAATACACTTTTACCAAGCCGTTGTTCCATGATAACTGCTTGCATATTCAGTGCTGCATCTAAACAGCCTAATCCAAGTCCATAAAGCAAAAAACTCGCAATCATGAGGATTACATTTGGACTAAATGCAGCAATTGCTATTCCTAGTGCTTCAAAAATAAAGCCAGTCACAACAGCAAGTCGTGAGCCAAGCTTGACTGCGATACGATCAGCTAAAATTGAACCGAGCGCTGCTGCAATGCATACCCCTAGAATAATTAGAGATAACTGATCATCTGAAAGTCTGAATCGACCTTTTATTGTGGGGAGTGCTGTCATCACGGTCGCATAGCCAAGGCCTTGTGTGGCAAAACCGAGTGCAATCACTTTCCGTGTTTTGCTGAGCATCAGATTGTTTTCATTATGAATATTATGATTGAGGTCCATGCCTGACTCACTGCATTATTTTAAATATGTGCTTGGATATTCCATCGAGCACTTCCTGTGTCACTTGTTTTTAATTTTGATCTGAAACAATTCTAAAAATAAGGGCAATAATTGAAAAACAAGGGGGGAAATTCGGACAATAAGATTAAGCAGCTTTGTTACATCACCCGACCTCTAAGCACTTATTCAGTCATATCCATCTCAGATAAATAAAGCTATCGCTAAAATCTAAGGTATACCCCATTGGCTTTTACTCTGAATACCTCATAGCAGTCTATTCAAAATGTCCCTTTTCAGCGACAGCAAAAAATGCTTCACCTTGTTTAGTGTCCAAGATCATACCTTAAAAAAATTTAACCAAACCAAAACAATCTTAATTTTACTGACTTTTATAAATAAAAAAAGATAATAGCAAACAGTAAATTTTTAATGGAAAAAAGCATCTAACACTTGATCTAAGCGTTAGACGAACTGCCTTTGCCTAAGCTTATGCACGTTGTTTTCCAGCCAAAGCCAGCACAAACCACCCTATATGATTGAGGAACCAAAATATGACTGCATTTTTCTATGGGCTTGGTATTGGCTTTTCTTTAATTTTAGCCATTGGCGCGCAAAATGCTTTTGTTCTAAAACAAGGCTTAAAGCAACAGCATGTTTTTTGGGTCTGTTTGATCTGTGCACTTTCGGATTCTATCTTGATTTATTTAGGGGTCATGGGCTTTTCAAAAATCGTGATTGACTTCCCTTTGATCGTTACCATTGCCAAATACTTTGGTGCTGCTTTTCTATTTTTATATGGACTTCGAAATTTTTACTCAGCCATCAACAATAGCTCTGCACTCAACCCCAGTGAAATTGAAAAAGACTCATTGCTTAAAATCATTGGAATGTGCTTGGCCTTCACCTGGCTGAATCCACATGTCTATCTAGACACCGTGATTCTGGTTGGTTCGATTTCAGTTCAGTTTGCAGATCATCTGTATTTGTTTGCAGCTGGAACCATACTTTCTTCATGGATCTTCTTTTTCGCTTTAGGCTATGGCGCAAAAGTTTTATTGCCTTGGTTTAAAAAGGCCAGTTCATGGAGAATTCTAGATGTTGTTGTTGGACTGATGATGTGGGCAATTGCAACCAAGTTATTAATCTAAAACACAGAGAAATAAAAAAGCCCTTATTTTCATAAGGGCTTTTTCGTATTTGGCGGAAGCGGTGTCCGTCTAACACCAATCCTAAGAAGTCCAATCCAATATTATAAATTAATATTTTTCAATTAATTACAATTACACCCATCCAACTCAGTCTTGTCTAATCCGACTATTTCCAGTATTTTATGAGGGGTAATTTGAGGGGTAGACAATAACATGCCAAAGAAAGCTAAAGAGCTATCTGCGCTTAGTGTAGCAAAAATTAAAGAGACTGGTCGATATCACGTAGGTGGTGTTGATGGTCTTTGTTTAAACGTCGAAGGAACTTCCCGTGTCTGGATTTTACGTGCGGTGGTGGGAAAACATCTGGATAAAGATGGAAAATTAAAACCTCATCGACGTGATATTGGTATTGGTCCATACCCTGAAGTTTCTTTAGCTGAAGCTCGTGCTAAAGCCACTGAATTAAAATTACAAATACGAAGTGGTATTGATCCAATTGTCCATCAACAGGAACAGCTTGCAAAGCTTCATGTTCAGCAACTACGGAACAAAACATTCATGGAATGTGCAAAAGTTGTTATTGCCAATAAAACCCGTGAACTCAAAAATGAAAAACATATTGGACAATGGTCATCAACACTAGAAACTTATATTTACCCAACTTTGGGCAATCTTACTATTAGTAACATTACCAAAGCCGATATTGCTGAAGTTTTAAGACCTATTTGGGTTGAGAAAAACGAAACAGCCAAACGTATCCGTGGTCGTATAGAAACCATTTTTGATTATGCCAAAGCAATGGGATATTTTGAGGGTGACAACCCTGCCGAATGGAAAGGCAATCTTGAACCTATATTAGGTAATTTAAAGCAGGAATCACGCCCTCACCCATCCCTGCCCTATGAACAGGTTGCTGAGTTTATCCAACACTTAAGACAGAAAAAAGGAATTTCACCAAAAGCTCTGGAATTTGCAATTTTAACCGCCTGTCGCTCTGGTGAGATTTTTGGGGCGAAATGGCAGGAAATTGATTTTAAGAATAAAGTCTGGATTATTCCTAAAGAACGTATGAAAGCAGAAAAGGAACATCATGTGCCTTTGTCGAAAGAAGCGATAAGTTTGCTTGAATCAATTCAAAATCATACTCTAATTCAAGATTTCATCTTCCCTGCGCCACGGAGTGGTGAGATGCTTTCTGATATGTCTTTGACGACCCTAATCAAACGACTGCATGAGCAAAAGCTTAAAGAAAATGGCTTAGGCTATATTGATCCCAAACAAAACCGAGTCATTACAACGCATGGCTTTCGGTCTACTTTCCGTGATTGGTCGGCAGACAAAACAGATTACCGTAGAGAAGTGTGTGAACATGTTCTCGCACACAAACTTCCAGATAAGGTTGAAGCTTCTTATTTACGTGGAGGCTATTTAGAAAAACGTAAAGGCTTAATGGCTGATTGGGCAACATATATCATGCACAAATAGCCTGAAGCCATGTGGTACAGCTCAAAAAAGTACAATCCCAATTACAAAAACACTTAATATAAAAATAAGAGATAAAGGAATTTTATCTCTTATAAATCTGAATTTTAATTGCTCATCCATCCAACTAATTTGATGTTCCCAAAAGAATTTGTAATGAGCATACCAATTACTAAAAAGGATCTGCTTACTTATCCCACACTCGCTTTAAGTAAGCGAATCCGAAATAGAGAAACGCTGGCGTAACACTATAAGTAGCTAAATAAAAAAACAATATAGAAAATCTAACTCCACCCATGAGAGGTGGAGTTAGCTTGATTTATTTCAGTGAATGTATTGATTATTCTTGATTGTCTAAATACTTTTCAGCATCCAATGCTGCCATACAACCCGAACCAGCCGAGGTAATCGCTTGACGATAAATACTGTCTGCCACATCACCCGCAGCAAATACACCCTCGATAGATGTAGCTGTTGCATTACCCGTAGTTCCACTTTGGACTTGGATATAGCCATCACGTAGGTTCAATTGACTTTCAAACATTCCTGTATTGGGTTTATGTCCAATCGCAACAAACAAGCCTTGCACTTGAACATCTTGGATACTTGCATCTTGAGTGGATTTAATACGTACCGCCGTTACACCTGTGTTGTCACCTAAAACCTCATCAACTTGATGGTTCCAAATAATGCTGATTTTGCCCTCTTTTTCTTTGGCAAAAAGATGGTCTTGCAAAATCTTTTCAGAACGCAGACTGTCACGACGGTGTACCAGTGTCACATGTGCAGCGATATTTGACAGATATAAAGCTTCCTCAACCGCAGTGTTACCACCACCAACCACCATGACATTTTGGTTTTTATAGAAGAAACCATCACAGGTTGCACAGGCACTCACACCCTGCCCCATGAAAGCTGCCTCTGACTCAAGACCTAGATATTGAGCCGTTGCACCTGTTGCAATAATCAGTGCATCACAAGTATATTCACCCATGTCACCTTTGAGTACGAATGGGCGAGTTTTGAGATCCACCTCATTGATGTGATCATAGACCATTTCTGTACCAAAGCGTTCTGCATGCGCCTGCATACGCTCCATGAGTACAGGACCAGTTAAGCCCTCAGCATCGCCAACCCAATTATCAACTTCAGTCGTTGTTGTTAATTGCCCGCCTAATTGTAGTCCAGCAATCAATGTTGGTTTGAGGTTGGCACGAGCTGCATATACGGCTGCACTATAACCCGCAGGTCCCGAACCTAAAATAATTAAACGAGAATGTTGATTTTGCATTTAATTTTCTCCAGCATTCTACAAACTTCGCTGATTAACACGTTTTGATAATTCTTCAGCAGATTCTTTACGCTCAGAATAACGATCAGTTAAATACTGACTTTGCCCCCGTGTCAGCAAGGTGAATTTATACAGCTCTTCCATCACATCCACGATACGGTCGTAATACGATGATGCTTTCATTCGCCCATCTTCTTCAAACTCTAAAAATGCTTTTGGAATTGAAGACTGATTCGGAATCGTGATCATCCGCATCCAACGCCCTAAAATACGCATTTGATTGACACTATTGAAAGATTGCGAACCACCACTGACTTGCATTAGTGCCAGTGTTTTTCCTTGAGTGGCACGAATCGCACCACCTGCCAATGGAATCCAATCTATCTGTGACTTAAAGATCGAACTCATTGAACCGTGACGTTCAGGCGAACACCACACCATGCCCTCTGACCATGCCAAAAGCTCATGTAGTTCTTTTGCTTTTGGGTGTTCCATATCCGCATCTTCTGGCAAAGGTAGCCCTTTCGGATGAAAAATTTTAACCTCAGCACCAAACTGTTCCAAGATTCGACCTGCTTCCATCACGGCTAAACGACTATACGAACGCTCACGGTTAGAACCATATAACAACAAAATACGTGGCGCATGATCTAACGATTTAGCTTGAACTTTTTCCAAAGTTGGCTGTTCAAGTAGCTCCATATCAACATTAGGAAGATTCATTACAATTACACCGATTTAAAATACTTTTTTCTGAGCCATAGAGACACACTCACTAAAGCGATCAATACAGGTACTTCAACTAAAGGACCAATCACGGTGGTAAATGCCACAGGTGAAGCCAAACCAAAGGTTGCAATCGCTACAGCCAAAGCCAACTCAAAGTTATTACCAGCAGCCGTGAAAGAAATTGCTGTGGTTTTAGGATAGTCATTGCCCATCCATTTACTCATAAAGAAGCTGATGAAAAACATCACAATAAAATAAATCGTGAGTGGGATTGCGATACGCAGAACATCCAATGGTAAGCTCACTACATCACCACCTTTTAGGCTAAACATTGCCACGATGGTAAAAAGAAGTGCCAATAAACTGAGTGGGCTGATCTTGGGTAAAAAGACATTTTGATACCAATCTAAGCCTTTGGCTTTGACCAAAACCAAACGAGTCAAGAAACCAAGAAGAAATGGAATCCCCAAGTAAACCAACACCGCATGGGTAATCGTCCAGAAATCAACATTGATCACTTGCCCTGCAATACCGAAATAGGGTGGCAAGAATGTGAGGAACAGCCAAGCATAGGTACTAAAAAACAGAATCTGGAAAATACTATTGAATGCCACCAACGCTGCTACATATTGGTTATCACCACAGGCTAAACCATTCCACACCAAGACCATTGCAATACAGCGAGCCAAACCGATCAGGATCAAGCCTGTCATGTACTCTGGATAGCTATGTAAAAAAATAATTGCTAATGCAAACATTAATACAGGCGCAATCACCCAGTTCTGCACCAAAGACAAAGTTAAGGTTTTCTTGTCTTTAAACACTTGTGGCAAAGTAGCATAGTCCACTTTGGCTAAAGGTGGATACATCATCAGAATCAAACCAATCGCAATTGGAATATTGACGGAATCCACACTCATTTTGTCTAAAGTAACGGAAGCTTGCGGAAAGAACACACCTATCGCAATCCCCAATGCCATGGCGATAAAAATCCATAGAGTGAGGTTACGATCTAGAAAAGATAATCTTTGTTGAGCCATGATGTTCTCATTCAATATGCGAAATTTGATTGATTGCTGCAATCAAATCTGGGCGAGACATATGAGTTGTATCTAGTGCCAATAAAGCGTCTAAGCGGCGGTTGATATGATCAACAGTAACTTGGAATGCTTTTAATTTTTCTTCTTTCGGCAAATCTAAATGTGAAGGATCAGCCAAGCCCCAATGTGCCTTAATCGCTCCACCTAAATAAAGTGGACACGCTTCTTGAGCTGCTGAATCGCAAACAGTAATCACGACGTCAGGTTGATATTGTTCGCAGTCATCAATGGTTTTACTCCACAAACCATCTGTTGAGAGACCAAGATTTTCTAAAGTTTCTATAGTCAATGGATGTACTTGCCCTGATGGCTTACTACCTGCACTGTATGCTTTCCATCCTTCAGGCGCACGACTGTTAAAAAGGACTTCTGAGAGGATGCTACGGCAACTATTTCCAGTACACAAAAAAAGAAATTTCATATTCTATTACTCACAATAGCTATTTATTTGGATATTTTGGGAATCTTTATTTACTATGGTTTGACTGCTTACCAAAAGATTCAGAACGTCATGGCACCACATTGGTAATTGCGGATTAATGCTGTAATACACCCATTGGCTTTGTCTCCTGTCCTGTAAGAGACCAGAAGAACGCAATAACGCTAAATGCCTAGAAATCTTTGGCTGACTCAGTTGCAACTTTTCAGTCAAATCACAAACACATAATTCTTTATTCTCAGCGACTAAAGTCACGATATTTAGTCGAGTTTCATCTGATAAGCATTTAAAAAAATTAACTTGGTCCATTCTTAACTCCCATTCACTTATTTGGATATGCGGATAATCACATACAAAAAGTAAAATTTTTAATTCACTCGTTGACCATTTTCATCAATCACTTTTTCACCATCCTCTTTCGTAAAGGCACCCTTCTGAGGTAATGGTAGAATATCTAAGACAACTTCAGAAGGACGGCTTAAGCGAGTGCCTAATTCAGTAACAACAAATGGTCGATTAATCAATATTGGATGATCAAGCATAAAACTAAGTAACTGCTCATCACTCAAATCACTACGATCAAGGTCTAAATCCCGATAAGGATCTACATTCTGGCGAATGGCCTCTCTTACTGTTAATTTTGCATCCTGAATCAATTTAACTAATTCGTCATGACTAGGTGGTGTAATGAGATATTCAATCACAGTTGGCTCAATCCCTGTATTACGGATCAAAGCCAAAGTGTTGCGAGATGTCCCACAAGCTGGGTTGTGATAAATCGTCACAGTTGATGAAGTTGTCATCGAATTGAGCTCTTTTGATAATTTATAATATCTTTATATTCGAATTACCATATATATGCAATACCATATGTTTTGTTTTTTATTAGAGAATAAGGCTCTTTTGAAAAGAACCTCATTACTATCAAAATTCTATCTACTAAATCATCCTATTTTTTTAACTTAGCAGCTACGACTGTGTATGTTTCTCCCTCAGCCTTTAATTCAAAATCAACTTTTTGCCCTACTGCAAGCCCATTCAATAATGCAGGATCAGCAACTTTAAAGCCCATGGTCATCGCAGGCCATTTAATCGCAGGAATTGCCTCATGATCGAGTGTCAAAATATTTTCTTTCGTATCAATAGCCGTAATCACTCCAACTGCTTGAGTTGTCGTTGCTGTAGATGATTCTTTACTCATCTGCTCCATAGGCGCTTCCGCTTTCTTTTGCTCTGACGCCTCATTTTTACTACATGCACTTAACGCAGTAACAGTGGCAACAAGAGCGACAATTTTAATAAATTTAAACATAATAAAACCTCTTTGAACGAAATAAGAAAACTATCAAGATTTTGATAGTTTTCTTTTGATTAAAAGCTGATATGCAGCGGGAATAACAAACATTGATAAAAGTGGAGCTGAAATCATGCCCCCAACCATAGGTAAAGCAATACGACTCATCAATTCAGTGCCCGTTCCAGTTCCTAAAAGGATAGGAATCAAACCCGCCAGAATGACAGCTACAGTCATCGCTTTAGGGCGAACCCGTAGTACTGCCCCTGTACGAAGGGCATCATTGAGTTGCTGCTCAGTTAAAGATGATAAATTTTGTTGAGCATGTTCTATCGCCTGCTTTAAATAAAACAACATGACCACTCCAAACTCTGCGGCAACACCGGCAAGTGCAATAAAGCCTACTGCAATGGCAATTGAGAAATTATAACCACTGAAATACATTGCCCAAATACCACCAATTAAAGCGAATGGTAGAGTCAGCATAATCAGAGCAGCATCTTGTACTTGTCTAAAAATCAGATACAGCAATAGAAAAATGATCATCAAAGTGATTGGTATTACTACCTTTAGGCGAGCATTTGCTCTTTCCATAAATTCAAATTGACCTGAATAACTAATACTCATACCCGCAGAGCGTTTCACTTGTTGGTCAATAGACTGTTTCAAATCCCGAACAACGGAGGCTAAATCACGTCCTTGTACATCAACATAGACCCAACCACTTGGACGAGCATTCTCACTTTTTAACATCGGAGGACCATCTGTGATTTGAATGTTGGCAACACTACTCAAAACAATTTGCTGACCTGATTCAGTCAGAATTGGTAAATTTCTTAATGCCTCAAGTGAATCTCGAATTTCTCGCGGATAACGTACATTAATAGGATACCTTGCTAACCCTTCAACAGTTTCACCAATATTTTCCCCACCAATTGCTGATGACACAATTTGCTGTACATCGGTGATATTGAGACCATAGCGTGCAGCTTCCATTCGATTAATATCGATATCAACATATCGCCCACCAGTGAGTCGTTCAGCTAAAGCTGAGCTAACACCGGGCACTTTTTTGGCAACCTGTTCAATTTGTTGTGCTACCCGATCAATATCTTGCAAATCATTTGCTGAAATCTTGATCCCGATTGGGCTTTTAACCCCGGTCGCCAACATATCAATTCTGTTACGAATAGGCGGCACCCAGATATTTGTTAAACCCGGTACTTGAACAGCTTTATCCAGTTCTTTTATCAACTTATCTGGTGTCATACCTGAACGCCATTCAGATCGTGGTTTAAACTGAATCGTGGTTTCAAACATTTCTAAAGGTGCAGGATCTGTAGCCGACTCTGCTCGCCCAGCTTTACCAAATACAGTGGCAACCTCTGGAACAGTTTTAATCATTCGATCAGTCTGTTGAAGTAATTCAGAAGCTTTTGCTGCGGACAATCCCGGTAAAGCTGAAGGCATATACAGTAAATCACCTTCATCCATATTAGGCAGGAACTCTCCACCTAATTGCGTTAAAGGAAAAAGACTGATAAGAAAAATGAGTAACGCACCTAATAACGTTGTCTTTGGATAAGCTAAGACTTTATCTAACATAGGACGGTATATTTTGATGAGAAAACGGTTTAATGGATTCCGTTGTTCAGATGGTAACTTCCCGCGAATCCAGTATCCCATCAAAACTGGAATCAATGTAATAGATAGCCCCGCAGCAGCAGCCATGGCATAAGTTTTAGTAAATGCCAATGGAGAGAACAATCGTCCTTCTTGTGCTTGCAAAGTAAAAATGGGAATAAAGGATAAAGTAATGATGAGTAAACAGAAAAATAAAGCAGGCCCAACCTCACTGGCAGAACGTGTAATGATGTCCCAACGCTCTTGTATTTCTAAAACTCGATCAGGATGTTCATGTTGCCAAGCTTCGATATGCTTATGTGCATTTTCGACCATAACCACAGATGCATCAACCATAGCACCAATCGCGATTGCAATCCCACCCAATGACATGATATTGGCATTTAGTCCCTGATAATACATCAATAAAAAGGCTGACAAGATTCCCAAAGGCAAAGAAACAATCGCAACCATTGCTGAACGTAAATGCCAGAGGAATAGCCCACAAACCAAAGCCACTACAATAAACTCTTCAATTAATTTATGGCTGAGATTCTCTACCGCCCGATCAATCAATTGACTGCGGTCATACACAGAAACAACTTGTACACCTTTCGGTAGACTTTGTTGTAATTCAGCAAGTTTTTCTTTTACAGCAGTAATGGTTTCACGTGCATTTTTACCAGCACGTAAAATCACAACACCTCCAACAGTTTCCCCTTGTCCATTGAGTTCAGTAATTCCACGACGCATTTCAGGACCGAGTTGAATCGTTGCAACATCTCCAAGAGTGATTGGAACACCTAAATCGTTTGTACGTAACGGAATCTGCCGAAAATCTTCTAATGTTTTTAAATAACCTGAAGCTCTCACCATATATTCAGTTTCAGCCATTTCTAGGACTGAACCGCCAGTTTCCTGATTTGCCTTTTGAATTGCTTCAATTATGCTTCGCTGAGTTATACCGAATGCTGCCATTTTGGTTGGGTCTAAAACAACTTGATATTGTTTAACCATCCCCCCAATTGTGGCGACCTCAGCCACATTTGGTACTGTCTTCAGTTCATACTTCAAAAACCAATCTTGTATGCTTCGCAGTTGTGAGAGATCATGTTGCCCTGTTGGATCAACCAAAGCATATTCGTAGATCCAACCAACACCTGTAGCATCTGGTCCTAATGAAGATTTTGCATTTGCAGGCATTCTTTCTTGTATTTGATTGAGATATTCCAATACACGAGAACGTGCCCAATAAAGATCAGTATGTTCATCAAAAATGACATAAACAAACGAATCACCAAAAAAAGAATAGCCCCGAACAGCTTTAACACCGGGTACTGATAACATGGTCGTTGTTAAAGGATAAGTCACCTGATTTTCAACAATTTGTGGTGCTTGACCGGGAAAATTAGTTCGCACAATCACTTGTACATCAGACAGATCTGGCAAAGCATCAACCGGAGTATTCTTGACAGCCCAAGTTCCCCAAACGGCAAGAACTACAGCAGCTAATAAGACAAATACTCGATTTGTAATTGAAAAACGAATAATACGGGCGATCATAATGGTTCTCCCGTTTAGTTCTGCATAGATGTCATAGACATCTTGGAAATGTCAGAAATAACATAAGCATCCCCAACACGTGTAAAACGAAAACTGACCTGCTCGCCTTGCTGAATTTGGGTAAATGGTTGTACTGGTTGTTTAAAGCTCATGGTCATAGCCCCCCACCCCAATTCAGCAATTGCATGATGTGAAATGGTAATGTCTTGAGCTGTAACTTTTTCCACTTTACCAATGCCTTGGTATATTGATGCCTTAGTCACTTGAGATGATGTAATCGATTGTCCAGTGTTCAGCTTATCCAGTACACCCTGTAAATTGGCCTCAGAATCAATTAGGAATTGTCCCGAAATCACGATTTTCTGACCAGCGTTCAAACCCTGTAGAATTGCTATTTTATTTCCGTCACTCTGTCCTAACTGTACAACAACAGGTTCGAAACGCCCTTTTTCATGTGCGACAATAATAATATTACGAGTACCTGTACGTATAACAGCTTGCTCTGGCACAACTAAACTGCTTTGAGGATTGTTGGAAAATTTGACAGAAGCAAACATTCCGGGCTTGAGTTGCCCCTCTCTATTGGGTAACTCAATACGAACTTTTATGGTTCTGCTTGTAGTATCTAATGTCGGTAAAATATCAATGACTTTGCCAGACACTTTTTGAGGGTACGCAGCAAAAGTTGCTTCGATTTTATCTCCTCGCTTTATCCCAGCAATTTGCGTTTCAGGCACTGCTGCTTCTAACCAAATTGGATTCACGCCTTTAATGGTGGCAAGTGTTTGCCCCATAGCTAAAGCCATTCCACTACGAACTTCTAGTGAGTCAATGAATCCACTCAAAGGAGCACTCAAAGTCATATTAGACTGTACTTGATGTGTCCGTTCGACTTGATGGATCACATTTGGTGGGATTCCCAGAAGCTGTAGGCGTTGTCGACTTGCTTGAATAAGAGAACGGTCTCCTATTTTAAGTACTGCCAAAAACTCAGTCTGTTCCCCAGTCCACTCAGGGATTGAAATATCAGCAATCGGACTCCCTTGAGTCACTATATCCCCGACTGCATGGCCATAAACACGCTGAACAAAACCACTTGCTCGTGTTTGCAGAATTGCTACCTGTCGTTCATTCGCTTGTAATATGCCATTGGTTAACAAGGTATTGCCCATTACAGCCTGTTCGACTGTGGCATAACGAATGGCTAGATTTTGTTGAAGAGCTGGATCAATCTTTACTCCTGCACTTTCAGTTATTCCAGAAGTACTTTCATCCGCATACTTAGGGACTAACTGCATATCCATAAAAGGGGATTTCCCTGGCTTATCAAAATGCTGTTCTGGTTTCATTGGATCGTACCAGTACAACACTTTAGCAGTTGCCTGATCACTTACAGTTTGCTTTTCATCATTTTGATGCGCATACCAATATCCAATCCCACTACCGACTCCCAAGCTGCCCACAATCAAGCCAGCAATTACAAATGCCAATTTATTTTTTAACATTATCTTGACTCCTCAGCATGGTTTAAGGTGGGTTCTACAAAAGAAAAATAGAGCTGGGCTTTGATAATTGCTTGCTGTTGTTGTAAATCGATGAGACGTAATCGCTGATTTAGTAATGCTTGTCGTGTCTCAATGACATCTGACAAATTGGCTTTACCAGCCTGATAACTTGCTAACTGTAAAGTTACTTTTTCTTTAGCCAAAGGAAGTGTACTTTGAACGGTACGTTGGATTTGTCTTTCAAGAGCTTTTAAATCCGATAGCCCCTCATCTAACATGGTGAGATGGTCGCGGTATTTTATCTCCTGATCTGCTGTAATCCGATTTTGTTCAGCTAATGCTGCCTGAATGAGCGGACCACTACGTTTTTTTGAAAATATTGGTAGTTCTGTTGTCAGTTGTACACCAATCATATCTCCAAATTCAGGAGCACGATGCTGATAGGCAAGCTCAATACCCCAATCTGGTTTTTGAAGGGCTTGGGCTTGCTTAAGCTTTGCTTCAACAGTTTGCTTTTCTGCTTGGAATGCTTTTAGTTCAGGGTGTTGATGCAGATGATGATATAAACGTGATGTATCAAAATTAATTATAGGTTCTTGGGTAGGCAAACTTTCTATTTCAGTTGTACCACTAGAATCCTCACTGATTAATCGGTGTAATTCTAGTTTTGCCTTATTTATATCTCGAAGCAAATCATCTTTTTGATCAAGCAAAATAGTTTTGTCCAGCCTAGGGGAAATTGTATTAGCAACCATGGTTCGACCAGACGCAACCTGTGTTTGTGTAATCTGGGATAGCAATCCATTTTCTGAAAGAAGGTCATCATATAACGCCAGTTTACGCTCAAGATAAAAACGTTTAAGCCATGCCGATGCTACTTTTTGACGTAACTCAATTCGCAGAATTTCTGTTTGAGCATTTGCTGAACCCAATTCAGCTTTTGCTAATTCAACTTCAGCTAATCTTTTGGCACGATTTGGAAAATCTTGCATGATGCCAATCTTTTGCATCGTCATCCCCTCTTGTGTGACAGACCATGCAGCATCACCTGATACAGGGTAATTATCGAGACCCACAAATAGTTTAGGATTGGGCAAAATACCTGAAGCTGAAACTATATTCTCAGCACCTTCAATCTGAGCACTATTAGCTCTTAGAGCAGGCGCATATCGCTCAGCAAGCTTCAATGCTGTATCCAAAGTCAGTGGCTGGGCATAAGCATGTCCATAACTCAAGAAAAAACAGATCGTCGCAATCGAGCATCCACCCCATTTTAGGGACAGCTTTCCTTTATTAAAGTTCATATTTTTAGCTCTAAAATGATGTACACGCGCACGTGCAGAACACCCATAGAAAACTCTATGAATGATGAAGAATCATCAAATTAGTTAAAGCGTGGGGGTTTCCATAAATTGGAAAGATCAGATGAGATGAAATTTTGATTTAATGGAGAAAAAGTAGACTGTTCCGCAGGTAAAAAAATCATCGACTGCAAAACATCCAGCGCTGTAGATGTATATGCAATTTTAGAAAATGACATAATACAATCTTGCTTAGACATACATGATGGATCATGTAATTGCTTCTTAATCTTTACCTCAGCTTTCATACAATCCATGTGCATAGCACTTGCTTTTTCATGATCTTCAGAATTCATCATTTGCATGGATTGTGTATCTTGAGATGACATTAAACATGGGCTATGTACAGATGCAGCAGCTGCTGCCGATCCTACAATTAGGATAGCAAAAGATAAAAACAGCGATAAGCATGTCCTTAACAAGTGCATAACATCAAGACCAAAATTTAACCTTTTTAGTTTTACAGATTATCCTGTAAATAACAATCCTATAATTAATTAAACTAATTCATTAAACAGCGGTTGTTGGTTTATATCAACAACCGCCTTCTAAATTAAAACCGACTTATAACTTGATAAGTTATAAAGGAAAATAAATAAGCCAATGAAAAGAGATATACAGCCATTACGACTGGTTGTTTCCAACTCCCTGTTTCTCTTCGAATGGTCGCTAGTGTTGCTAAACAATGCGGGGCAAAGATAAACCAAACTAACAATGACATACCTGTCGCTAGCCCCCATCCATCCGGACCAGATATTTGAGATAATAAAGTCTGGGTAACTGCATCTTCATCACCAGACATTGCATAGATCACCCCTAACGCAGCAATAATCACTTCACGAGCTGCCATTGCAGGAATCAAAGCAATACAAATTTCCCAAGTAAATCCAATCGGAGCAAATATTGGATGGATTAGATGCCCTAACTGTCCAGCAATACTATAATTGATTGGTGGCATTGTTGGATTATCAGGTGGTAAAGGGAACGTTACCAAGAACCATAATAAAATAGAAAGTGCGACAATAATTCCACCAACTCTTTTTAAGAATATAGTTGCTCTATCATAAAGCCCCAAAGCTACATTTCGAACATCTGGAATACGGTATGTAGGTAATTCAAAAATGAAAATACTTTCAGTTTTATCTTTTCTGACTAATTTCAGGAATAAAGAAACCAATAAAGCGGATACGATTCCTGACATGTAAAGCCCGAACAGAACTAGACCTTGTAAACTGAGCCAACCATAAACCAACTTGTTTGGAATGAATGCAGCGATCAGCAAAGCATATACAGGTAGTCGTGCAGAACACGTCATTAAAGGTGCAATCATAATCGTTGCTAAACGATCTCTTTCAGAGCTAATACTTCTAGTCGCCATGACTCCGGGAATTGCACAAGCAAAGCTCGAAAGTAGTGGAATAAATGAACGCCCACTTAAACCAGCTTTAGACATCAGCTTATCTAACAAAAAAGCAGCTCTAGGTAAGTATCCCGATTCTTCTAAAATTAAAATAAAGAAAAATAAGATCAGAATTTGAGGCATGTACGCGAGTACACTACCAGCACCTGCAATTACACCATCAACGACCAAACTTCTTAAAAGTGGATGAGTAATCAGAGGTCCTATCGCCCCACCAAACCATGAAATCGAATCCTCAACAAAGGAAATTAACGGTTGAGCCCAAATAAAGACAGCCTGAAACATTACAAACATGGTAAAGGTCAATATTAATAATCCAAAAACTGGATGTAAGAATATTTTGTCCAAGAAAGCCGTTCGTTTATCACCATTATCATTTTTCAAGATGACTTGTTTTGTAATATATTTGATTTGGTCAAAGTGACTCAGATCAGAATGATAAGGGGCAACAAACAAATTCTTTTGATCCAATTGGGTCAATAGCCCCTGAATGCCTTTTGTTTTTACAGCTACTGACTCAACAACAGGAATACCTAAAAGCTGAGATAGCTTCGTTGTATCAATTGAAATCCCACGCTTTCTAACCTCATCCATCATGTTAAGAACAAGTAACATTGGTCTGTTTAAAGCCCTGACTTCAAGTACAAGACTTAAATGAAGATGAAGATTCGTAGCATCGACAACACATACAAAAATATCAGGTATAACTTCGCCTTTTAATTCACCAAAGCATACTGCTCTAGTTACCTCCTCATCTAAACTGCTCGGTTTTAAACTATAAGTCCCAGGCAAATCCAATACTCGAACGGTATCACCAGATGGCAGTTTAAAAAATCCCTCTTTCCGTTCTACCGTTACCCCAGCATAATTTGCAACTTTTTGACGAGTCCCTGTGAGGGTGTTAAAAAGTGATGTTTTACCGCAATTAGGATTACCAACAAGTGCAATATTTTTAGTGTCCATTGGTAATCTCTACAAAAATTCGTTCTGCTTCATTTTTTCTTAAGGCGAAACGTGAGGTTTCGATTTGAACCAACACAGGATCACCACCAAAAAGCCCTTTCGCAAGCACTTGTAAGGATTCACCTACTCTAAAGCCCAGCAGTTCTAAACGCTCCAGAACAGGATCATTTTTATCTTGATACTGTTCACCCTTTTTAAGATCAATGATTTTTACAGTCTGGTCTTGCTTTACTTGAAATAAATTCATTGTCAGCACCCTACTTCAACGCCAAAATTTTTCGAGCGCCATTCAGTACAAACAGTGAAACAAGAATACCAATAATCAAATCTGGGTAAGCTGAACCAGTCCATGCAACAAGTACACCTGCTAAAATAACCCCCATATTTACTATTACGTCATTAGCTGAAAAGATCCAACTCGCTTTCATATGGGCTCCGCCATCTCTATGCCCAGAAATGAGATACAAGCACGTCACATTGGCAATAAGTGCTAAGAAGCCAATAATGATCATCAAATCTGACTCTGGTTCACTACCGAACATGAAACGTCTGACAACATCAATAATAACGATCAAAGCTAATAAAAGTTGAATCCATCCTGCAAAATGAGCTGCTTTTAATTGGTATTTAGCCGCTTTCCCTACCGCGTAAAGTGCTATACCGTAAACGGCCGCATCAGCAAACATATCAAGAGAGTCCGCAATGAGCCCCGTCGATGCGGCAATAATTCCACTTATGAACTCAATAAAAAAAAGAACACCATTAATCGCTAGTAATAATTTAAGGACTTTCGCCTGCTTAGTCGGATCTGGTGTTTCAGGCAATTCCCCAGTGGCTTTTACTGTTTCCACGAGCTTTGCACCAAAACCTAGGGCTTCAAGTTTTGTGGTAATTTCATTAATCCCATTGGTATGGAAAACAACTAACTGTCTTTGCGCCAAATCAAAAGATAAACCTTTAACTTCATGCAAGGGAGAAAGTGCCATTCTTACCATTTGCTCTTCTGCCGAACAATCCATCTTCGGAATCAGAAAAGTACTAGCTTCTTGTGCTTGTTCTTTATTTTCATAAGCTTCAGTTTTATTTAATTTTGCCCCAAATCCAAGAGCTTCAAGTTTTGCAGTGATTTCATTACTTTCACCATTATGCAGAACTTTTAGGTTTCGGTTCGGCAAATCAAAAACCAAGCTCTTAACATCTACCAATGAAGATAAAGTCATCCGAACCATTTGTTCCTCTGCGGAACAATCCATTTTCGGGATGCTATAGTCACTGATGAAAGTCGCTGTATCTTCACTCCCCCTAATCTTTTCAGGTGAAGTTATCGAATCCGAACCACAGCATGAATTCGACTGCTTACTACCGCATGAATCTTTTTCATCAGGGTTAGGTTCTTGCTGTACCTCATTATCGCAACAAGAACTTTCACTTTCTTCTGTAGCTAAATCTTTAATTTTACAAGAATCTGTTTTTGATTCATTTTGTTTTTGCTTAGTGTCTTCACAAGAACTTTCTTGATTACAACCGCAACCACTCATTGATGTGCCTATAGTCATATCTTCACGTATTGCATATTAAAATCCCTATAGCTACTATAGAGTCAATAGATCAGGTGACTTGAAATGAACTTAAAAATTGGTGAATTATCTCAGCTATCCGGTTGCCCTGTTGTTACAATACGGTTTTATGAAAAAGAAGCTTTATTACTAGCCCCTAATCGTTCGGAAGCTAATTATCGACTTTATAACAAAGACCACTTAGAGCGACTTCTATTTATTCTTAATTGCCGAACTTTGAATATGAGCTTGGACGAAATAAAAATTTTATTAGCATACAAAGACAAACCTTGTGGAAACTGTAGTTCTATTAACATCTTAGTTGATAAACATATTCATCAATTAGAGCAGAATATCCAAAAACAGATTCAGCTTAAGCAACAACTTTCTGATTTAAGAAGCAAATGCTCTGGTTTTTTGGAAATTAACTCTTGTAAAGTACTTGAAGGGTTATCCGTAAGTTTAAAATAATTAAGAATGAATAATGGAATATCACCATTATTCATTCTTAATAAAATATTTAGAAAACTAATTCAATACCTGCCCCGTATAACCACCCCTTTTCAGAATTTGTAGCTTCTTGAAAAGTTGTTAATTTCTGTCCTTTTTCATATTGATAAGCGACATCAACAAATGGTCTTATACGCTTATTAATCTCGTAACGAGTTTTTAGACCTGTCTTTAACTCAGACAAACCTGACTTTGTAGCAAAATCAGAATTATCATTAAACACAATATCTGCTGCAATATATGGCTGAGTAATTAGCTTTTGAGTGAGTAATAGATCTCGATCAAACTCAAAACTGGCTCCCCAAAAATTATTTTCACCACCATAAAGGTAGGCTTTTGTCTCAAAGAAATAAGGTGCAAGGCCTAATAATCCAATAACGCCATCAATGCGATTACTATTACGGTTATTTTTGTCCTCACTATACCTTACCCCAGCTTGTACATCCCAAAATGGTGCAACATTTCTACTGTAAAGAGCTGATACATCATATTTGGGATCATTACTCTCCGCTTTATTCATATTAGCTTCAACAAACATTCGATTTTCATCTGTTCCAATCAATGCCTCGAAACTCGAACCTAAGCTGCCCTTTCCATCTTTATCAACTATCCACTCATTGGAAAATTTAGTTGTCTGATAAATTTGCCCACCATGCTCGTTCATATGATTTTGGCTAAAAGCTAAAGTTTCAGACCCTTTGCTGTTTGAAGACTTTTGATCAGTATTACGTTCAACATAGCCTAATCCGCCTGATTCGCGTAAAAGCACACTCATACTTGACGTACTCTTATTTAGATTTTCAGTCGAATTATCATTCGCAAATGCCATACCCGCTAAGCCAATTAAAGCAACAGATAAAATTGTTTTTGAATATAACTGTTTAGTGATGTGCATGTTGATTCACTCCCTCATGGCTAGTTTGAGGTTGGGCAACGATACTTTTCGTATCATCATCATTGCTATCTACATTTGCCACAATGAGTTTGTTCATCATTCCAGCTGCCATGTGATATAACAAATGGCAGTGGATAGCCCATTCACCCAATTCATCAGCAGTAAGTAAAGTTGTAACTGTTTTCCCCGGTGGCACAATGATCGTGTGTTTATTTGGCATATTACTTGGATCTTGACCATTTTCAAGCTGCATAAACATACCGTGCAAGTGCATTGGGTGAGCCATCATACTGTCATTCACAAATTTCAAGCGTATACGTTCCCCGTATTTCACTTTGAATGGTTCTGTTTCATTAAACTTCTTACCATTAATTGTCCAAATATAGCGCTCCATGTTCCCACCAAGACGGATTTCCATTTCACGTTCAGGGGCACGAGTATCTGGTTGAGGCTTTAAAGATTGTAAGTCACTATATTGAAGTGCTTTTTGACCAACAGGTGTTGAAGCATTTGCCCAGCCATATACAACATCACCATTCTTTTCTTGTGTAGGTGCATTAGATGTAGTCATTTGCATGCCATGGTTCATACCTGACATAGATTGATCTTTTGAGCTGTCTGTCATAGACGACATATCGTGATCCATGCCTTTCATTGAAGACATGTCATGGTTCATTCCAGACATTGACTGATCTTTTGAGCTGTCTGTCATAGGCGACATATCATGATCCATGCCTTTCATTGAAGACATGTCGTGATTCATGCCCGCCATAGAAGACATATCATGCCCCATCCCCATATCTTCCATAGTTAATAAAGAACGAGGACGTGACTTCGGCATTTTGATTTGATTTATTGGAGGAGTATTCTCATCATGTAAGGAACCAACTGAAAAACCACTCCTATCAATTGATTCTGCTTCAATTTGATAATTTGATTGTTTGGGTTCTACAATAACATCATACGTTTCAGCCGTCCCTATTCTGAATTCATCAACCGGAACAGGTTTCACTGGTTGCCCATCTGCACTGACTACCGTCATTTTCAAGTTAGGGATTCTGACGTCAAAGAATGACATTGCTGAGGCATTAATAAACCGAAGACGTACTTTTTCACCCGTCTTAAAATTACCAGTCCAATTTTGTTCTGGAGTCTTACCATTCATCAAAAAAGTATATTTTGTCACATCAGACATATCTGTCTTGAGCATTCGCATCTGGTTCCACATCGAACGGTCTTGCCATGTTGCTTTTAAACCATCTTTTTTAATTTGTTTAAAAACATCAAAAACAGTTTCACGACGGTTCTGATAATAGTCAGCTTCTTTCTTTAGATTATTCATGATTTTATCACTAGTTGAATCATGAAAATCTGAAAGTAATACGACATAATCCTTATCTGTTTTCTCAGCTACAGTTAAAGGTGTCCTATTTTTGGGGTAAATGACTAACGGACCATACAAGCCCTCTTGTTCTTGACCTTTACTATGCGAATGATACCAATAGGTACCATTTTGGCGTACCTTAAACTTATATTCGTAGGTCTTATTAGGGGCAATACCGTCAAACTGATTAAATCCGGGTACGCCATCCATGATGCCCGGTAGAATTAACCCGTGCCAATGAATAGAAGAATCTTGTTTTTTTAGCTTGTTATGGACACGAATAATAGCATCATCACCTTCCTCAAACTCAAGAAGAGGTGCAACAAATTTCCCATTAACCGTAATTCGTTTTAAAGGCTTACCTGTGATATTCACCGTTTGCTCAGCGATTGTTAAATCATATTCTTTAACTGCTGCCACAACCCAAGTTGATGAAAATAAACCGACTCCTATTAAAAGGACATGCGTTAATTTTGTAGACATTTATTTCACCTATCTAATATAAGGATGGGAGAATCAAGCAAACCTATTATTCGCTTTAATTTCCCCCGATCTTTCATTTATCGTATTTGTTATTTATTTGATGTATTTGACATGTTCATCTTTGAGTGGTCCATGTTCATCATACTGGAATTATCCATATTACTCATTTTAGATTGCCCCATATTCATCATCTTAGAATGATCCATCTGAGACATATCCGTCATGTTACCATGCTCATGCTGACTATGATCCTGTTGGGTTTTATCATCATTCTTCATATTACAAGGTTTTTGACATTTCTCTTGCGTCTTTGAATCGGCTTTAATTTCAGACACAACTGTAGTTCCTTGTTTCACATCTGCTGCCCAAGACTGAGTTCCTACAATTAAAGTACCAACACACATAAGAGTGGTTAAGCTACGGCTGAATAGAGTTTTCATGTTTTGCTCCAAAAATTAACTTTATGTAAATACCTTAAAGGCCTTCACTAAACATCTATGTGACATGAAAATGACATTTTTGTAATCTACAACGAATCACGTATTTATAACGTTATTATGTTCTTAATGAGTGATATGGGATTTTTATCAATGAGAATCTTACTAGTTGAAGATGAACAAAAAACCGGTGACTACCTTAAACAAGGTCTATCTGAAGCTGGGTATATAACGGATTGGGTAACGGATGGATTATCTGGTAAACATCAAGCGCTTTCCGAAGAATATGACCTCATCATTTTAGATGTGATGCTTCCAAAGCTAGATGGTTGGGATATCATTTATGATATCCGAAAAAGTGGCAAAACTATGCCTATTCTTTTTCTTTCAGCACGTGATCAAATTGAAGATCGTGTGAAAGGCTTGGATTTAGGTGCTGATGATTATCTAGTCAAGCCTTTTGCTTTTGCTGAGTTATTAGCACGAATTAAAAGCTTACTCCGACGGGGACAACAAAAAGAAGATAGTAACCTTATTACAATTGCTGATCTTGAACTTGATCTTCGTAAACGCCGCGTCACTCGCGCTGGGCAACGTATTGACTTAACAGCTAAAGAATTCGCGCTGATGGAATTATTTATGCGTAGACGTGGTGAGATATTACCTCGTACGCTCATTGCCTCTCAAATATGGGACATGAATTTTGATAGTGATACCAACGTTGTAGAAGTCGCTATCAAACGTTTGCGCAGTAAAATTGACAGTAATTTTAGCCCAAAGCTGATACAGAACATACGTGGAATGGGGTATGTTTTAGAGGTAGAAGATGACTCGTAAATTGTTTAATGCAATCAGCTTTCGTATAGCAATCATCTTTTCTCTTTCTACTGTTATCATCTTAATGATTATGGGGTTGGTTATTCACAAGCTCGTAATGCATCATTTTGAAGCTCAAGACCGAACTCAATTAGAAGGCAAAATTCAACTTATAGAGAATCTACTTGAACAGAACCCATCTAACTCTCAAGAACTAAATTTATATTTAAAAGATGCCTTAATTGGACATCACGATCTGATTGTTCAGATTGAACGTCCAACAGGTCAAGTTATTTTTAGCTCAGCACCATCAGTAATTCATCCCCAAGCACTCAACAAATCAAAACAAGATCCATGGCTTGAATGGAAAATTAAAAATAAGACTTATCGTGGCTTAATTTATAAAAAGACTTTTGATCATAATGACTCGTTTATATCAGCTCAGATTATTGTTGGAATCGATACCTCTGAGCATCTACATTTCTTAAATGACTTTAGACGTCAACTTTTATACATTGGATTTGTGGGTACAATTTGTTTAATGTTCTTAGGGTGGTTCGCAGCATGGCGAGGGCTACGTCCAGTACAACAAATGGCAAAAGTAGCAGAGGGTATCTCAGCCCAACATCTTTCTGAACGTTTAGAAGTCGAAAATACTCCAACCGAACTTAAATCACTGGCTGTCGCTTTTAATGATATGTTAGATCGGCTAGAAGCCGCAGTAGAAAAACTTTCAGATTTTTCATCTGATCTTGCTCATGAAATAAGAACACCTATTAACAATTTGATGACTCAAACTCAAGTATGTTTATCTCGTAGTCGAAATATTAATACTTATCAGGAAGTTCTATTTTCAAATTTAGAAGAGTTTGAGCATTTAGCTCGCATGGTCTCTGATATGCTATTTTTGGCAAAAGCAGAACATGGTCTACATTTACCTAACCTACAACAGGTTAATTTAGTTAAAGAAGTTTCAGCATTATTTGATTTTTATGATGCTATCGCTGCTGAAAAGGGAATGTCACTCGAACAGAGTGGTTCAGGTAGTATAAAAGGTGATCCTTTAATGCTACGCCGCGCTTTAAGTAATTTGTTATCGAATGCAATTAAATATGGCAAATCAGATTCGGTCATCAAAATCACATGCCAACAAAACTTTGATACAACAACATTCATCATTGAAAATGAAAGCTCCCCACTATCATCAGAACAACTTAATCGGTTATTCGATCGTTTTTATCGAACAGATGTATCTAGACAGAGAGTTGAAGAAGGTACTGGCCTTGGTTTAGCAATTACCAAATCTATTCTTGATGTGCATGGAGCTTCCATTCAAGCGACTTATAACGAGGGACATATTTCTTTTAAAATTATCTTTAAAAATTAGTGATATCTCGGTTATTAAGCACTCATTCTAATGATGCTTACCACTCATTAACTTACGCTAATGAGTGGTAAGTCGTGATTATTTTTGATGACGTAATCGTAAGGCATTACCAATTACCGATGCTGAGCTTAGGCTCATTGCTAATGCAGCAATCATAGGCGAGAGTAACCAGCCAGTAAATGGATACAGTACACCAGCAGCCAAAGGGATACCTAATCCATTATAGAGGAAAGCAAACATCAAGTTTTGTTTCATATTTTTAACAGTTGCCTCTGATAAAGAACGAGCAATTTCAATACCACGTAAGTCACCTTTTACTAATGTAACTTGGGCACTATTCATTGCTACATCAGTACCCGTGCCCATTGCGATTCCAATATCAGCTTGAGCCAAGGCTGGTGCATCATTAATTCCATCACCAGCCATAGCAACAATTCTCCCTTCTTTTTGCAATTTTGTGACCAAATCTAATTTATCAGCAGGTTTAACCTCACCATAAACCTCACTAATTCCTAACTTAGCCCCAACTGATTTTGCTGTAGTTAGCCCATCACCTGTTGCCATGATGATTCTTAAACCTGAGTCTTCCAACGATAAAAGGGCCTCTGGAGTGCTTGCTTTGATTGGATCTGAAACTGCCAGAAGACCTAGCAGTTTTCCATCGGCTGCCAAATACATAACACTGGCACCTTCAGCTCTTAATACCTCTGCTTGTGGAATAAGAGTGTTAACAGATATCCCTAATTGCTTCATCAGTGCCGTATTGCCTAGCGCTAATTTTTGTCCGTTTATCTCTCCATTAACACCAATACCTGAACCTGATTCAAATGAAGTAGGTTTACTTAAAGTAAGATTTCGCTCACGGGCGGCACGTACAATTGCATTTGCTAAAGGATGCTCACTGCCCTGATCTAAACTCGCAGCTAAACGGAGGACTTCATTCTTTTCATATCCTGAAGTGGCTACTACTTTATTGAATGATGGTTGTCCTTCTGTCAAAGTTCCTGTTTTATCAATAATCAATGTATCAATTTTACGTAGATTCTCTATTGCGGCAGCGTCTCGAAAAAGTACTCCATTTGATGCACCTCGCCCTGTTGCTACCATAATTGACATTGGCGTAGCTAATCCCAAAGCACATGGGCATGCGATGATTAAAACAGCTACTGCATTGATTAATCCATAAACCCAACTAGGTTCAGGTCCGAATAGCCCCCACCCCAAAAAAGTTAGAACAGCAATACCTATAACCCCCATAACAAATCGTCCTGCAACATGATCCGCCATCCGCTGCATAGGTGCTTTTGAACGTTGAGCCTGAGCAACCATTTGCACGATTTGAGAAAGTACGGTTGATGATCCAACTTTTTCTGATCGCATCACCAATGAACCATTCATGTTCATTGTTGCACCAATGACTTGATCACCCACACGTTTTGTAACTGGCACAGGTTCACCAGTTAACATCGATTCATCTACAGAGCTTGAACCTTCTGTAATGACTCCATCAACAGGAACTTTTTCACCGGGGCGTATCCGTAATAAATCGCCTACGTGTACATGAGATAGTGGAATATCTTCTTCTATACCATCAACACTGATTTTTCTTGCTGTTTTAGGTGCTAGCCCAAGTAGGGATTTAATTGCCGCTGAAGTTTGGGAACGTGCTTTTAACTCTAGCACTTGACCTAACAATGTGAGAGAAATAATCGCTGCGGTCGCCTCAAAATACACAGCAACACGCCCCATAGATACAAATGAGTCTGGAAATACTTGAGGTACTATTGTTCCAACAAGGCTGTATATAAAAGCAGCTCCTGTACCTATTCCAATCAAGGTCCACATATTTGGACTCCGATTCCAGATTGACTGCCAACATCTAACAAAAAATGGCCATCCCGCCCAAAAAACTATTGGCAAGGTAAGAAAAAGTTCAATCCAGCTTTGCACCTGCATTTCGAACCAGTTCAATTGATGACCAAACATTGCTAAGAAAACTACAATAATGGTTAGCGGTAAGGTCCACCAAAATCTATGCTTAAAATTCTTGAGTTCTGGGTTTTCATCAGCGTCATCTAAGTCAGGAAGTAAAGGCTCTAACGACATACCACAGATCGGACAATTTCCCGCATGGTTCTGTCTAATTTCAGGATGCATTGGACAAGTGTATATCGTGAAGGTATTAACATGAGCAGGCTGATTAACTTCATTTGAATCCTCACCATCCCTCTTTTGTGGTTCTTTTAACGTAACTACATTCTCAACTTTAGTAATATAAAAATGAGGATCACTTTTAAACTTTATGTGGCATTTCTCACTACAAAAGTAAAAAGTTCTATTTTTAACTTCTTCATAAAACTTGGATGCTTCTGTAACTGTCATACCACAGACAGGGTCAGTAAGTCTGTTATTGAGTACTTTGTTTTCATGATGATGGTCCATAAAAGCCTCCTTCATATTTAATTTTTTAAATTAATAATTTCATTAAGATGGAAATAGACTCCCTCTTATTAGTTTGTTTAGTGATCATTGTTTTCTTTAAAGCCAGTGTACCACTTGTGGTTTTTTAATTTTTAAAATGACAAAAATGTAATTTTGAAGTCATCGGGATGTTTCTCTCATCCTTTAATAATAAGCATGAGAAAGGTGATGACCAAGCAACCAATTGATGCATTTCATTCGGTCATTACTGAGCCCAAGATTAGTTTAAAGAGGATGAAGAAATGAAAATTTTCAAAAATAAAATGTCAGCTCTACGTAACACTCTCGTAGGTGCAACACTGATTGTTACTGCTTCAAGTGCATTTGCACACGTGAAACTTGAAAGTGCAATTCCTGCGATCAATGCTTCTGTAGCAAGTCAACCAAAAAACATAACACTCAATTTTGGTGAAGAAGTCATGCTAATGAACGTTAAGTTACTTGATGCCCAACGTAAGGATATCCCTTTGAA
The DNA here is from genome assembly GCF_022808535.1 of Acinetobacter sp. NIPH1876. Taxonomy (NCBI): domain Bacteria; kingdom Pseudomonadati; phylum Pseudomonadota; class Gammaproteobacteria; order Moraxellales; family Moraxellaceae; genus Acinetobacter; species Acinetobacter sp. NIPH1876. The sequence continues at coordinate 297,667 of NZ_JALGBR010000002.1, forward strand.
CTACCAAATAACTCATGATATGAAAAAATCATTTGACGTAGCGGTTCCAAAACTAAAAAAAGGAAAATATACGGTGGTTTGGACCACAATGGGTACCGATGGCCATAACATGAATGGTGAATATAATTTCACTATTAAATCGGCAAAATAACAATGAGTGAAAATAGTCAACATGCCAGCAGCTTGCTGGCATGTTGCTATAATAAAGGGAGAAAAATATGATTCCTGAGACTTGGATATATGCAACATGGTTGGTTAAAGTCATTTTATATTTAGGGATTGCATTTGTTATTGGCGGTGCTTTCTGCTATTTCTTACTTGGACGTTATGTTGAAATCAAGGAGACTATTCTAAAATACATGACTATTGGTACAGGTTTAGGCCTTTTTTCAAGTGTTCTCGGCTTCTTCATTCTTATAGGAAGTTTTGCCAACACTGGCCTTTCAGGTATGTGGGATAGCAACTATATAAATATACTAGTCAATACTCCTACTGGACATGTCTCTATCATTCGATCAATCAGTTTTGCACTTTTACTCATATTTATGATAGTCAAACTTAGTAAAGGGACGATTGATATTTCCAAAACTGAAGGAGCAATCTTTACCATACTGCTCACACCAATCGTTTTAAGTTTTTCACAACTCGGACACGTCACGAATTTACCCTTATTCGCTCAAGCTTTGTTATCAATACATGTACTTGTAATGTCCTTATGGATGGGGTCGCTTTATCCATTATGGAAAACAAGCAAAAAAATTAATGGCTTACCACTTAAAGAACGTATGCATCTATTTGGGCAAATAGCAGCCTTTATTGTAGGAATACTCATCGCTTGTGGTCTTAGTATTGCTTTATTACTCTTTAAAGATTTTAATACTCTAATCAATACACCTTATGGGCATGGATTTATTATTAAAATATTATTTGTCCTAAGTATTTTATTGTTAGCAGCCTTTAACAAATGGTATTTCACACCTCGCTTACAAGACCCGAAATTTGCGAAACAATTGGGCTATGCCATTTTATTTGAGATGTCATTAGGTCTATCAATTCTTTTAGCCACTGGTTATATCACCACTGTAGTCGGTATTGAGTAAAAAAGGATCACGCTATGACTTCATGGATGAAGTACAATTTATTATTTTTCATTTTTTTGAATACGACATCATGGGCTGAACCTAGCACTTCAAAAACGATTCGCTCCTTAGATGATACCGAATTACGTAATATCACTGATCATAATCATGGCGACACCAAAGTCGAAGAGAATAAAGACCATCATTCTAAAGATAAACAACTACGTAATGAAGATAGTAGACAACAAAAAGTTATAAATGGATTAATGTTACAAAAGCCTAACGTACTACCGCCCTCCAAATAAACGATACTTAAGTAATGTTTATTGATTCAATAAGTAGTTCAAATTTTTTAATAAAAAATAGTAGCAATATTACTGTTGGGGGCTTCTTAGCCCCCAACAGTATTTAATTCAGAGCTTGAACCGACTGCTGTAAGCCTTTCTGAATATCTTGAACATGAGTGAGATCATGCGTTTGCTGATGCTCTGTTTGAGATTCAACGCTGTAAAACTCCTCCACTATATCCAAACCCTCTTCACCTCCCACCTCAAAGCAGGCATTACCATAACCCTGCCGTGCCACATGATCCAAAGCCTCCTGATAGAACCCTGCTGTCTTACTTTGTTCATCCATCTGTTTGGCTGAACTAATCGCATCTTTCAGGTTTGTGCCATCACGTAAAGTCAGATCCACGTAGTAGATCGGGGTACGGTAACTTTGTGTGGTGCTTTTACCTCGCAAGGTCAATTGCAATGGCAAACAAGAAAGTAAGTCACCCGATGCTGCGTGATAGTAACGAAGTCGAGCTGCCAAAGTGCGGATGCTGTTAAAGCCTGTGGTTCTAAAGATGAAAGTACCAAACTCATCTGATTCATCTAAGTTGACGTAGAGTCTGCCATAGGGCTTGCATAATCCACCCTGTGCCAATGGACATAAATCAGGGGATGGACAAGGATGTTGTTCAATGCCATTTTGACCGAGTCGCTGACAGCTTTCGCCATTGCCTGAACAGATTAAACGTCCAGTTTGGCGGTCAAATAGGCTGTACTCTGCTCTTAAGTTGAGATCGGGATCATTGAAGATCATGCGGACTGGAATGCTTCTCAGCTTTTGGTTCTGATTGGGCGCTTTGGCACGTAGTTGCTCATCCAGTGGATGTTTGACCCACCCATCTTTATTTTGGATTTGGCTGGTAATGGTAAATTGATCATCTTTTTCAGGCAGACGTTTTCCATTCTTTTCGACAATTTTGCCGATACTGATACGCCCCAACACAGGTGGGGTAATAGCTAAACCTTTAATCATGATGATGTACTCTATATAGATGTTGAAATGGCGTTTAAATTTGGATAAATAAATTTTGGGCATAAAAAATCCCATACTTGTTTGGGGTATGGGATCAGTTGGTTGGGGTGTTAGTTAAATTGAAATGGGTTACTTGGGTATCAGCCCTATCCACCATTCGGATAAATCTGAAAGCGTCGTGTTCCTGCTTTGGTTTGGGGAAATTGCTGTAGGTATTCAGGATGCTGTTTAAGCAATGATTTACTGTCTAGGCTGATTGAGTCTTGTGATTTCTTCCATGTGACTGAACCACCTGTAAATACCGCTCGCTCTGCTTCTTTCATCATCATTTGTAGTTGATGTTTCAGTTCATCAAAATACTGCTGGTGTTGTTCAACTTTATGTCGCTCCTCTAGTAACTGATTAAACAAATAATTAGCTTGTTCATTTTGGGTCAGGTCTTCTACTGTTAATGGAATCTGTTCAGGATAAAGTTGTTGCAAGGCTTTAGCTGCTGAATCCGAAGCATCTACACTGGGTGGAATACCTGTTTCGACACATTGCCAGAAATGACGTTCCGCATTAATGATGTGCTGAATCACAGTTTCATTACGAGTCACTTTATAGATTTTGGTTTCATGCCCACAGATCAAGGCACAAATATGCGCTGCCTGTTTACCTGTCACTGCCAATTGATGCTGTACCTGACACAGCACATATAAAGGCACGCCATCTCGCCATAGTTTTGCGCCATATTCCCCCACGGTTTTACATTCCAAAATTTGCACTTCTTCATTACCGACTACAGCATAATCCAAGTTCGCCAACATAAACTGTTTGTCTTCATCAGGGTGTTGCAATACTGCATTAACTCGACGGACTTTATGATTGGTGTGCATGCTGTAGTATTCAGCCACCAAAGGTTCTAGCTTTTTTCCCCAGTACAAGGGTGCGTAACCTGCACTTTCATCCTCGATGTTTTGTTGCATCCGCCCTGTCTTGATCATCCACAGTTCCAGCATCGACATATAGGGATTCAGTCCACAGGCCGTTGCTGCATCACTGCTGCCAATACCCTGTTTTCTGACTTCTAACCATTGTTGATAGTTCATCTGTTTGGTGTTGGCAAGTCTTTTTGCTGTAAGGGCTTTGGTCTTTCGTGGTTGCGTATTCGGTCGATCTCGTTTGGTTCGGGTTCCCACCTCAATCTGCTGAATGGATTGATTTAGATTCGGTAAATAGGGTTGTAGTGGTGGGTTATTTAGCGTGTTTTGAATTTGAGTATGACTATTCATTGCAATTATTCCTGTATCGATAAAATCGTAAAAGCTGAATTTTGGGCATAAAAAAGCCGCATGAGGGTGCGGCTAAAGGTGTTGCTGTGCTTGTACGGTGTTACTGTATGCTTAGGCTAATGGAGCTGGCTTAATTGAAACTGAATTTAGGCAATCATTCTCAATGCCTGTTCCAGACCACGCTGTTTAATGGCAGCCCCTGCACCAAACCATGCTGAATCGAGTCGATGATCGGTACTCATCGCTCGACGTTCATGGTCACAGAACTCGGTGATGCTGCACAATAATCCATAAGCGGTATCCTTGGCTGAACTCAGTTCTGCACCACGTCCATGTCCGTTAAACATGGTCATGACTTTCGACATGGCACGTCCATTTGGCTCGGTTTTATTGTCCGCTTTGGTTGGGGTGTTGATGCCTTGGTTTGGCATAGCAGCATTTCGATAGAACTGAATGATGCTTTCATCTTGTTCAGCCATAGTTAGGTTGGTATTGTTAAACACCGCATCAAAGAAGGCTGCTGCTTCCTGCTGAGTTACCTTACGCTGGCTCAGTTGTTTCATTTCATACATGTGTTCATCCCATGCACGGACTGAAATACCCAACTGTTGTTTAACTTTCTCAGCATCGAAACGAGTGCTGTGTGGGACTTTAACCACACCTGCACTGGTATTTTGTCCTTTGAGAGCAATTGCCAAAGTATTGTTACATACCACCCGGATACTGGTGAACTGTGCAGTGGTTGCTAGAGTGCCATCACAAGCCGTCGCTAGTAGAATATAGCCATTACTCACATCCTTACCCTTGAGTGCTGAAGTCTGTCCAGTCTTGGCTAATGCCCAGAATTTCTTGCCACCTTTCAGTACCCCTGCGGTTTCCAGTTCAAAGCCTGATTGCTCCGTCAGGTCTTTGTAGAAGTGTAGGATTTCCATCGGTTGGACTTCTTGAAAGCGTTGGCTGACCACGGATAAAGGTGCATGCGTATCTGAACGGTAAAGCACTCGTTGTTCTTCAAAAGGCATGATGATGCTTTGTCCACGTTCATTCTGTGCCATGTAATTGACATCCGAGGATTCTATCCGCCAGTCCATGCCTGCTTGTTGTGCCCAAACCTCGATGGGTTGGTTTGGTGTGAGTTCATTGCCTAACCCATGCCAAGGGGTTTGTCCAGTGAATGCCATAGTTTCAACTAAATGTGCCATAAGAATAATTCCTGTATCGATTTTGAATGGGTAAAAGGGTTCGATTTAAATTTTGCTAAATACTTAATTGCGTAAATTCGGGCTAAAGCTGCGGTCACAGTTGTTGCAGTAATACTGTTTGCGATAAGTTGGGTGAAGCGGTTGTTGCTGTTCATCTTCAGTGATCAACATCCAGATACCGCCAATCAGTACCCCAACGATTGCACCTGCAATTGGAGGAATATTCAGGCTTTTGGAAACACTCACTCCTAATGTGGCAAGTGCCATCGGTGACATCACACTATTGGAAATGGGGTTATTGGTTGAGGTACTGGGTAAATGTTGGGTTGATTCAAGCAGTACCGTCTCTCGGGACTGGCAATAAGGACATGGCAAACTCATTGTGGTATTTCCTGTAAATGAATAAAAAAACCTGCTGGGGAAGCAGGCAAAATGATTGCAATGTAGCTGAAGCATGTATTGGTGCTATCTCAAATGGAGAAACACTGTTCTCAATTAGATGCTATGTATTTGTATTTTTTTAGAATGCGTTTTTTTTCATCAGTTTTAGGCAATTTTTGAATGATGATTAAACAGATCAATTGACCTGTTTTTTAGCAGCGATTATGATGCAAGGGCTGACCTACATTGTCAGTCGGTTTTGACAGACCGCTCATCTAGCGCATCGGAGTTTATTCATCTGAGTATTCTTTGTATGTGTAAAAACCTTCTCGTCCCCCTTTGCGGTAGAACGGGAGGGGGACGCGTTCGCGCGTGCTGGTTCTAGATGTCCAGTCTGTCAACCCCTTTTCGTTCTGCCACCATAATCAATTGACAGTGATTCGGTAGAACTTCTAATTCATCTAGGAGTCAACCATGACGCAATTTACTGTGCTTTATTATTCCCCTGCACTTTCTCTGCCTCTCAGGCATTTTATTCCAATTCATTTATCACACGCTTTCACTGTGTCCTGATTGACTCAAGGCATCAATTAACTGCTGCATCCATTTTGGTCAGTGGTGTTTTGTGCTGGATAAAAATCATGAAATTCATCGCACAGCTTATTTTGGTTGTCCTTATTGTGCTCAGTAACAGCATCGCTAGAGCCTATGACAGCCAAGCAAAATGTATTTGAAATTACAGGCAATTTCATAATTCATTTTTAAAAACTTAAAAAATATTGGATGGGGAAAATAATAGGATGAAATACATTTCAATTGCGCTGCTCACCAGCCTTGCGTTGGTCGGCTGCTCAAAACCACAACAAGATGATGTAGAGAATAAAGAACTATCTCAAAAGATTGAAAACATGTCATTGAATGATGCTGTCCCTGCACAGGCTGTTTCTTCTCCTTTGATTATCGCTCGCAATAAAATTACACCTCCGCTAACAAAGACTGGAGAAGACTTTCAGGAACTCATCAAAGATGAGGGGTATTTTTCCTTTTATCCACCGTATAAAACCATCTATGGATTGCAGATGTTTGCTGAAAATGACGATGTTGCAGATTATTGTGCAAACTGCGTGTATTTCCAGTCCATTCTCAATGATTTAAGAAATGTGCTGGCTTTAAAAAACAATCAAGTTTTAGTGATCGGACATACTGATCAACAGTTTCCTGCATTCACTTTTGCTTTAGGTGATGACTATTCTTTGCGTGCAGCGCATGATACGGCAATCAATTATATAAGATCGACAATGCAGGTGACTCCACCACAAAAAGATCAATTTGAGAGTACAGAACAATATCAACAACGTATTCAGACACTTCAAAATGAGTTGGATACTAAAAATGCCCATCTAAATTATGACTTGAAGCTTTTAGAACTCAGTTTAAATGCTACGTCTGGTCAAAGTCTGTTTATGCCAAGCAGCTATACACCGAATGATCGACCAAATGGTCCGATTGATAATTTTGTTTATTACGATGCTGATTCGAAACAATTACATTTTGAGAATATGAATTTCGCATCTGATCTTATTGTGAATTTCACAGCCCCATCCACGCCAGAGTTAGCACAAAATATTATTACGGCTGGTGGACAGAAGTATGTCGGTTACATTTTTAACTTCAATAATCATAAATTGGAATTAGAGAGCTTAGTCATTTATCAGGCCAACAACACTCAAGCTGATTCTGCGAATGAACCGATTGCCATCCTTGAACCGAGCACCATGTCCTTTCAACGCAAACATTTCAACGGCATAGAAAATGCTCGATTAAAGCAATTTGATGTGACACTGAAAAAGCCAATTCCTTTTGATTTTAGCTTGGAAAACTACACGCCGATCGAAAAGGTATTTAAAAAGATCGATGAGTAATTCCCACTTTTATAAAAAGTAAAAAATTGATTGACCAAACAATTAAATACACAGAGTTGGGCTTTCACCCAACCCTGTAGATCACAATATTCGATTAAATATAGGCATGTGTAATGAATTTTATTCCATCGATTGTTTTATCCAGTGTGTTGCTACTGACTTTAACTGCGTGTAATTCAGGTAACGATGCACCAAAACCAAAGGATACCCCAACTCAAACAAGTGAGCATAGCACTGCTGATGCGACTGAAACTCCGCCTCAATCTGAAGATGATTTTCCAGCCGTTGATAAATCCTTTCTGGAAGATGAGTCATATAATGCTGAGGAAGGGACTGAACCCACTGTACAAGAACAATTTGAAGTCCGTGTCCGTCGTGAAGAATCACAATACTCCATGACAGGCTATACCGATTTGTTAAACATCATGTCCTTGAACGATGCGCCAACCACCATCACAGGGGTTTTAATCAACCGTGGTAATTGCAGAAGCAAAGGCACTTACGATTACCAAAATATGCGCTATGGCTCAGTGGCAAAAGTCTACTTGGGCTGTTCCGCTGAATATGTCCGTGAAGTGACCATCACCACCAACAGTGGTTTGACCTATACCTATAATTTTTAGAGATTTAATCACAGCGATTTATACAAGCATAAAAAAGGCGTTCTAATCAGAGCGCCTTATATTTGAAAAGTTTACTTAGCAGGGATATTCCCTGTATAGCTTTGCCATAAATAGGAAATATGCTGACTCATATACCGATAAAGTTTGAGGGGGCCATTTAGAAACTCAAGCTGTTTACTCCAGTAGCTACGCATATCACTGTCCGCAAAGTAACAGTGTTTTTCCCAAACCAAATAAGGTGATCCTTGCACAAGCTCATGTCCCTTGTGTAAACAAGCCCCTCTCCATACCCGTAAGATAAAATCAGAATATTTACACTCATCACCAATCACATAAATGATGGCATGGACTGAATAAAATCCATTCAGTGATTTCACAATACGCCATTGCACATCATACAGCTTGCCAGCTAATTCTTCGGATTGATGTAATCTTTCCAGCCATTTACTAGCAAGTTTTGGTAATTTAACTTCGGCATCAAATTGTAAGGGAATAGTAAACATACAAGGTAAATCATAGATCATACAATTGATCTGCTTATGTTTGTCTAGACAACGTTTAAACAATGCCTTTTGGAATTTAATACTTTCATTAATTGGTTCAATAAATTTTGTATATTCCAGTGCAATCCGTCGTTTCAGAAACTTATGTTTAAATTGATCATGAATAAGCTCTGCATTCTCTACAAGGTAATTCATATTACCGTAATGAGAAAAGCCTACTGTATCAAAGATTGCAGCCCAATAAGGATTTAGTTGAAATCCATGTAATACCAAACGGTGATAATGCAGCCAAGGTAGAGAATTTAAAAATATACGATAATTCTTATCCAAACATTTGGGTGATCGTTTATCCATAACCGCTAGTTTCCCATTTTCAATTTGAGCTGCATTTTGAATACTCTGTCCTAAGAACAAATGAGTATTAACATCCAGCATGAATGGGATAATTGGTGTCTGCGGTATATAGTGTGCTTGAGGAGTCGCTGAATAATGAGTCATTTCATGCCTCCTTTTGACCAGTATTTTTAAGAGATTTACCCATTTTTATCGCAACATCCTTAGCAATATTTTTACCAAATACACGTATGAAGTAGGCTTTATCATTTCTAAGGTTTTGCTCATTCTCTTCATCCTGCTTAATCCTTTTATGCACAATGAATTGGTCTCTTTTGGTTATATAACGGATGGCTTTAATCAAATACTCGTATTTTTGTTTATCACTGCGATGTAAGGTGCCAATACCGACATCTTTGTATTTGCCATTGTGAGCATCAATATTGCAATTATAGTAAGTCCCCTCATCACCAATCACTCTTTTCCAGACCTCACCAATCTGTTGTGCTAACTTAATGTCCTGTGAGTGTTTACGACCATCGAGAAAGAAAAAACAGTGGTAGTGATAGCCCGTTTTTTCGGCAAATTCCAATTTCCATAGATAGCCCAATATACGTAAATTTGAAGTACGCTTTAAATAACGAAGGCATGTGATTAAATCTGCTTTGACTTGGGCAAGTTCAGGGTTTTGTGTTTTTCCATAACGAAAATCGACACGAGCAATGACAATTCTCGAATGTTTAGCCAGTATCGTATCTACACATTCTGTAGCGACCTTTTGCTGATATTGGGAACGTTCCCTTCGTTTTTTCTGTTGGTATTTGAATTCCTTTTCTTGAGTTAGCAAATACAAACGTTCAATGAATAGATTAATTAATTCTGCATAACAAATTGAAGTTATTGTTCCATCAGTATTTCTTAGCTGAATAATATCATTGGGGTAATGTAGATAAAAATCAGCATGAAAATAACCCTTTAGAATTTCGTTATACGCTTGCATAACAATCTTATGATGCTCACAATCATAATGCTCTAGAGGATCAAACCCTTGGATGAGTATTTGCTTTAATAATTCAATGAATTTTTTATCAATAGGCTCATACCATCCATGATACAGAGTGCCTTTGATCTTACGATAAGCCTGCACATAGTTGTGTTTTAAGATTTGTTTTACTAATTCAATTTCTGAGAATATTTTCTCAGCTTCAGGATTTGATCGAATTTCATATTGGTTATATTCAGTGTTGAAATCTAATAAGTAATCCAATGCCAATGAGCTTGAATGCTGATCGTCTGCTGCATTGAAGCATTCTTCATACATTGAATTGAGTAAAGACTGTTGCTCTTCCAATGGTGCTGTAATCTGAATGGGCTGATTAGATGAATCAGTATCAGTTATTTCAGTCTGCTGATTTAGAAAGTGTTCAGGTACTTGTGTTAAGTATTCATGTGCTAAAGCAGGTGTTTGATTATTACTCATAAGATAGGATGATTGATTCATAATAATGAACTTCTCTGTACGTAATTACACCTAACAATTTGTTAATTAAGTCAATTTATATAATAATTAATATTATTAGATATACTGATCATATAAGTAACACAAATGGTCAGGCGTAAAAATCACTGTAATCCCATGACCTCGAAATCAAGGAATTACAGTGTTATAAGGGTTAATAGGGTATGTGAGAGTTGTAAAGATATCTTGCTAATCTGGTTAGCTTTTTTTTGAATTGATCCAATCAATTATGTCCTGCTCTAACCAACCAACGGCTGATAGTCCCAATCTAATCGGACGAGGAAAAGACGAATCATATCTCTTGGATTTCGGGTTCATTTTGTCATACAGACTTGATTTACTTAAACAGACTAATTCTGTTACTCCTTTCATTCTAAGAATCTGATTTTTTTTGGTTTCTGAGGTTTGCATTGTTTACTCCGATTTAAACCTGATGTGGATGTCTTCGGATATAAATATGCTCTAGAATCCTCAGAAACATCAGCAAAACAAGATTCACAATTGTTAAGTAGCGTATTTAAATGAGTAATCCCGTCTTCGATCATGAAATTTACAGAATAGCTCACCCTGTAATGCAAAAATTAGTAAAGCAAGCTGTAAAAGCAAGAGAGTTTCAAGCAACTTTCCCAAATCTGTATAACGAGTTAATACGTATTAGGGATGTAATATTGAGGCAACTGGTCAACCTGCTAACTGAAAAATATAAAGAAAGAAAGTCACTACCTATTGAGCAAATCAAGATTGAAGTAGAGATAATTGTCTTTGGCAGACAGTTACTCAACCATGTAATGGGATATTGTCAAACAAGGCAATTAGTGGATGAAGATATATTTTTGTTAAACCATTTACTTCAACCAGATGAACTAACATCAATATTTGAAGAACTTTATTGCATATTTTGGGAAAACATCAAAAGTTATGAAGAATGGACACAATTCCCCAATTTTTCGACAAACCTCAAACGTATTTTGAACGAAAAGTATTTCTTACCTGACTTGTTACCATTCTGGGATATTAAATCTCTATTTTTGGATTATCTTAAAATTTATATTGAATATCATAATTTTAAGAATAGCAAAGATATAAAAGGCACAAATATAACTCAAGTCCCTTCATATCACGAAGTTAGGAATGCAATTAAAGGATTGAAAATTTATGGTACACCACTACAGAAGTCCACAAAATCATTTATTGGATGCTCTCCGTTAGATGCCAATTTGCCACCTTCAAAGTTCATAAATCTTCATCTAAATCTAGAAGAGGATGTTAGCAATCTGCCTGTGCTTTTAAGTAAATTTATACATGAATTTATGGCTACAAGATTAGATAATCAGAGAAATGGGACAGATGCCCAGCCTATTATTGACAATAAGGTTTCTGAAAAAATTCATAGCTTGAGCATCATTTTAGATGATTGTGCAAATTCACTTGAAGTACTCAAAAGAGCTGATGCAATTCTTACTGCGCTAATCAGCCTGATTTACTACGATAAAATTTTTGAAACAAAGATCAACAAGGGTAACATCCAGCAGTTTGAATCAGCGAATTATTCTAAATTTATGCTAAGTGAAATTCACGGCTCTGCAAACCAAACTATAATTGAGAATGCTATCAATCAAGATCGTCGCAACTCAATCAATCATACAGGCATGGATTATTTTTCCGATTTGTTCCAAACGCTTTATGAATTACTTGAAAATGATAAAGATATAAAAACCATAAAGCCTAAAAAAGCAACAATATTTATCACTTGTGGTATGAGGGACATACTTTATGAACATACATTTAGTAAAGCAAGTCTAAGTAAAGGTCTAAATGATATGGTGAAAAATTTATCACCAGAAAATTTATATGAGATCATCAATCTGTAAGGATGCAGACAACTTAACAGTCCGTATGATATACCAGTATCATCAAATTTATGGGTTTAACATCACTTACAAGCATCTAAAGAATATGGGTAGATTTATTTTTTTACAGTCTGCCCATAATTATGAATCGATAAAATCTCATAAACAGAATGTATAAGATCAAGAAAACTCATCCAAGATGAAAGTAAAGATAAGCAACAGTAAAAAACCAAATACAACAGACCATTCAAGCATAAGACCAAAGTGGATATTTGCAAAATTCCCCACCTTAAAATCAGTTTGGAATTCTACTAGAAATTTTCTTTCAACTAATATGATGTCCAAATAAGTAAAAAGATGTCTCTTTAGATATCACCTAATCCAATGTTTGATGAGGGGTAGGTTGAGGGGTAAAATCATAGATAAAAAACAAGCCCTTGTAAAAACAAGGGCTTATTTAAATATTTGGCGGAAGCGGTGAGATTCGAACTCACGGAGGACTCACACCCTCGTCGGTTTTCAAGACCGGTGCATTAAACCGCTCTGCCACGCTTCCAATGGCGGCTATCATATAAATAAAAGTTCAACTTGGCAAATCTTTTATTCAAAATAATGCATCAACCGCTCAAAATAAAATCAACACCCTGTAATTTTAAGCATTTTCAGGTTTTTCATAGCGAATTGAGTTGATATACCACAGTTTTTTTCCCAACGGCGTATGCACTTCAACCTCATCATCCACTTGTTTCCCCAGTAAAGCACGCGCCATAGGTGACTCAATCGAAATATGTTGCGGATGATGATCGTAGATTTCATCGACACCCACGAGACGCAATTTTTTTTGTTCCCCTGCATCATTTTCAATTTCCACCCAAGCACCAAAGTAGACCTTCCCCTCCTGCTCAGGTACATAATCGACAATTTTTAATTCTTCTAAACGTTTTCCTAAGTAACGAACCCGACGATCTATTTTTCTAAGTATTTGTTTATTATATTGATAATCAGCATTTTCCGAGCGATCACCAAGGCTTGCCGCCCAGTTTACTTTTTTAGTTATTTCAGGACGTTCGTCATGCCAAAGCTTTTTTAGCTCAGCAACCAAAAGGTCATGTCCATTACGTGTAATTAAATTCGATTTCATAAGCCCAAATACGTTAATACAACAGTCCATTTACAAGTTTTTGCATTGTATTCCTTATTTCACCACCACTAAAGTGTATAAATTTTATTCTTTTCCAAATCATAGGTTTGTGATGTAACTCTCAATTTTTTATTGTGCAAAATTTGACATTCTTAGTTTTGCCGCTTAATATGCGCCCCTAAGTTTGTTTTTGTTTATTTTTTATACACTTTGTAAATGTTGTGAAACATTTGTACCATCTTTCCCTTTAACTCAATGTCATTACTGAATGACGTTCATGACTTGCCCACCCTTATTGAATTTATCAACTTTTAAAAGTTAAGGCAGTGTTTTGCTGAACTTTTTGGGCATAAATTACCTGTAGCGGAGACAACATGCACAGTAATTCAAGTTCTGGGTCGAGGCCTAGCCTTAACTCTTTATCTTCCAAACGACCTTTTCAAGCTTTAGCGTTAGGAGCTGCAATCCTTCCTTTCAATAGCTTGAATGCTGAAAAATCACATCAATACAATACGGTTGTGAATACCAACGTTTTAACTGTCGTTGCAGTTGAAAACCCAACCACAGTCTTTAAAGACGGTCAATTCCAACATGGTTTTGGTTATGATCTCGTGCGTAATTACGCACAAAGCTTAAATGTAAAGCTTGATTTCAAAACCGTTCCTGACAATGCCACGGCATTGAAATGGGTTGCTCAAGGTAAAGCGAACATTGCCATGACAACAGCCAATCTGGCTACGATTGAAAATAAACAACTGGTTTCATTTTCAGCAAGTTGTGGCGATCAAGCAAGCTTAAGCAAAAATGGTTTAAATCCTCAGTTAAACTGGGTGTTTAAGCAAGCTGATGATCCCCTTACACTCACGGCGAGTGGTTTTATCTGTCAAAGTAAGCAATCGGGTACAACCCAGCAATTGGCCTCATTCTATAACCGCAATGTGGTTAAACCAGAGTCTTGGTCTACGATTCAAAGAGATTTGAAACAACGCTTACCGATTTATAAGGCCAGCTTTAAGCAAAGCGCATCTAAATACAATTTAGATTGGCACTTACTCGCAGCAATTGGCTATCAAGAGTCTTATCTTAAACCAAGCTCAGTTTCTCCCACTGGCGTACGTGGTTTAATGATGTTGACCAACAGCACAGCCAAAGCAATGGGCGTAAGCAATCGCTCAGATCCACTGCAAAGTATTCAAGGTGGTGCAAAGTACTTTGATCTGATGTTAGATCAATTTGGCAATGTACCTTATCCAGACCGTAACTGGTATGCTTTGGTTGCATACAATATGGGTCCTGGTGCAGTCAGCCAGATTCAGAAACGTATCCGTGCACAAGGCAAAGACCCGAATCAGTGGGTCAATTTATATGACTATTTACAGCGTAACCAAGCTCGAAATGGTCGCTATAAACAAGCCGTACAATATGTGACGCGTATTCGTACCTATTTAGAACATCTCAAGACCAATAGCCGTATTGATGTATAACTGAATAGATATAAAAAAAGCTTACCTCTGGGTAAGCTTTTTTTATTCAGGAAGACTTAAGCAGTAAGCTCAAGTACTTTCTTGAATAAATCTTTTTGCTCTTGGCTTGGCTTAGCTGTTTGTAAAGCCATAAGCTGAGACATATCGCCTTGCACTTTGATTTTACCAGTCATGAATGCTTGCATCGCAGCAGCCATATCAAATTCCAAGAATACTTTACGTAAAGTTTCAGCATCCATGTTCAAAGTTGTTTTAGCATTTGAAGATAAACCCTTTTGGATTTTACCCGCATCTAAAGCCAACTCTGTATTACCAGCTGCATCTGTTACAACCAAGTTAATCGCTAAATTCGCAAGTGCTGGTGGCAAGTTTAAATCACCTGCTTCAGCAGTAAGTTTTTCAACAGTTGCAAACCAATCATCAGTTAAAAATGCAGCCATGATTATTCCTCAAATGTATTTGTTCAATTTCTTGTGCCATCTATCCAGACGACATCTCATGAAGCAATTTGCTCGTGCCCTGTTATAGCATGTAATTTTTATTTTAGGCTATGATTTTTTGTACGCGTGATTCAATTTTTAAAATTTTGATAAAAAAAAGGTACTTAACAAGTACCTTTTCAAAAACTTTTACACTTTACTCAACAGCAAAACTGAGATTGACCACATCTAAGCGATTTTTCAACTCTTCTGGGTCTTTCATATCAAACTCACGTTGAGCATCCAACGCTTCAAAATCGAATAGCTCACGGTCCGCCAATTGTGATGGAGACACATTCTGTAAGGCACCAAAAATACTGTGTAAACGCTTTGGATGCTGCTTATCCCATTCACGCAACATGTCATTGATAATGGCGCGTTGTAAGTTCTCTTGTGAGCCACACAAGTTACACGGAATAATCGGGAACTGGCGTAAATCCGCATATTTGATAATGTCTTTCTCTTCGACATACGCCAAAGGACGAATCAGAATATTCTTTTTATCCGATGAAAGTAATTTTGGCGGCATCGCCTTCAAACTACCACCATGGAACAAGTTCAAGAAGAATGTTGCCATGATGTCATCACGGTGATGACCTAATGCAACCTTAGTTGCACCAATTTCTTGAGCGAAGCCATACAGCGAACCACGGCGTAAACGAGAGCATACTGCACAGTAGGTCTTGCCTTCAGGAGTTAAACGCTTGGTAATGGTATAAGTATCTTTTTCAAGAATGTAATATGGAATATTGTTCTCTTCCATATAGCGCGGCAAGATATCTTCTGGGAAGCCCGGTTGCTTTTGATCCAGATTCACAGCCACAACATCAAAATTGATCGGTGCAATCCGTTTAAACTGCAGCAAGATATCCAATAAGGTATAGCTGTCTTTACCGCCAGACACACAAACCATGACCTTATCACCGTCTTCGATCATGTTGTAATCACGAATTGCATGCCCAACCTGACGACGAAGCTTTTTCAACAGGCGATAATACGCTGAACTTGTCGGAAGTTCTGGCTTGAAATTAAATCCTTGGTTGGATTCCACTGGCGCGTACATAGACGTGATTTACTCATAAACAAAAATACCCGCAAGATTTTATCTCATTCCGAAAAAATGCGCATCTAAAGAATTTTTCAATTTCTTCCAATCGTCATATTTGAGTTTCATACTGGTAAAATTCTGATCAAAAAAATTCAGATTCGCCTGGATTGCTTATATTTCAAACTTTTCCACAGTTGTCCACAAAAGCTGTGGATAAATTTGTGGATTTCTTCGCTATTGACAAACTCTTTTTATCTTAAAATAAGGCTTCCGATTAGATTGATCATTTTTTAACCAATGATTTTATAAAAACAAAATCAATGACTTAGATAAGTCAAGACTTAGTTTTTAAAAAAAATATTTTAATTTTTTTTGCTGAACATTCGAACAAAATGACTTGATTTTTGTCTAACAGTCGAAAATAAAAAAATTGTAGCGAAAGTTCTTTTTTTACTTTTTTTTGTTACACTGCTGTGAAGAACTTATGCTCATCCTTTCGTGAATATTATAATGATGAACAAAACAACATATTTTTTTACCCTTTGCTTGGGGACAATCGGTTTTTTTAATGGCATAGCACCAAGCTATGCTGGGCAGACGATTTATCAATTTAAAGACAACAATGGTACAACGCTGCTGACCAATAAGAAGAAAGCAGAATATAGCCATTTAAAAGTGGTGAAAGCAACCTACTATCCCGACAGTAATATCCATAGTTATAGTAACTGGGGTGCAAGTGAGGCTTCAGTGCTTCCGAGCTATAGCCGTAATAAAAATGCATTCGATCCATTGATTCGCCAAGCGGCACAGCAACATGGTGTCTCTGAGGGATTAATTAAAGCGGTCATGCATACGGAATCAGGCTTTAATATCAATGCCCGCTCTCCAGTAGGAGCGCAAGGTTTAATGCAACTGATGCCAGCGACTGCACGCCGCTTTAATGTGAATAATGCCTATGACCCACAACAAAACATTTTTGCTGGTGCAAAATATTTAAGTTGGTTACTTAAACGGTTTAATGGCAATACGCAACTTGCAATCGCCGCATATAACGCAGGTGAAGGCAATGTCGATAAATATGGTGGCATTCCTCCATTTCGTGAAACCCAAGACTATGTGCGTCGTGTCACCAGCCGTTATCAAAATCTATATGCATCAAGTATCGGCTCATCTTCATCGAGCGCCGCGACACAAGTGATTGCACAATCTGCCAATTACACCACGCCATCCACCGAAGCTGTAGAAGTTGCACCAGCACCAAAACAATATAATCGCCAAATTATTACCCTTGCAGATGGTACCTTTACCGATGCACCATCAGGGACATATACCACCACCAATGCCACTGCATCTGCCAGAATACGCCTCAGTGACTAACAATTCAGGCCAACGATTCTCACAGAATGATTTTACCTGATATTTTTTAGACAAAATTTCATTTAAGTCACTGTTTCATAGCCAATTCATCGTTTTATAGGCTAAATGTATCTGCGCCCACTTTTTGCTTGAATTTTTACAATTCGCCCTGCATATTAGCGTTATGATTTATAATTTATAAATCAGATCACTTTTTCTTTATAAGAGGGTTTTCTCAATGATGCGGATTGGTTTGTTCTTGCTAACCAACCTCGCGGTACTGGTTGTAGCTGGCATTATCTTGTCACTCTTCGGTGTCGGTAGTTACCATGGCGCAGGGGGCTTGAATCTAGGCAACCTTTTAGTCATCTGTTTTGTCTTTGGTATGGTGGGTTCTATTATTTCCCTGTTCATGTCGAAGTGGATGGCTAAAAAAACCACTGGGACAGAATTAATTGACCCAAATGCACCCCGTAGTCAAGCAGAAGCTTGGTTATTACAAGAAGTGGCGCAATTATCGCAACGTGCAGGTATTAACATGCCTGAAGTGGGTATTTTCCCTTCTTACCAATCCAATGCATTTGCGACAGGTTGGAATAAAAATGACGCATTAGTAGCTGTTTCAACTGGCTTACTTGAGCGTATGAACAAAGATGAACTTCGTGCAGTACTCGCGCACGAAATCGGTCACGTTGCAAACGGTGACATGGTGACCCTTGCGCTGATTCAAGGTGTAGTGAACGCCTTTGTCATGTTCTTTGCACGTATTGCAGGTGACTTCATCGACCGTAATGTATTTGGTCGTGAAGAAGGTGAAGCACCAGGCCTTGCTTATTTTGCTATTACCATCGTACTCGACATCGTATTCGGTATTATGGCCTCTGCCATCGTGATGTGGTTCTCTCGTCAACGTGAATATCGCGCAGATGAAGCCGGCGCACGTTTAGCAGGTAAACAAGCAATGATCTCTGCTCTACTTCGTTTACAAGCAGAATCAGAAATGCCAGATCAAATGCCGAAAGAAATGAAAGCATTTGCGATTGCGGAAGGTAAGGAACAAGGCTTTAGCTTAGCTGCTTTATTCCAAACTCACCCAACCATTGAACAACGTGTTGCTGCATTACAGCAATTAAATGTTCAATAATCAGTATCAGATAAACAATAAAGCCTCCATCACGGAGGCTTTATTTTTGCTTAAAAATCTAGTGTGCTTGGAAAGATTGATAAAACTGCCACAGATAACTGAAACCGGCCCAAACCGCGACAACCAATAAGATAAGGACTGCAATTCCCAACAAATCTGGGATACGTAACCAAATCCAGCTCACGATCGGATTACGCCAAAATGCCGAGCTTTTTTGCTTCTGCTCAAGTGATTCATGTAAGAATGGATGGACCACATGAATATCACTATGCACTTGATATTCCTCACGGATATGCGCATGTACAATTTCAAGCGTCTTGCGGCTCGGACGAATAAATACATCAAATAAAGTGCCGACAATTGGTACGAAACCGACCAACATATCCATGATTGCCAGTTTGACCACACCCTTCAGTTTATGCTGTGGTACACCGACCTCCCTCGCCTTTTTAAACGCATACAGCGTTAAAATAAAACCTGCGATATCACCTGCAAAAGGAATGGTGCTCAGTGCAGCATCGGCTCCAACACCTTGTTTGGTGAACGGAATCCGAACCAAACTGTCCATGGTGTTGGCAAACTTTGCTAAATCACGTTCGACAGCAATCGCTTGCTGCTGAGTTAATTTTTTTTGTTGTGTTGGAGCCGTCATTCACTCAACCTAAAAGCCATGTTTATGCTTGAGAATAAAGTAGTTTTTAAATTTTGTCGGTACAATTATTATTACGACTCAGAATAAAATCATCGAGGCGATAAATAAATACACCAATACCCCTGTCGCATCACAAATTGAGGTGACCAACGGCGCAGAAGCACTGGCAGGGTCAAGTCCAGCCTTATTTAAGATAAACGGCAAGCTCATACCAATCAGACAGCCCATCAGTACAATGCCCATCATACTCAGCGCCAGTACCAAGGCCACCATTTCATCACCACGGAAATAACCCAGTAATGACACTGCAACCGCCATGGTGCCACCTAAGCACAGTGCAACTAAACTTTCACGTCCGAGTAAATAAAACCAGTCTTTAAATTGCACATCACCCGTTGCTAAGGCTCGAACCATCAAGGTTGAAGACTGAGAACCTGCATTTCCTCCGCTTCCCACCAATAAGGGCAAAAAGAAAACCAATACCAGATTTTTCGCAATCACATCTTCATAGTGAGCAATACCGATCCCCGACAGCAAACTACCAAACACGAGAAAGACCAACCAAAATACCCGTTTCTGATAGAGTTGCAGAATCGGTGCTGATTTAATACTCAGCTTAGAGGATGCATTGACCGCACCGACTTTTAAGAAGTCTTCTGTTGCTTCTTCGCTGGCAACGTCCATTGCATCATCATAGGTCACGATCCCGACCATCATGTTTTGATGATCGATAATCGGCAGCGCTAATAAATCATAACGTGCAATGGTTTTTGCCACTTCATCTTGGTCTGTATCCACATAAGCGGTTAAGACATTGGTTTCCATGAGCTCATTAATATTTTGCTCTTCAGGTGCAAGTATCAATTGCTTTAAAGATAAAACTCCGAGAATTTTGCGTGCTTCATCCAACACATAAGCGAAATAAATCATTTCCGTATCGGGGGCTTCAAGGCGCAACATTCTGATTGCATCCATGACCGTCATATTCGGTTTTAAGGTCGCATATTCGGAGCTCATGATTGCCCCTGCTGTTCCCTCTAAATAGGATGACAGTTGACGGATATCTTCTCTCTCGGCCTGTGCTAGGGCTGGTAATAGCGCATTTTGTTGCTCTTCATCTAAACACTTAAACACGTCAGCGCGTTTGTCCGATGACATTTCTCCAATAATCTCTGCCAGAATATTTCTAGGCATCGCTTGAGCCAATTTGACTTGTTCATTGGGTGGAAGATAGGAAAATACGTAGGCTCGATCGGGTAAATGCGTGAGCAGCAATTGACTTTGTTCAGCCGAGAGCTGTGTCAATACATCTGCAATATCGACTGCTTGAAATGTTTCAACTGATGCAAGTGCCAGTTCAATATGATTATTTTTAAGTGCGTCGCTTAATAAATATAAAAAGTTGTTGTAGCTCATATTCGCCTCTTCACTACAAAGTATCTGCAATGAAGGACTAAACGCAGCGTATTATTTTACGATCGAATAGAAAACTTCATTCAGATTTTGATTAATATAAAAATGTGTAATTTGAAATAAACTACAACTCTGCGTGTCCATTTAGGGAATCAAACCTCATTAGGCCGCTTATACGGCACGGCAATACTACAAATATTTTTTTATATTCTCAACTTAGACAACAAAAATGAACAATTCGAACCTTTATTAGAGGAACGAATTATTCATGTCTGCCACTAATTTATAGTGCTCTTATTTAGCCAACACAACCTTATCTTTAGGCTTAAACAAGGTTCTGACCAGTACATACATAAATGGAATAAAGATCAGCACCAGAATCGTACCAAATACAACTCCACCAAACACACTATAGCCAATCGCTTGTCGGCTCAATGCACCCGCACCACTGGAGAACATCAATGGAATCACGCCTGCACCAAAGGCAATCGAGGTCATCAAAATCGGTCTGAGACGGAGACCCGCAGCCTGTAAGGCAGCCTCTAGTGCAGTCCGGCCTTGCTGCTGTAAACTTGCTGCGAACTCAACCATTAAAATCGCATTTTTACAGGATAGGCCAATGGTGGTGAGCAGCGCAATCTGGAAGTAGATATCATTGGCGAAACCAAACCAATAACTAAATAGAATGGTTCCTCCAATCCCAAGTGGAATCGCGGCCATGACCACTGAAGGAATCGACCAGCTTTCATACAGCGCAGCAAGACAGAGGAAAATAAAGGCTACAGACACCAGATATAACCAGATTGCCTGATTACTGGATTCCTGTTCTTGATAAGACAATCCACTCCATTCCAAACCGACATCAGGCATTTGATCCACCAGACCACGAATGGCCTGCATCCCCTGCCCGCTACTAAAGCCATTGGCTGCATCTGCTTCCAAACTGATGGCAGGATAGCCCATAAAACGTTCCAACATCGGTGGTGCACCTTGCCAAGCAATCTGACTAAATTGCGAGAAGGGTACCATCTGCCCATTGGCATTTTTGACATACCAGTAATTCAGGTCTTCTGGCTTAGAACGATACGGTGCATCACCTTGTAAATAGACCCGTTTAATACGCCCACGATCAATAAAGTCATTGATATAGCTACCACTCCACGCTGTCGAGAGGGTGCGGTTAATTTCACTGACATTGAGACCATGAATCATCGCAGCTTTATGATCAATCTTGATATTCAATACGGCCTGATCATCATTGCCTTTTTTATCAAGGTTTTCGACCGAAGGTAGTGCATTCCCTTGCTGCTGCAAACTTCGGAAAGAGTTCAATAAACTTTCTCGACCCAAGCCTTTGGTGTCCTGTAGCCAAAACTCCATTTTGTCAGAGTTCCCGAGCCCACGAATCACCGAAGGCATCAGCACCATAATGCGCGCTTGATTATTTTGGGAGAAATACTTCATTGCACGCGCACGAATTTGCTGTGCGCTATTTTCTGCACCTTTGCGATCATTCCAATGTTTAAGCGATACAAAGGCCTGACCCAAATTCTGTCCTGTACCTGAAAAGTTACGCCCATGAATCACCATCACTCCGTTCAGGTTGGCCTTTTCATGTTCAAGAAAATAATCTGAAATTTGTTTTCCGACTTCTTCAGTCTTGCTCATTGGTGTCCCTTCCGGTAAACGAAATTGAACCCCTAACAAGCCTTGATCTTCTTGAGGTAAGAAGCTGGTTGGCAGATCACGATAAACCCAAATAAAGCTACCGATCAGCAGTACAATACCCAATAGAGAAATGGTTTTTAAGTTAATGACTTTTTGTGAAACATTGAGATAACGCGTTTTAATATAGTCCAAACCCTGATTGAACTTGATCGCCCAACGCGCCTGTTTCTGCTGAGGCTTTAATAAAATCGCACATAAGGCTGGGGTTAGGATCAAAGCCACCAGTAATGAAAGTCCCATCGCGACCACAAGCGTAATCGAGAACTGGCGGTAAATAATCCCTGTTGCACCACTAAAGAAAGACATTGGAATAAATACGGCGGTCAGTACCAAAGTAATCCCGACCAAGGCACCACTGATCTCATGCATGGACTGAATTGAGGCTTCCTTGGCACTGAGTTGCTGTTCATGCATCAGCCGCTCAACGTTTTCCACCACCACAATCGCGTCATCGACCAACAAACCAATCGCCAACACCATCGCAAACAAAGTCAATGTATTGATGCTCATCCCTAAAACCGCTAAAACGGCGAAAGTTCCGAGAATTACCACTGGCACGGTAACCGCAGGAATTAAAGTAGCCCGCCAGTTTTGCAGGAAGATAAACATCACCAAGACAACCAAACCAATGGCTTCGATCAGGGTTGATACCACTTGCGACATCGACTCTTTTACGAAAGGCGTATCATCTCGTGGATAGACCACAAAATAGCCTTCAGGTAGCGCTTTTTCTAAGCGTGCCACTTCCTTATACACTGCATCAGCAACTTGCATCACATTGGCCCCGACCGTCAAGGACAGTGAAAGCCCCGATGCAGGATAACCATTTAGACGGTTAAACACCTGATAGTTTTCAGCACCGACTTCGACACGAGCGACATCTTTTAAGTAAACAAAGCTGCCATCTGTATTGGCTTTGACAATGATATTTTCAAACTGTTCTGGTGTTCGTAATAAAGAACCCGAGGTGACTTTGGCATTTAAATATTGATCTTGAGCGGCAGGTAAATCCCCAATCGCACCTGCTGCTACCTGTGCATTCTGGTTTTCCAAAGCAGTGCGCACTTCACTGACTTGTAATTGATAACGTTCTAAGCGTTGTGGATCGAGCCAAATACGCATGGCATATTGCGATCCGAATACACTGACCTCGCCAATCCCTTCGATTCGACTGAGATTTAACTCAAAGTTATTGGTTAAATAATCTGAAATATCTAAATTGGTTGAACGCCCTGATTTATCTCCCAGACCGATCACCATAAATGAATCGCTCAGCGACTTGCGAACATTAACGCCTTGTCGTTGTACATCTTCGGGTAAGCGGTTAATCGCGCCATTAATCGCATTTTGTACCTGAACCTGTGCTTGATCTGGATCTGTACCTTGATCAAAGAACAGACTGATTCGGCTATTACCACTGGCATCACTGCTAGAGTTGAAATACAGCAGATGATCAATGCCTTTAATTTGTTGTTCTAAAACTTGAGTAACACTGTCTTCAACCGCTTGTGCATCTGCACCACTATAATTTGCCGCAACAGTAATTCGTGGTGGCGCAATATCGGGATAACGCTCCACCGGTAACTTTAGAATTGAAAAGAGACCGACAGCCATGACGATGATAGCCAGTACACCAGCAAAGATCGGGCGATGAATAAAAAACTTAGATAACATGGCTGTTTATTCCGTTCTAGAAACAGTCAATTTTTCAAAAAGATAGAGAGAATACGAGTACGTTCAAACTATGATCATTACCGAGCTTTCAAGCAAACACCATCCCTATTAACATATCATTTCAAAAAGCAGAAATTGAGGAGAAATAATGGATTTTGAGACTCTTCTGCATAACTTCATGCATGATCTTTGCACTCATTTAACAGTTTAGCTGTGCTAATTAATTTAATTTACTGTGCAATCAAATACTTCTTAATTTAGAATTGACACACTCCCCCCGTTAAACCGATATTAGCCGCTTAACTTTTCTCCCCCACAGTACTAGGCATATATGAAGGCCAGCTTTAAAAACTTGAATATTCTGCTGCTGATTTTGCTGCCTGCATTCATTACAGGCGGCTTGCTGATTGCCGCAGGTAATTTATCTGATGGTTTAAGGCTCGGCTTTTTATCTCTCCCTGGTGTTTTGTTTATTTATTTGGCAATTACGCGCCAGAAAACATATTGGTATGTCCTAACCATTGCTTGGTGGTTTATTGCTTGGTTAGATGCCTTACTACGTTCCAGTACTTGGTTTTTATTTAATAGCGATAACGAAGCCTATTTTGTTATTGAAGCGATAGCCAATACCAACCATCAAGAAATTTTGGGATTCTTACAGCTACATCTGGTTACGATTGCTGCAGTAGTGTTTGCTTTACTCAGTGTGCTGACTATTTATAGCTTTTCCGTATTTAAACTGGTTCAGCCTGCCCATTTTAGTCAGCTCTGGCACAGTCGCATTTATCGCAGTTGTATTATTTTATTGATGTTACTGACCGTGACCAGCTATTTGATGAAACCTTCACGCAAAGTCCACCCCATTATTTTTTGGACTGAGTTTGAGACTAAAATTGAAGATTTCCAAAATAGAATTAAGCAACATAAAGATGTCCATCAGCAATGGGATGTCAGTGCTAAACAAAATCTTGCACTGACCCAACAAGCAGTAGGCAAACAAACCCATGTACTGGTACTTTCTGAAAGCCTAACCAGTTTGAATCTAGGGGTGTGTGGTTATGCACGCGATACCACACCTGAATTAGCCAAACGACTGGCTGACATCAAAGTATTCTGTAATGCCTTCTCACCATCACCATCGACCATTAATGCATTACGGGTCTTGTTGACCGAAAGTCCTGCTGCTGAACACGACAAATATTCACCTGAAAGTGTTCTGGCTTATGCACGCGCTGCAGGATATAAAATTTATTGGCTCAGTAACCAAGATGATACTTATCTATCTTCTTTATTTGGTTCCTATGCGGACAAAGCCGTGTATAAAAACAATCGCTCTGGACGCAGTAGTACCTCTTTGGACGAAAGCTTAATTCCTGATTATCAGCAAGCACTTGCAGATCCAGATCCGAAAAAGTTAATCATTCTTCATCTAATTGGTGCGCATCCAAATTATAAAGAACGTTACCCTGCTGCATTCAATAAATTTACCAGCACCAGTAATGATCAAGTCGAAGTCGAACTTAAAGATCGGGATATTGACCCTTGGATTCGTTCCTTACGTAATGATTATGACAATGCCGTGCTATATGAAGATTCTCTGCTAGCACGATTTTTAGATACGCTGAGAGCCGATGCCGTACCCGACTTTAGATCATTCACGGTTGTATCAGATCACGGCAATGAAGTGGGGCATGAGATTGACTATGCTGGGCATAGTCCCAATACCAAAGCAGGCTATCAGGTTCCGGTGATCATGTGGGCAGATAAAATGCTCGCCACTGGTGTCAATAAAGACAGAACCATCAATACCGCCGAACTTGATAACAATTTAATGCACATTATGGGACTAAAAGATAAATCATCGCTTGGACAATCTTATTGGCAAGATAAAGACTATCAGTTTATCCCTGAGATCAATTGGCCGTATTGGAAGCATAAATCCTAAAATCATGATTAGACATCCAGTTGTGAGCAATCCTGCGACTGGATATTTGCTATAAATCACACAGACATTTTAAAATTCTTGATAATTTCATAAAAGCATCATGCAACTGTCATTGATTTGATAACTTTCGCTTTCAAACTAGCCGCTTAAATAAAAACTGATGAGTTTGTTCATGTTAAAAAAAGCTGCGCTTTGTCTCTGCCTGCTCAGTCTTGCAGGCTGTAATGATGACAATAATAATCAAAGTAAGACCACGCCACCTGAATATCAATTGCCAAAAATTTTAGTGATTGGACATCGTGGTGCCAGTGCACTTCGACCAGAACATACCCTCGCCTCTTATCAAAAAGCCATAGATGACGGCGCTGATTTTATTGAACCCGACTTGGTTTCAACCAAAGATGGTGTCTTGGTCGCACGCCATGAAAATGAAATTGGTGGGACCACCAATGTTTCCACCCTACCTCAATTTGCAGATCGTAAAAAAACCAAAGTCATTGATGGGGTCACTTTAGAAGGTTGGTTTACCGAAGACTTCACTTTAAAAGAGTTACAGCAACTCAAAGCCCGTGAACGTATTCCACAATTCCGACCAGACAACCAGAAGTATAATGATCTCTATGCTATTCCAACCTTAGAACAAATCATTGAACTGGCAGAAGCACATTATAAAAAAACAGGCAAAATCATTGGTCTATATATTGAAACTAAACATCCGACCTACTTCCAGCAACAGAATTTGGCGATGGAAGATGCTTTACTAAAAACCTTATCTAAGTATCAATACAGCCGAGATATTGCGCCTATTTATTTACAGTCGTTTGAAGTTGGAAATTTAAAATACTTAAAGAGCCAACTCGACTTACACAAGAGTGTTAAGCATGCACAATTGATTCAGCTCTATGATGCGCCAGAAGCAAGACCAGCAGATTATGTTGTGCAAAATAATCCTAAAACCTATGCGGATCTGGCAACGGCACAGGGTCTTAAAGATGTTTCGGCTTATGCCAATGGTGTCGGTCCATGGAAAGTCTATGTATTTAAAGATGCAGCAATGACACAGACCACTTCGTTTATTTCGGATGCACATAAAGTGAATTTAAAAGTACATCCTTATACCTTCCGTCCAGAAAACAACTTCCTACCCGATACACTGAAATGTAGTGCTGATGTTGCAAAAGCAGCTGAGCGTTGCAGCACAGGGTCCATTAAAGAAATGCAGCTTTATTTTAAAGCGGGGGTTG
The DNA here is from genome assembly GCF_022808535.1 of Acinetobacter sp. NIPH1876. Classification (NCBI taxonomy): domain Bacteria; kingdom Pseudomonadati; phylum Pseudomonadota; class Gammaproteobacteria; order Moraxellales; family Moraxellaceae; genus Acinetobacter; species Acinetobacter sp. NIPH1876. Next base: position 324,969 of record NZ_JALGBR010000002.1, read on the forward strand.
ATGGCGTATTTACCGATGATCCAGCCTTAGGCCGTCAAGCCGTACAGATCTATCAGGCAACGACGAAATAATCTTTATCCACAATAACAAGGGCAGCTAAGCTGCCCTTGTTATTTATAGCTGAAACTTTTGTTTTTGTTTGACCTGTTGCCATTGCCACCAACCATAGGCTGCCAATCCAACAAAAGCCGCATAGAGTCCCGCGGTCAGGAAAACCTCTTTGTAAATAAACATACCGACATAGATAATGTTGACAAAAATCCAGAGAATCCAAGTGGCAATATGCTTACGACTGGTCCAGTAGGTAGCAAGTAAACTAAATGCCACCAATTGTGAATCTAACATCGGTACAGCAGCATCGGTAAAGTGTTTAAGAATCAAGCCAAACAACAGACCAAAAATCAGCGGCAAGCACATTTGCGCCAATACAGTGGTCTTGGCAATCGGTTCAATCCGAATATCATGGTCTTGACGTTTGCCTTTAAGCCAGTAATAGAATCCATAAAGATTCATCGCAATAAAGAAAAATTGCAGGATCGTTTCACCATATAACTTGATGGTAAAGAAAAAATAGGCATACAAACTACACGCCAAAAAGTTAAACCACCAGCACCACATATTGCGTCGAATGGTCAAGGTCACACCAATCAGACTAATCACTACCGCAAAAATTTCAAAGGCAGACAAGAGCAAACATCTTTCAGAATTTGATGGCAACATTATGGAAAAATCTGCAATTTTAGCAATGCCCAATTGTTTATTTACTTTGCTTATATTTTTATCTTTATTTGAGAAAACGACTATTTTTCACCCAAAGCCTATGCTATAAAAATCTAAAGCTAATTTAAGAATGTTGATATGTTCAGCAACAAAGTGTCTTTCGCACCCGTCATCGTGATTTCGCATGCTATTTCTGCCCATGCAGCATGGCGACGTGTCTGCATTTTTATGCGAGGAGACTTTGTACAACTTCATCCGATGCCCCATTAAAAAAGCATCATTTGAATCCCAAGGTCGCCTCAACAGCGACCTTTTTTGTTGCCTAAATTTTTTAACCCCATCTACCGTTGTTATAACAGGAACCTCAACATGAGCCAGTTACCCGAAAAGAATTTTATATCCAGCACACAGATACAACCGGCTGTGGCCCTCGTTTCCCCTCGCCTTGCTACAGTCGGTCAATTTATTGCAGTCGTGCTGATCTGGTCATTCACGCCTTTGGCCGCGGTTTTGACTGTGCACGAAATTCATTGGGCTTGGGGACTGTTTTTCCGCTTTAGTATCGCCATTCCGTTGGCATTAATTTGCCTGTTTTATTTCCGACAAAAACTTATTCTGACACCTCAGGCCTTGATCAGTTATGGCGCAGGTGCGGTTGGCTTATTTGGCTCTATGACCTTCTGCTATATGGGCGCAACCCGTGTTTCATCGGGTATGATTTCGATTATTTATGGTACGGCGCCACTCTGGTCAGGTTTGATTGCCGTCTTTATTCTAAAACGCGAACGTTTTTTAAAACGTCAATGGTACGGACTCACACTAGCAATTTTTGGCTTGTCTCTGACACTCGGTATAGGTGCTGATCATATTCAGCTGGATTCAGTTGGGGTGTTATATGAAATCATTGCGGTTCTACTCTATGTACTTTCAATGTTTAGCGTTGCCAAAGTTGGCGCAGAAATTCATCCAATCATTCAAACCACAGGCTCAACTCTGGTTTCATGGTTTGGCTATCTGTGTTTATTACCTTTTTTTCTCGCTGAGGCACCAACGCAGTTCCCGAGTCTGCAAACCAGTTTGGCCCTGCTGTATAGCGCCTTATTTTCTTCTGTGCTGGCCATGATTTTTTACTTTCATTTAATTCAAAAACTCAACCCAACTACAGTGATGCTGATCACCATTCTGACGCCTGTGTTTGCCACCTGTTGGGGCTTTTTGTTCAATCATGAGCCTCTCAGTTCACATCTGATCATAGGTTTAATGTTGCTGTGTTTCGGTCTGTTTCTTTATGCCTATCGAAACCGACCACGCCCACAATAAATATGCAAACGGATCGGTCAGGTAACACCTCCGATCCGTGATAGTATCTATTGATCGGCTCAAGTACACTGTCCCAACGCTCTGCGTGACATCTCAAAGATTTGTTCAAGGATGAAATAATCGATGCGTTCTTACGTTTTATGGCTTTGCTGTAGTCTGGTATTGGTGTTACAGGGTTGTGTGCATGCGACGATACAGCCCAATTCAATAACGCTTAAAACAGCGGAACTCAAACAGCGCTATTATCAAGCAAAAACCACTGCACCTGATGGCACAGTACTCGCATTTACTGTGTATCAACCGCATTTAACATCAGATCAAACAGCTCCATTACTTTTACATACGCATGGCTTTGGTCTGTCTCGAATGAAACGGCCCTAACTCAGTTTATATGGCTTTCTTTTGCCAACAGGCCAAGTGGCAAAAACCGCTTGGCAGAATGGTTATTGGGTGATTAGCTATGACCAGCGTGGACATGGAGACAGTCAGGGAAAAATTCGTCTGACTGATCCAGAAAAAGAAGCACAAGATGTCATCACCATGATGAACTGGGCAGAAAAAAACCTGCCGCAACTAACCAAAAATCAAAACGGCGTCCGTACCGGTATGATTGGTGAGTCCTATGCCGGTGGTGTGCAGTATCTAGCTTCAGCTTTAGATCCACGTTTACAGGCGATTGTACCAATTACCACGTGGTATGACATTGTGCATAGCCTCGCCCCCAATGGCGTGCCTAAAAGTAACTGGATTGCTTTCCTCAATCTAATAGGCGACTGGTGGAATTGGAATAAATTTGATCCTGAATTGAAACAGGCCTATCTGGATACGCAGCAAGGTCAATTAAAGCAATCGACTTATGATTTTCTCAACACCCATCAAGCCAGCTGGTTTTGCAGTCATAATCAAGCCCCTCAGGCAGATGCCTTAATTATTCAAGGCTTCAGAGATGTGCTCTTCCCTTTTAATGAAGGGATTAAAGCAGCACAATGTATCCAACAGGCGCAACATGAAGTGCATTTGATTGGGGTACAAGGCGGCCATTTACAGCCCTTTACCCAGCACTCTCCCTTAGGCAGTACCCCTTTTTGGTATATTGGCAAATCGGTTCGCTGTGGCAATCAACAGCAGTACAATCTACAAAAAACCATTTTGACTTGGTTTAACCAGAAGCTAAAAGATCAACCACCAGCCGAATCATTACCTGAATTATGTGTCGATCAAAGTCCTGTCAATCATTTTGCCGATCTTAAACCTGTAACCAGCTACGATCTGAAAAAAACTTGGATCGCACCGACAGCAAACCAAGCGGTATTTATACCGATTCACACAGCACAGCAATCAGCATCGATGACAGGTTCGCCAGTTGTTTCCTTAAATATGGAAACAACGCCTGAATATGCAGATACAACCTTATTTATCTCAGTTGCGATCAAATCAAAGATGACAGAGAAATATACGATTTTAAATGATCAAACTGTGCCGTTTAATCCAGCGAAGAAGAAAAGTTACGATCAGATTCGATTGGGTTTAGCGGCTCAAAACAGCAAAACACAAAGCATCGAATTACCGAGTGTGTATGGACAACTCAATGAGGGAGATACGCTAGGCTTATTGATCAATAGCGAAAGTCTGTATTATCAAAAAATACAACAGCCCAAAATTGAAGCATGGATTTCAGGGCAAATTGTGTTACCAAAACTTTGGCATGGAGCAGCTACGAATTAGTTGTTGTTATTATAAAAACCAACGAGAGTGAAATTTACCACTCTCGATTGGCAATCAATTCTTCCATTTCAACATCTAGGTAGCCGACATCTTGCACCACCATCATCATCGCTTCAGCAATATAATCTGCGGCGGTGTCATCCAAGCTTGATTCCAAATCTTCAAACTGCGGCTTCATCTCGTTAATTTCAATCATGGTCTGATGTGCATAACGATAGATTTCCGTTTCAGATAGGTCTGTACGACTGACCTTTTTTGAAAACTGCTGGATATGCTGTTTCACTTCGGCAACGAGAATATCGGGATAATATTCATCGTCAAACATGGGGAGGAGTAAATTTTCAAACATAAAAAATAATATGCCAATAAAACGCCATGCTTATAACATAATTTAGCCAAAATCACGATATTAAGTCATAAAAAAAGCGGTTTTTTCTAACCGCTTTTTTAAAACAATGTTTAATCTTTTTTCGCACTCAAGCTTTTGGCAATCTTCGCCAGCTCTACGAACTCCTCTCGCATTTGATAAGGATCAGGCTTGGCAGATTGTTGTGCCAACTGAATAATTTGATCCCAGCCCATGGCACCATTATATTGCCCACCTTTTAGTTGCTGCGCATACGACGCTACTGCAATCGCAAACCGAGTATCGTTATTGGCCTGTGCAAGGGTTTTGCTTTCAGCCTTGACTGCTTGATTGAGCAAAATACTTTTTTCTTGGTTTGGTAATTTATAGCGCAAGTTTACAAAAGCATATTCAGACTTTTTCGCTGTATCTGTTTTCGAAGATTCCTGATAACGTGAATCATTGAGCCAACCTTGCTGACCAACTGGAATGATTTCATAAATTGCAGTGACATTATGGCCTGCGCCAATATCACCAGCATCAACTTTATCATTATTGAAATCTTCCTGCTTTAGCATCCGATTTTCATAACCGACTAGGCGATATTCTTTCACCGTTGCAGGGTTAAATTCCACCTGAATTTTGACATCCTGAGCAACAGTTGCCAATGTCGACGAAAGCTGACGCTGTACTACTTTTTTCGCTTCATTTTTATTATCGATATAGCTGTAGTTTCCATCCCCAGCATCTGCCAATTGCTCCATCAACTGCTCATTATAGTTGCCCGTACCAAAACCCAATGTGGTTAAAGAAATCCCACTTTTACGTTTCTCCGCAACCATGCCTTTTAAGGTATTGAAGTCAGTGATGCCTACATTAAAGTCACCATCTGTCGCCAATAAAATTCGGTTAATTCCGTTTTTCACTAAAGCTTTTTCAGCTTGTTTATAGGCCAGTTGAATCGCTTGTTCACCCGCGGTTGCTCCGCTTGCCTGCAAGGCATTAATCACGGCTAAAATCTTGTCTTTTTCATTTCCAGACGTTGGCTCTAAAACCAGTTTTTCACCGCTGGCATAAGTAATAATGGTGACTTTGTCTTGAGGACGTAATTGCTCGGTGAGTAAACGCAGGGTTTGTTTGACTAAAGGTAACTTATCAGGCGCATCCATACTACCTGAGACATCCACCAAAAATACCAGATTGGCAGGAGGTAATTGTTTGGTGGTGAGATCTTTAGCCTGAATACCAATCTTAATCAGCTTGGCATTTTCCTTCCAAGGCGAATCTACAGTTTCCGTGGTGACAGAAAATGGATGAATGCTATTCGGCTGTGGATATTGATAATCAAAATAATTGATCATCTCCTCAGCACGAACCGCATCAACAGGTGGCAAACGACCATCATTCAAAAAACGGCGGGTATTGGTATAACTACCCGTATCCACATCAATACTAAAAGTTGAAACAGCTTGATCCGCCACGCGATGAACCGGATTGACCTCATTTTTTTGGTATTTTTCAGTATTCTGCTCTAACCGTGGTCTCTCCATCGTTGGCATCACTGCAATATAAGATGCAGGTGCAATCATTTTACGCGTCTGAGCCAAGCCTTGATTTGACTGGGTAATCGGTGACGGCGATACAGGCATCGTTGTTTCAATCATCACTTGGTCATTGTGTTTGACAGGACTACTACAAGCCATGATCATGCAACTGAGCAAACTCAGTGTTAATATTTTTGTGGATTGGTGCATGCTTAAATTCCTAAATTCTATTTTGTCTTTTCAAATGAAGGTGATATTCAAAGATTGTATGCAAAAAAAGAAAGATACATGGTATTTGTATGTATCTTTCCTTCGATCTATTTAATTTAAAGGAGCTTGGTTTAATTCAAGACTGAAACGTTATTCAATCGCATAATTGATGGTGACCACCACGCGGGCAATTTTATTAATGGTGGCTTTGTCATAAGCGCCCCCATAATCACTGTCATCGTCAGAACCACTTTCAGGCAGGATATAAAATGCACCTTGGCTGGCTGAACGCATCATCCCGACCTTTACCCCACCAACTTTGGCAAACTCATTGGCTCGGCTATAGGCATTTTTGGTGGCATTGGCAATCAAGGACATTTTGATTTCTTCTAAATTCGACACCAGATATTCAGGTTTTTGTTCAATCGAAATGCCTTTTTCATCCAGTAAATAAGCATCTTTTGCCGCCTGTTCTATTTTCTTGATATCTCGACTGCTGATCACCAAAGACTGCAAGGCAATATAGCCTTTAAACTCCCGCTTGGTACGCCCTTCACCTGTATCGACTTCCTCATAATAAGAATCAGAACGTTTATTTCCGAGTTGCATATCTGCGGCTTTAAAACCATGTTCAACAAAGAAGGCCTGTAATGCTTTCATTTGTTGATCAAGTAATTGATAGGCTTCTGGAATCGTGTCAGAAGTGTGGTTGGTTTGTAAGTTGATTTCCCAACGTGCAGAATCGGCTTGAATCGGCTTTTCAGCTAAGCCTTTGACTGTAATTGAATTTTTAGTGCTATTAAACTGTTTAAGCGCATAACCCATCACACCGGCAGAAACAATGAAACCAAGACTCAGAATCAGGGCAAACACCCATAAACTTTTATATGTGATTGTTTTATTTTCCATTTTTAATATTACTCATCTTCATTATACATTTGTTATATTTAATCTGATTCAGCAAGTCAATAGAGCCCTTGGGCCCTACTGACGCATACAAGCTTAATGATTTTGCATCCTGTTCCAGACTTTAATCGCATCGCTGGTGGCTTTAACATCATGCGCCCGAACAATACTTGCTCCCTGCTGAATACTCAATAGATGCCCCATTACGCTCCCTACAGCACGTTCCTGTGCAGGCACACCATCTAAGGCTTCACCAATAAAACGTTTACGTGATAGGCCCGATAAGATCGGATAACCCATGCGATTGAGTTTCCAGAACTCATTCAGTAATTGGAAATTTTGCTGTGCATTTTTAGCGAAGCCAAAACCAGGGTCGATAATAATATTTTCTTTTCTCACCCCAACTGCAATCGCTTGATCTAAGCGTTGTTGTAGCTCGTAAATTACCTCTTCGGTCACATCCTGATATTGATCCAACTGGTTCATATTGGTGGGTTCACCGCGCATATGCATCAACACCACTGGGATATTTAATTCAGCAGCCGTTTCTAAGGCCTGAGGCCGAGTTAATGCACGCACATCATTCCAGATATGCGCTCCTGCTTGAACGGCTGCACGCATCACTTCTGGCTGACTGGTATCAATCGAGATGATCACATCGTATTTAGATAATGCTTCAACCACAGGAATCACACGACGAATTTCTTCTTCCAATGCAACTACTGAAGCATTCGGACGAGTCGACTCGCCACCGATATCAATAATGCTGGCACCATCTTGCATCATCTGCAATGCATGTTGAATAGCTTGGTCTTTTTGATGATGTTGCCCACCATCACTAAATGAATCAGGCGTGACATTTAAAATCCCCATCACTTGGGGTTGGGAGAGGTCTAAGCTAAAACGGCCACACTGTAACTGACATTGTGATAAGGGCATCAACTGCATGATCAAGACTCTTCCTACTTTGACAGGCTTATTTTAACAAGACCGCCTCTAGAACGTTGATGATTTATTTTCAGTTTAGGCCAAAATTGAGACAAAAAAAGAGCGACCGAAGTCGCTCTTTTTATTTTATCTTTGATTAGCCCATTGCCGGTAATGGTGGTGGAGTAGATGGACCATCTTTAGGTGGTTCAAATGCAGCCACTGGATTTTCAGCAACATAAACTTTAGGTGGTTGCGGCTCACGACCTTCCATGATGTCACGGATTTGATCACGGTCGATTGTTTCCCAATCCATCAACGCTTTCACCATTGCATGAGCGATATCTTTATTATTTTCCAAGATGTCACGTGCAACTTTATACTGTTCATCCAAGATACGGCGTACTTCTTCATCAACTTTTTGTTGAGTTGCTTCAGAAATCGTACGGCTACCCACATTACCGAAGAAACCATTTTGGTTTTCATCTTCATACACCATGACACCAAGGCGATCCGACATACCATACTTGGTTACCATTGCACGTGCCATTTTGGTTGCACGTTCAAAGTCATTCGATGCACCTGTCGACATTTGGTTAATGAACACTTCTTCTGCAATACGACCACCAAACAAGATTGAAAGTTCATTCAACATCTTATCTTTATAGTGGCTGGTCTGGTCTTGCTCAGGCAACTGCCAAGTCACACCCAATGCCCAACCACGTGGCATGATCGTTACTTTATGCACTGGGTCTGTACCTGGCAAAATTTCAGCAACAATCGCATGACCAGCTTCATGGTAAGCCGTCGCACGACGTTCTTCTTCACGAATCACCATCGATTTACGTTCTGGACCCATGTAGATCTTGTCTTTTGCATCTTCAAAGTCATGCATATCTACCGTATTTTTATTACGGCGAGCAGCAAACAATGCAGCTTCATTGACTAAGTTTGCAAGTTGCGCACCTGAGAATCCTGGCGTACCACGTGCAAGAACTTTAAGATCTACACCTGTAACAGAAGGAAGTTTCTTCAAGTGAACATTCAAGATTTGTTCACGACCACGAATGTCTGGTAAACCCACCATTACTTGACGGTCAAAACGGCCTGGACGAAGTAATGCTTTATCCAATACATCAACACGGTTGGTTGCAGCAATAACGATAACGCCTTCATTGCCTTCAAAACCGTCCATTTCAACAAGCATCTGGTTCAGGGTCTGTTCACGCTCATCATGACCACCACCTGTACCCGAACCACGATGACGACCAACTGCATCAATCTCATCAATAAAGATGATACATGGCGCATGGCGTTTTGCTTGCTCGAACATGTCACGGACACGAGATGCACCGACACCAACAAACATTTCAACGAAGTCAGAACCAGAGATACTAAAGAATGGAACCTTAGCTTCGCCAGCAATGGCTTTCGCCAATAATGTTTTACCAGTACCTGGAGGACCAACCATCAGTACACCACGTGGAATGGTTGCACCAAGGCGTTTGAATTTAGCAGGGTCTTTTAAGAAATCAACGATTTCAACCACTTCTTGTTTTGCTTCGTCACAGCCTGCAACATCACTAAATGTTAACTTGATTTGATCTTCAGATAACATTTTTGCTTTTGACTTACCAAAACTCATAGGACCGTTTTTGCCACCTGCACCACCGCCCATATTACGCATGAAGAACATGAATAATAAGATGATGAGCAATACAGGGAAACTCGCAATGAGAAGTTGCATCAAAATGCCTTGACGTTGTGGCGCTGTGCCTTCAACAACTACATTTTGTTTATTCAAGCTTGGTAGCAACTCAGTGTCTTCTACTTGAGGACGAACCGTCTCAAAGGCAGAGCCATTGGTTTTTTCACCATTAATATTTAAACCGTCAATTGTGACTTGTTTAATTTGCCCAGCATTCACCGCTGCAACGAAATCAGAATATTTCATCGCTGCAGGCTTATTGCGGTCACTGACGTTGCTAAAAATCAAAATCAGAACACCGAGTATGATGAGCCACAATACGGCATTCTTGAAGTAATCGCTCAAGGCTTTATTCCCATATCAATCTAATTTGATCATACCTAATCTTGGCTGACCTTCACAAAAACAGCAATGAATTTGCGTTGCAAAAAACTTAAAAGGTACAAAATGCACAATTTTTAACAACTTGGCAAGTACACTTTTATTGCAATGCCTTTTTACGACCTTGACCAATCAAAAAAACTTCTTTCGATCGAGCACGTGAAGCCGCAGGTTTGGCTGTTTTTAATACATCAAAACCATCGACCACTTGTTTTCTGAACTCATCAAATCCTGAACCTTGGAACACTTTAACAAGAAACTGTCCGTTGGGTCCGAGTACTTTCTGAGCAAAATCCAAAGCCAATTCACATAAGTAAATTTGACGCGGTTGATCAACAGCCCTATTACCTGATGTATTGGGGGCCATATCTGAAATTACAACGTCTACTTGACGCCCATTTAAAATATTTAACAATTTTTCGAAAACTTCTTCCTCGCGGAAGTCACCTTGCAAGAAGGTCACATCTGGAAGAGCATCCATTGCCAGAATATCTGAAGCAATCACTAGACCTTTTGAGCCGACCAATTTACCTGCAATTTGCGACCAACTACCTGGTGCCGCGCCTAAGTCGACAACCGTCATCCCAGGTTTGATCATTTTATATTTTTCTTGGATTTCAAGTAACTTATATGCCGCGCGTGCGCGATAACCTTCCTTTTGTGCTTTCTTCACAAAATGGTCATCTAAGTGCTCTCGCATCCACACACGACTGCTTTTAGACAATTTTTGATTGGTAATGCGTGTCGCCATAACTCACTAAATTTCAAAAAACTTCTGATGAGTCATTGTACGTGAAAATTACTCTCATTACAGTACGGATGTACTTCATTCACACGAACTTTTACAGATTTTTTTCGATCATCATCATTGGATATTTCAGCAATTTTCACATATTTGTTTCAAGTGCCTGCCTTCTGAATCTATCTTAGAATCGGGATGCAAGTTATACTAGGTCGTTTTTCCAATCAGGTATTTTTAATGGCGGCTTTATCTATCCATGAACGTAAACGTTTACGTCAAATTGGTCATGCACTTAATCCAGTAGTAATGGTTGGTGGCCAAGGTCTTACAGAAAACGTCATTGAAGAAACAAATCGTGCGCTGAATGATCATGAACTCATTAAAGTCAAAATTGCAGGTGAAGATCGTGACGCACGTGCAGCAGTGATTGACGCGATTGTTGAAGCAACTGGTGCAGAATCTGTACAGAAAATTGGTAAAATTGTTTTGCTCTATAAAAAAGCAGCGAAACAAAACCAACACCTGTCTAACTTGGTTCGTTTTGCTCATTTAAATAATAAGTAATTACGATGGCAAGTTATGAACTGTCTGCCTTTGATCGCTTTAGTGCCATTACGGTCGTTGGAGCAATTGAACAACAAACACCAGCAACCTTAAATGTTGGTTTTTGGGTTCGTGACCCAAATCAATTTCTGATTTACCCAAATCAAGTCACAGCACATCCACGTCAAGACTTTTTATGGGAACACACTTGCTTTGAAATTTTTGTCGGCGTGAAAGATCAAGATTTCTATCGGGAAATTAATCTATCACCTTCTCAGGCTTGGCAAGTTTATCAATTTGAAGAATATCGTTTTCCTGAAAATATGCCGCCGATTGCAGCATATGACATTGAATTGAATCATTTACAGCGCACTCATTATGGCTTAAATGTCAGTTTAGATTTGTCACAATTTATGCGCGAGCATGAATTAAAATGGGCTGACATATATCTTGGTTTGACTGCTGTTCTGGAAACTACGCAAGGTATGCAGTATTTTGCGATGCAACACAGTAGTCCTCAAGCTGACTTTCATAACAAACGTGATTGGTTACATCAGTTTTAAATTTAAAAATAAAAAAAGCGAGAAAAATTCTCGCTTTTTTTATGCCTGCAATTAATTAGCTAGCACGTACTTTATTCCAAGCTTCAACCGCTTGTTCTTTAGTGCGTTTAAAGCTACCCACCAACGTATCTTTGTGCTTCACTGAAATCTGGCTAATGTCATCTTTCAGTTCTTTGCTTACCTTGGTCAGGTCTTCAATCAATGCATTTAATTCAATTTTCAATGCATTTTTAAGTTCAAGTAAGTTACCTTGCGATGAATTAAGTTGAGTCTTAATCACTTCAATACGCTCTAGAAGATCTTGCTTGATTTGAGTCAGCTGGTTTTGAATGTTTTGATTCAATTCTTTCGCTTCAGCCTCAATTTTTTCTTGAGTTTCAGCTAACGCTTCTTTCACTTGGCCTTGGGTCTCAGCAATAACTTCTTTCGCTTGCTCTTGAGTTTCCGCAATCACTTCTTTTGCCTTCGCTGTTTTTTCTGCAACGACTTCTTTCGCTTTTGCAGTTTTTTCAGCAACCACTTCTTTGACTTCAGCAGTCTTTTCAGCAACAGCTTCTTTCGCTTTCGTGGTTTTTTCAACTACAGCAGTTTTTACTTCTTCAGCAGTTGCAGGTGTCGTTTGATTCTCAGCCATTTTGATTACCCTCTTTATTGATTGTTGATTTTTTGGCTAGATATAAGATAAAACGGCCACATCCCAAACACAAAAAAAATTGTCTGACAATTTGCATAATATCTCATGATATCGATAGAAGGATGATTGATTTTGCAATAGACACTGCCCAGCGAATGCTTATAAAAGAAATTGGGAAATTCTGACTTTAATAAATAAAACACATAGACTTTTCACGGACTCATGCGTATAATGCGCTGTTAAGTTACAAGCGAGCAGACTGGAAGGAGGGGCATGTTTTTTTAAAGACGGCCTGCCTTTTTTTATGTCTTCTCGCTTTTTTACAGCCCTATTTTTGTGGTCTTAGTTCAGGAGCTTTGGTTTGAGCACCCCCGCCATTTTAGCCCTCGCAGATGGAACGATCTTTAAAGGAACGTCTATCGGTGCATCGGGTAGTACGACTGGTGAAGTCGTTTTTAACACTGCCATGACTGGTTATCAAGAAATTTTGACCGACCCAAGCTACGCACAACAAATTGTGACGTTGACTTATCCTCATATTGGAAATACTGGCTGTAATAGTGAAGACGTTGAATCAGGTCGCATCCATAAAGTATGGGCGAATGGTTTAATTATTCGTGATCTGCCTTTATTACATAGTAATTTCCGTGCTGAACAATCACTGAGTGAATATTTAGAACAACATAATGTTGTTGCGATTGCTGATATTGATACGCGTAAATTGACTCGTATTCTACGCGACAAAGGTGCACAAAATGGTTGCATCCTTGCTGGCGAAAATATTACAGAAGAAGAAGCAATTGCAAAAGCACGTGCATTTGGTGGTTTAAACGGTTTAGATCTTGCGAAAGAATGCTGTGATCCAACAGGTTTTGAATGGACTGAAGGCTCTTGGACTTTGGGCGAAGGTTTCACTCAACCAGAATTAAAATTTCATGTTGTTGCATACGATTATGGTGTCAAAACCAACATCTTACGTATGCTTGCAGACCGTGGTTGTAAATTGACTGTTGTTCCTGCACAAACTCCTGCTGAAAAAGTGCTCGCACTCAATCCAGATGGCGTGTTCTTATCAAATGGTCCTGGTGATCCAGCAGCATGTGATTATGCAATTGAAGCAGTGAAAACCATTGTTGATACAACCAATCTACCTGTATTCGGTATTTGCTTGGGTCACCAAATTTTGGCTCTCGCTTCTGGCGCGAAAACCATGAAAATGAATCATGGTCACCACGGCGCTAACCATCCTGTACAAAACCTTGAGGAAGGTACAGTGATGATTACTTCTCAAAACCACGGCTTTGCTGTTGACGAGAGTACTTTACCTGCAAACTTAAAAGTGACACATCGCTCACTGTTTGATGGTACAAACCAAGGTATTCATCGCACTGACAAACCAGCATTCAGTTTTCAGGGTCACCCTGAAGCCAGCCCTGGTCCACATGACTGTGCCCCATTGTTCGATCATTTCATCGAACTTATCGAAGCAGCTAAGAAGTAATTACGGAGCGAATAATGCCTAAACGTACGGATATTAAAAGCATCTTAATTATTGGTGCTGGTCCTATTGTCATTGGTCAAGCCTGCGAATTTGACTATTCTGGTGCGCAAGCATGTAAAGCGCTTCGTGAAGAAGGTTATCGCGTTATTTTGGTGAACTCTAACCCAGCGACCATTATGACTGACCCTGCAATGGCGGATGCGACCTATATCGAGCCAATCACTTGGCAGACAGTTGCACAAATCATTGAAAAAGAACGCCCAGATGCAGTCCTCCCAACCATGGGTGGTCAAACGGCATTGAACTGTGCCCTTGCCTTAGATGAGCACGGCGTTCTCGAAAAATATAATGTAGAACTAATTGGCGCATCAAAAGACGCGATTGAAAAAGCAGAAGATCGTAAACTGTTTGATATCGCGATGCGTAAAATTGGCTTGGAATGTCCAAAAGCAGCCATTGCAGAAACAATGGAAGAGGCTTTGGCAATCCAAGCAGGTTTTGGCTTCCCAGTCATCATCCGTCCATCATTCACGATGGGTGGTTCAGGTGGTGGTATTGCCTATAACCGCGAAGAATTCCTAGAAATCTGTGAACGTGGTTTCGATCTTTCTCCAACCAAACAATTATTGATTGATGAATCGTTAATTGGTTGGAAAGAATACGAGATGGAAGTTGTTCGTGACAAAAACGACAACTGTATCATCGTCTGTGCGATTGAAAACTTTGACCCAATGGGCGTACACACAGGTGACTCAATCACGGTTGCACCTGCGCAAACATTGACAGACAAAGAATATCAATTGATGCGTAATGCCTCTGTTGCAGTTCTTCGTGAAATCGGTGTAGAGACTGGTGGTTCGAACGTTCAATTCGGTATTAACCCGAAAGACGGTCGTATGGTTGTGATCGAGATGAACCCACGTGTTTCTCGCTCATCTGCACTTGCGTCTAAAGCAACAGGTTTCCCGATTGCAAAAATCGCAGCGAAACTTGCCGTAGGTTATACCCTTGATGAATTGAAAAATGACATCACTGGCGGTATTACACCAGCATCTTTCGAACCATCGATTGACTATGTTGTCACTAAGATTCCACGTTTTAACTTCGAAAAATTCCCACAAGCTGAGCCAGTATTAACGACTCAGATGAAATCTGTGGGTGAAGTGATGGCAATTGGTCGTAACTTCCAAGAATCTGTACAAAAAGCACTTCGTGGTCTTGAAGTGGGTGTTAGTGGCTTTGACGAGAAAGTTGAAGCTGGTACTGCCAATGCCAAAGACATCATCCTAAAAGAGCTTAAAGTTCCTGGTCCAGAGCGTATCTGGTACGTTGCGGATGCATTCCGTCATGGTTTCTCATTAGACGACGTATTCGAAGCAACCAAGATCGACCGTTGGTTCTTGATCCAAATCGAAGACATCATTAAAACTGAAGCACAAGTGAAGACTTTAGGCTTTGGTGACTTAAACGCTGACAATATCCGTTCATTCAAGCGCAAAGGTTTATCTGACCTTCGTATTGCTGGCTTGATGGGTATTTCACAAAAACAATTCCGTAAGCAACGTTGGAACTTGGGTGTCTATCCAGTTTACAAACGTGTTGATACCTGTGCAGCCGAGTTTGAATCGGGTACTGCTTACATGTATTCAACTTACGATGAAGAATGTGAAGCGAATCCATCAAACCGTGACAAGATCATGGTGATTGGTGGTGGTCCTAACCGTATTGGTCAAGGGATCGAGTTTGACTACTGCTGTGTACACGCTGCGCTTGCAATGCGTGAAGACGGTTATGAAACGATCATGGTGAACTGTAACCCTGAAACGGTTTCAACCGACTATGACACATCTGACCGTTTATACTTCGAGCCTGTAACACTTGAAGATGTACTTGAAATCGTACGTACCGAGAAGCCTAAAGGCGTGATCGTACAGTACGGTGGTCAAACACCTTTGAAATTGGCACGTGCTTTGGAAGAAGCAGGTACACCAATCATTGGTACATCTCCTGATGCAATTGACCGTGCAGAAGACCGTGAACGTTTCCAGCAAATGATTCAACGTCTTCAACTTCGTCAACCAAACAACAGCATTGTAAAATCTGCTGAAGAAGGTATTTCAGAAGCAGCTAAAGTGGGTTATCCACTGGTTGTTCGTCCATCTTATGTATTGGGTGGTCGTGCAATGGAAATCGTCTATAACGAAGAAGAGCTTAAACGTTACCTTCGTGAAGCAGTACAAGCGTCGAATGAAGCCCCTGTCCTGCTTGACCGTTTCCTTGACGATGCAACTGAAGTTGACGTGGACTGCGTATCTGACGGTAAAGACGTTGTGATCGGCGGTATCATGCAGCACATTGAACAAGCTGGTATTCACTCAGGTGACTCAGCATGTTCGATTCCTCCGTACTCGCTTTCTCAAGAAGTACAGGATGAAATGCGTCGTCAAACTGTTGCGATGGCAAAAGAACTTGGCGTTATCGGTTTGATGAACGTTCAGTTTGCTGTTAAAGGCAACGACATTTATGTACTTGAAGTGAACCCACGTGCATCACGTACCGTTCCTTTCGTATCGAAGTGTATTGGTGACTCTTTAGCAAAAGTTGCTGCTCGCTGTATGGCGGGTCAATCGTTGGAATCACAAGGTTTCACCAAAGAAATCATTCCAACGCATTTTGCAGTTAAAGAAGCAGTATTCCCATTCGCTAAATTCCCTGGCGTAGATCCAATGCTTGGGCCTGAGATGAAATCTACAGGTGAAGTGATGGGCGTTGGTAAAACATTTGGCGAAGCATTCTATAAAGCGGTTCTTGGTTCGAATGAACGTTTACCTGGCTTACCAACTGAAGGCGAAGTGAAACATGCATTCTTATCGGTTCGTGAATCAGATAAGAAATACATTGCCAACATCGCGAAACAGTTGATCGAGTATGGCTTTAAGCTTGTTGCAACCAATGGTACACATCGTGTATTAAAAGAAGCAGGCATTGAGTGCGAAGCCGTCAATAAAGTGACCGAAGGTCGCCCACATATTGTCGACCGCTTGAAAAATGGTGAAATTCATCTTATTGTCAACACAACTGAAGGCAAACAAGCTCAGTATGACTCTGCCATGATTCGTCGTGCTGCCCTCCAAGGCAAGGTGTATTACACCACGACAATTAACGGTGCAGAAGCAGTTTGCCAAGCATTTGCTGTGAAATTGCCAATGGATGTATACCGCTTGCAAGATTTACAAACTGTAGGTTAATTCTCTACCGATAAAGTCCCGTCACCTTATCGGTGGCGGGCTTTTTCTTTTTTTAATCCTGTATTTTCCCAACCAATTTAGAGGGGACCATAATGCAACGTTATCCTATGACTCCCGAAGGCAAGGTTGCCTTAGAGAAAGAATTACAACAGCTCAAGACAGTGGATCGCCCACGTATTATCCAAGCGATTGCTGAAGCTCGTGAACACGGTGATTTAAAGGAAAATGCTGAATATCATGCTGCGCGTGAACAGCAAGGTTTCTGCGAAGGTCGTATTCAGGATATCGAAGGTAAACTGGGCGCAGTACAAGAAATTGATGTCAAAACACTTGAGCAAAATGGCCGTGTTGTCTTTGGCGTGACTGTAACGATTGAAAATCTTGATACCGAAGAACGTAAGACTTATAAAATCGTCGGTGATGATGAAGCAGATTTTAAAATCAATAAAATCTCAGTGAACTCACCGATTGCACGTGGTCTTCTAGGTAAAAACGAAGGCGACGAAGCAAAAATTCAAACACCTCAAGGTGAAGTTGAATACGAAATTGTGAGTGTGGAATATATCTAATTCATCCACCTGATTAAGTGATTAAAGAACTCTTCATTATTTGAAGAGTTCTTTTGTTTCAGGCATTCTATTTCTAAATACAATAACAATGAGATAAAGAATGCAAGATCGACTCATAAGTGCATTTATGTATGCAATTGCAGGAATTATTCTGGGTATTGGGATTGCCATCACATGGGGGTTTCATGTGAATTCTACGACCAGCTCTGCGCTCATTATTTTGAATACAGCTCTACTTTGTGCAGTTCTAGGCTTTGTATTTCCCAATCAAATTCAACGTTTGTTTACTTGGCTTTGGAAATTTTTCTCCTACTAGCACTCTCTCCTTATATAAGAGCTATAATGCTACGGCTTTCTTTTAATATTTTGTCTAGATATGGATCCATTAATCAACTCTCCTGTTAAACACTGGTGCGAGTTCGAATTTATTGCTAAAACAGTAAACAATCCAAATATCCATATCAAAGGCAATTACTCCTATTATTCAGCTTACTGGGATCAGGGTTTCGAACGCTGTGTGGTGCGTTATCTGCATGACAAAGCGGCTACACCTGAAAAGCCAATTGATCAGCTGCATATCGGTAACTTTGTCTGCTTTGGCGCGGAATGCGTGATTATGATGGGTGGCAACCAACTGCACCGCCCTGACTGGATTTCAACCTTTCCTTTTGATACACGTAGCTTTCAACCTGCGGGTGATACAGTCATAGCCGATGGTTGCTGGATTGGCAGCCGTGCCATGATCATGCAAGGGGTGAAACTCGGTGAAGGTGCTGTGATAGCAACAGGTGCTGTGGTCACCCAAGATGTGCCCCCTTATGCCATTGTCGGGGGTGTCCCAGCCAAAGTCATCAAATACCGCTTTCCTGAACAAGACATTGAAAAACTGCTTTCCCTTAAACTTTATGATTTAGATGAAAAGCAGATTTTAAAAATGCGTGAACAATTACAGACGGATGATGTGGATGCGCTGATTCAATTCTTTGAGTGCAATTAAGCCAGCTTTTATAGATAAATCATGATGATACATGCTTTTATTTTTATGGAAATTTCATCTATTCTTAAACTCTTTCAAGCTTAACCATAATGCTATAAATAATAACTATCCCTATAAAAATGCTAGGTTTTATTTTTTTAACAACAGGTTTAATATAGAAATATAGTCTGTATTTTAAACAATTTTTAATCCCGAAATTCAATTCAAAATCATAAATATAAGGAGTATCCCTCATGGCTTATCAAAAAATCTTAGTGGCGATCGATGACTCTGAAATTGCAGCAAATGTCATTCGAGAAGCAGCACAACTGGCCAAAGCCTTAAACAGTGAACTGACGGTTGTCGAAGTGATGACCTTAGATCCTTATCTTGCAGATGCCTATATTCGTATGGGACAAAGCAATGATTTGATTGAACGTGTCAGAGGTTATGTTCAAGAGAATTTAACGAAAGCTGAGCAAAAATTTGAAGAACACGGTCTGACCGTTGCAACCCAAATTCTGGAAGGTTTTTCAGTCCATCAGGAAATTATTGGTGCAGCGCAAAACCTAGGTGCAGATTTGATTATTATGGGTTCTCATGGCCGCACAGGTTTTAAACAATTTGTACTCGGTAGTGTGGCACAGAAAGTTTTAGCAGAAAGCCACATTCCAGTATTAATTGTGCGTTGATAATTCATATTAATCATTTAGATATATTAAAAAGCATGATAAATATTTATCATGCTTTTTAATTGTTTTATTACTAAGCTTTTTATTGAATTGGTTTTGCTTTTTCTAAAACTTCTTCAGAAAGCACATTTGTAGAAACGATTGTTAATGATTGAGCATTGGCTTGAAGATTTTCTTTCTTTAAGTTATTTAGAACAACATTGGTATCTTTTGTATTTAAACTATACATCGCCCCTGTCGCAGGATCGACAATTAACAAGCCAATTACCCCACCAAATAAAATATTCCCGATGTACCAACCATTCATGCTCGAAGTAACTTTGATTTCTTTCTTTTCATAACCTTCTTTTTCAAAGATAACTGTATATCTTTCAGGAACAAAGAAACCGGCTCCACGATTCAGGCTCACGGTTACAGGTGCTTTTCCAACATGGATTTTCTTGCCATCACGATTTAAAATCGTAATATCACTAAGTTCTGGCGTACTTTGGAAAGTCATGGTTTGGGTTTTACCCGAGATAATACTTGCACATCCAGATAAACTCAGTGCGACAACCCCGAAAATAACAGACAGTTTTTTCATTTAAATACCAAAATTATTTCAATGTAACTTTATGTATCCAGATTGTAAATAAACCGTAAATTAATTTCAATATTAATTCTGATCTGTCCAAAACGATTTAAGGCTGCCAAGCAAATATTTTTAAACTGACCTTGCCATTTAATAAATACACCCCTTCTGCTTCTAATAAACATTGCTGAACATTTTCACCTTTCTCATTGATTCGGGTCACACTGATTTTTCCTTGTGAGTTAATCACACGATACCAAGGAATTTCACTGTCTTTATCTAAATGCTTGAGTACATAACCCACTAAACGTGGATGTTTGGGTAAACCAGCCAATTTGGCAATTTGTCCATAACTTGCCACTTTTCCATAAGGAATCAAGGCAATCACTTCTAAAATTTGCCGATGTAGTTCATTGGTATCTTGCACCATACAAGCTCCAAAAATCTGCTAAGATAATCAAAATCATGCGAAAAGCTAGCTTTACAATAATTAAAACGCGACCATTTGAGAGAACAAAAAATGCGGTTAAAAATCACTGCCCTGACGCTATTATGTCTGATCTTTAGTGCATCTTGTACCACTCAAAAAGCCCCGATAAAAAAATTACCGTATCAGTATCCGCTAGATGCAGACCATTTACCTGTGGTCAATGTCAGTTTTATTGTGACCAGCAATCGTCCAGAAGTAAAAGCCCTAGATCGTAAAGCACAAATGTATAAAGAACTGGCGATCTTGAACCAATACTTTGTCGATGAAAATAATCAAAAAATCTTTAAGTTTAAAATTCATCGTTATTATTCCTATCAAGATTTTAGTAAACGCAAATGTGATCTCGCCAACCAATTAAGCCAAGCGAAAGCAATTGTTCCAGACAATCTGCCAAGTGCGGTCAGAACTTGCTTCCCTCGCCGAAAGAGCAAAGAAGTGCTGTTTATTATTTATGATTCTTATGGTGAAAAATTAAAAGATGCTGATATCACCAGTTGGGGATTCCGCAATCAAGGACAACCATTTATTTTGATTGATTGGCAACGTCTGAATTACCAAACCCAAGCTGCCAGTATCCATGAAATGGGACACGCCTTCGGTCTCAGCCATGTTTGTTCACCTAAAGCCACCAAAACCACGCCAACCAATATTATGAGCAGTTATGATTGTCGCTTAGGCAGTGGAGGCTTACGTAATCTGGGATTTAACAAAGAACAGCTGAATATCATGCTCAACAATTACAACCAATATCCTTAAAAGGTGAACTGTAGATAATGGCCTAAATCATCCTGCCCCACACTGTAATTTTCTGGATCTAATTGATGGGTCAATAAGGTTTTCGCTTGTTCAAATTGTAGTTCATCAACACTATGCGGTTGCCAAAAGGTTTTCTGATTATGGGTATAAATCGGATAGAGTTTTAATCGGGATTCTTTTAAATTGATGCGTACCACAGCCCCGTAGGGTAAGGCCTGATATTTTTCAAAATGACCATTGCTATTAAATACCCCATTGCCAATGCCAAAGATGACTGGCTTTTGATAAATGGATTGAATTGGTTGCAGGGTATGAGCGCCATGGCCAATCACCACATCAGCCCCAATCTGAGTCAGGACCTTGGCCAGTTTTTCTTGCTCAGGATGGATCGATTTAAAATCCACACCCCAATGACAAATCACTATAATTTTATGGGTTGGATGTGCCAAACGATATTGCATCAGCTGTTCGAATAAAATCGCATTGAGACAGGCTACCCCAGCACTGTTACCGAGAGCATAAAAATCATACTCCTGATAGGCTGGTCTTCTATGCCAATAGCCATTAAAAATAGCCAGACATTGCTCCTGATCATTTTTAATTTCTAGACATTGATGTGCCTGTTGTTGGTTCTCACCTGCCCCAATAACATCAATCTTGGCATGCGCTAACTGAGTTAAAGTATGTTTTAGACTGGCTTCACCATAGTCTTTTAAATGATTATTGGCCAAACACAAAGTATTGAGATGAATACGATTAAATTCAGCTAAAGTTTCCTGAGCTTTTGCCCCCAAAATATAGGCTTTTCTGCCTGCTAAAATTGAATTCTCTTCAAGATTGAAAACCGCTTCTAAATTGGCAATATTAATATCATCTGGGCCAAAAAATTGTTTAATTGCTTCAAAAGAATGGCGATAACCATAACGTTGCAAAGCATCCTCTATACCTTTGTTTTTTCTTTTTTCGGTATAGAACTCACCCAAATAAGTATCGCCAAGAATATTGATCCATTCAGTTTTGGCTTGCAGCTGTTTAGTTGGCAATAGCCCTTGTTGAAAATAATGATAATACGGGGCTAAATGATCAATTCGATGTAGCTGATCTAATAGTAGAAAAATACCTAAGCTCTGATTTTCATGACGATAAGAAAAAAAGTTATCTCGACGTTGATCTGTCAAATAAATCACTGCATCCAGTTGTGTACAGCTAGATAATGAATGGATCGGAGCAATCTCCTGCCCATTGATCTTGAGTACTTTTACAAAAATCTGCTTCAGCAATTCGATCGGCAGATTAAAGATGGATTCAGCCAAACCATAGAGTTTTTGCAGGGTATTTTTGGTCGCAACAGATTGATACTGAATGTTCAATCCAAACTGCTCTGCCTTACTGGCGATTTCAATTTCTGCCTGTTGCCAATTTTCAAACAGGTGGCAACCCAGCAGCTGTTGTGCAGCATTGTTTGGGCTAAAACTGAGATACTGCAATAACTGTAAAACGGAATTGCTTGAATTCCAGATCAAATCAGGCTGATCACTTTGCTTCGCTTGGAAATTCGCATCAATAATTATCCCATCTTCAAGTAATAACCGACCTTCAACCACCGCCTCTAAAGCTAAATACAATAAAATCCAAGCAGAGCAATCCCCTACAATTTCTGTCTGCCAAACAGGAGATTGAAAGTCTTGATTGCCTATCTGGCTGATGATTTTGATTTCTTGAGGTGTACTCATCAATTTCACCCTCAAACTTCCGTTTCAAAGTGCTGAACATAAGCAACATAACCTGAAAGATTATGTTCTTGGTC
The DNA here is from genome assembly GCF_022808535.1 of Acinetobacter sp. NIPH1876. Lineage (NCBI taxonomy): Bacteria > Pseudomonadati > Pseudomonadota > Gammaproteobacteria > Moraxellales > Moraxellaceae > Acinetobacter > Acinetobacter sp. NIPH1876. The sequence continues at coordinate 347,848 of NZ_JALGBR010000002.1, forward strand.
ATCAATCCGTACACGGAAACGATCATGCCGTACATAGAAGGCATTCAAGATTTTATCTGGTCGTGCCATATACATGGCCACTTCTGGATAGAAAAATCCTGTGCGCTGAAACTCAGCCCGAAACTCAATCAACTTTTTTAAATCTTCAAATTGTGCCTTTTCGAACAAATGTCCTAAACCCAGTGCTCGAATTCGGAGAACCATTTGGTAAGCTGCCATCATCATTTCCAACAAAGTGGCATAGGCCGTTTTACGGTTACGGATAAATACCAGATGCCTTAAATAATTATTCAGACCAAACTGAAAATATTTTTCTTCGGGGCAAATTTTGGTCAACTCATTGCTACAGTAGCTGAGCCAGTGATCATGATAACGATCATATTTTTTTTCAATGAATCGTTCAAACATGCATTTGACGGTTTGCAGTAATTTTTGCTCTGCATGAAGTTGATAAAGACGTAATAAGGCCAAGGCTGCTTCGCCATCATAATAAATGATGCGGAATTTCTCTTTAATCTCATAGCTTGGGTAATGCAGTACATGTGTGGTTTCACCTGCATCATTGACCAGCGATAAAACTCCATTGGCTAAGGCCTGTGCGTGCTCCAAATAGCACTGATCCCCTGTGATTTCCTCATACTTTGTGAGCATTAAAATTGCGGCGGCATTGGCACCTAACTTGATTTCATCTAGACCAGTGGCTTCATTGCCATCCAGCATATAGGCCAAGTTCGCCTGTTTCTCGATATAGAAATGCTGCAAAGCATAATCAATCGCCAACTGAATTTTTTCGATAAAAACGTGATGTGATTGAATTGCTAAAGTTTCGAGCAAGGCATACACCGAGGTACAATGCCGAACTGTGTTATAGCTTCGGATTTCACGATCATAGGCGGGGAAAAAACCATAAGCGAATCGCCCATCCTGCTGGATTTGCTGATAGAGAAATTGCGCATTCCCTGCAATCATTTTTTTAAAATGCTGCTTTTTCGGTTCCAGTAGATAACGCACACCATTTTCAGTGAACTGACTGTGCAAAGGAATCAACTGCCCTGCCTCATAAATCACAGCATAAGTATCAAACGTCCACAGCTGTTGAAGTTCCTTAATTTTGATGTTGTGTTGCTGATTCGGATATTTTCTTAAAAGGCTATTATTTAAGTTTTTTTCATCAAGAAAATTAGGGCTGTTATAGCTCAGCGCACGAATAATCGCTCTGCCATATAACTCTTGCTCTAAGAAACAACAGTTAAAATCCGCATCGAAACTGATTCCTTTCCGATAATGATTATTATGGAATTGGTTTTTTAAAGTCTGTTCAAGATTTTGCCAATTTTCTTGTTGGATATGAAAGGCAATATCAAATTTTAGAAATGTAGGCAGCTTTTCAGTTACAGCGATGTGTTGCTCAAGAAAATTTAATAATTGCATTTGAATATCAGCAAAATCTGAGCAGGCTGAATTCCAGACTTGGCAACGTTGCGTGTGTTCTCCATAGGAACAGAAAATCACCGCTTTAGACACATCAATATGCGGCTGTACCTGCTTAAAAAAGTGTTCACTCAGCAAATGTGTCAATTGTTCAAGTGCTGAAATCGTTGTAATGCTCATATCTTTGGTTTTTAGAATTTTTAAGTGTTTTACACACCATATCACATATTTTTATGATCTTCTCAAAATGAAAAAGAGAACCCGAAGGTTCTCTTTTTTAAAGTGAAGGATTTGAATTAGTAAATGATTTGTCCATTATTCAGTAAATCATTCAGTGTCAATGTTGCTGTCGGGTGATCTAAATGAATCGTCAACAACTGAGTACTTGAATAAGTAAGACCTAAACCATCACGATCTACACTAATAGTCGCACTTTGAGTCGAAGCATCATAGTTAACCGATACATACGAACCAATCGTTAAGCTATTTGGCGTACCGAGTAATAAGTTACTAATATCAATCTTGTCTGCTTGACTATCAGTTGCCACATTACCTAAATGGAAGTCTGTCCAAGTATCCACACCACCACCTGTGGTATTACCACCTGTTGCATTTACCACATTCGCTGCAGTGAGCGTATTGTAAATCAAGGTATCCGAGCCATTACCAAGTGTGAAGGTATCATTTGCAGAAGTACTGACTGCAAGGCTATTCAACTCTTGACTCAAATGAATCGTTAACGTGCTGGTAGACTCAGCACCAGTCACAGAGACCGGTTTGTAGTTAATCGAATCAAAGGTTGCATTCGCTGCACTATCAAATGCTTTGTAGTAATACGAACCATCATTGTAAAGATACAATGTACCTTCACCTGTATTGATTGCTTGACCTGCTGCAATTTGGTAATTGCCCGGTGATACTTCCACATACAATTGCGAAGCATCTTTGATATCTGCCACTCCACCTGTTGTATCGCCTAACAAGATATTGCCATGAATCCAATCTGTTAAGCTGTCTGGTGTATATTGATTTAGATGTGTCACAGCAGTAGATACTTGCGTATCAATAGTGACCGAACCGACAGCAATTGTTGTCAGTGTATATGACACTCTATACAGACCTGCTTCTAGATGAGAAACTTCTTCATTTAGAATCGTACCGCCTAAACCTAAAGAAGCCAACGCAGTTTTTGAACCTGAATACACTGTATTCACCCACGTTACACCATTATCATTAGATTTTTGAATCACATAACTTACAGTAGGTCCAACTCCTAGACCTGATTGGAGGAAGGCCTTAATTGCAACATCATTGACTGTATTCGCTGCTACAGTAAATGAATCAGAGTTCACGGTACGACTACCAATCAAAGTTACTGATGGATTTGGAACTGATACATCCACAGCCGCATCAGTGACTTGTTTCATGCTAATCGTTGCATCATTGCTATCCGCATTCGCGACTGGTGCAGGGATAACAGCATCTGCGCCAGGGTTAGCAATATTCCAATTAATATCCACATCTGGCGAACCAATTTGGATATGTAAGTTTGCAGTATCAGTTCGACCTGTGACAGGATCGACCACGGTATAAGTAAAGCTATCTACTTTACCAATATTCAGAGTATTCGCAGTCGCTTGATAACTATAGCTACCATCTGAGTTAATGGTTAAGCTACCGTATGCACCGACAATAACAGTCGCTAAGCCTGTGCTTACACCCGCTGTATTACCATTTTCAGCTGTCACCGAAGTCACAACCGTTGTGGTCGTAATATAGTCTGGGGTATAGCCAGGGCCATACACACCTGAATTATTATCTGCGAGCACATTGCCTGTGATTGGATCTACCACCAATGTCGGTACTTGAGTAATGTCACCATGATTCAAGGTGATATCAGCAGTGACGTTACCAAGCGCTGTAAGAAGTGTATTACTCTCCATAAACAATTCATAAGTACCCGCACCAAGGTTATCCACTTTGAATTTCACTTCAGAACCAAAGATACCGAGTAAATCAAGGATGCCCGCATTAGAACTATCCGCAATCACGGTACGCGTACCATCTGGATTAACTCGAGTTAACACCACATGTAAACCATCGACAACTGTGGCAACTGAACCAAAGTTCACAGCGAAGATTGCTTCTGTGACATGCCCAGGGGCAACCGTGAACTGTGCTGTACCCTCTTTAGCCCCAATCACAAGACCACCAACACCGAGTAACCAGCTGTAGCTGATTGCATTATCAAAGAACTGAGTGGTCGTTGGATAAACCAGATCAATCTCAGCTGACGCAACGTTATCCATTGCATCTACAGGTACTGGACCAGTAATCACAGCAGGTTGAGATGGATCTGCTGGATTCCAAGTCATATCGACACTACTACTATCCAAGTGAACATATAGAATAGCTTGTGAAGTATTACCTGTCGCTGGATCTTTTAAGGTATAGGTAAATTCATCAACTTTACCAAGATTTAATCCATTGGCATTTGGTGTGTAGGTATAGTTACCATGTTGATCAATGACCAAAGTACCATAAGTACCTACAACGGTCGTTGTACCTGTTGCACTTACTGGATCACTATTCACCATTGAGATAATGGCATTGTGACTTGCTGCATCAACAGCACCATTTAGACCAACATCTTTAATGACGTTACCAGAGATAGGATCAACTGAATATCCAGCGATCACATATGGATTATAAACATCCATTGTACCTGTTAATGTTCCACCTAAGCCAACACCCAACAAGCCTTCATAACCGACAAAGGCACGATATTGACCTGCTTCCAGACCTTCAATCACTGCAGTTGCCACCCCACCAATGAGGGATAGATCAACCAATGTCGCCTGTGGATTAGTGCCTCCGATAGAGACCCATTGTCCTGTCGTTGCATCGTATTTTTGAACAACTAATGAATAATCACTCAAGACATTTGCAGTCAGTAATCCACTGAATGTAAATGTTGCAGTTCCTTCACGATCTGCATCGACATTAAATGCAATTGTGGCATTACCTAACAGTTGTAAATTCAATCCAGCCAGAGAAACTGCGGCTAGATAACTTGCACTACCTAGTGCAACATCATCGGCAACCAACAAGGCTTCTGGATTAATTTCTGCAACAGCAAGGTTATCTGCTGCTTTCACAGAGCTTAATTGGATGTTCAATGTCGCTTGAGCTAGATCACCCGTTGCTGAATCTCTTAAGACATAGGTAAAGTGATCGACTTGGCCAATCCCTGCCGCAGCTGAGTTCGGTGTATAGACATATGAACCATCAAGATTAATGACCAAAGTACCATAGGTACCAGTAATCACAGTACCATCTGCTAATACAGCTTGATTATTGACTGTATGAATAACAGTTGTTGGTGTGACCACATCGACCTGACCACTATCATTAATATCTGAAATCACATTACCAGTGGCAGTTTCTGTATAGAATCCACCAATTTGAGTGGTATCGTAGATATCCATTGTCGCAGTTAAGGTACCAAGTAAGCCGATACCTGCAAGGCCTGTATAGGTCATGAATGCACGATATTGACCTTCCTCAAGACCATCTAGAGCTACACCAGGCGTAGAACCTAATAAAGTCAGTTTGATGATATCGGCTTGACCACCACCATACACCGAAGTCCACTGACCAGTCACTGGATCCAATTTCTGAACCACAAGTGAGTAATCAGCCAGTGCATTCACACCAATCAGCGCGCTATAGGTAAATGTTGCATTACCTTCATTATTTGCTGCAACGCTAAAACTAATGGCTTCCGAACCTATCTGTAAATCAAGTCCAGCGAGTGAAACAAGTGCTAAATATGTTTTACTACCGAGCGCCGCATCGTCCTGTACCAATAATGGTTGAGGAGCAAGAACTGCTGTATCAAAGTTGTCATAGGCAATAATCGAGCTGCTTGCAAGCGTATAAGTTTGCGTACCTTGAAGATTGCTACTATTACCAACCGCATCGGTAAAGGTTGCTGTTGCTTGGATGGTTAGATCAGCATCTAGCGCAAGTTGACCACCTGGTACTCCAATACTCCATGTATTGGTAAGCAAATCAACATTTGCAGTGTAATCTATACCATTTACAGTCACTTGAACTGTAGTCGTTACCGCATCAGTTGGAATCGTCAATGTACCTGTAATCGTTACCTGACCAGATGCTTCAATTGCATCGAGAACATTGTCTCCAGTAATTAAATCAATCGCAATCGCAGCAGTGTTGATATCTGGAGGTGTAGTATCAATATTGATTGATGAATTAGCGCTATCAATATTGCCCTGTGCATCGACTGCTTCTGCATGAATCGCTAATGAGCCATCAGCCAAGACTGCAACTGCTGCTGTGATATAGCCATTCACTAGATCTGCTGCAGTCACCGTGAAGGTATTACCGTTCACAGTCACCACCGTACCAATCACTGCATCTGGTCCCAATGCCACACGTGCATCGAAGCTACCATCTGTACCTAACTCAGTCGCATTCAAGATGCCGTCACCGTTTAAGTCGTCTGGTACTGTGATTGCACCAATCAAGTCAGCTGGTGATGTATCCACCGTAATGGTCACAT